>CAJXLA010000019.1 GCA_913055795.1 uncultured Alcanivorax sp. | reverse complement strand
GCCCTTGAGGAATTCGTAGCTGAGGCCCGGCCTTCACACGCCTTTCTCCGCACCCGGGGCAGAATGAAGATATGACTAATATGCAAGGCAATATCCTGATCCAGGGCGCCAGCCGGGGCATCGGGCTGGCGATGGTGGAACAACTGCTGGAAAGCCCGGATGTGGAACTGGTGATCGCCACCAGCCGGGACCCGGAGGGCAGCGACGCGTTGACCGAGCTTCGCGGGCGCGCGAACGGACGTCTGGTGCTGGTGCCCATGGATGTCACGGACGATGGCTCCATCGCGCGGTGCGCCGAAACGGTGCGGGGCCACACGGACTCGCTGGACGGGGTGATCAATACGGCCGGGATCCTGCACGATGCGGAACGTGGTCTGGGGCCGGAAAAGCGTATCGAGCAACTCGATCCGGGCGCACTGGAGGCCAGCTTCCGGGTGAATGCATTCGGGCCCATGCTGATGGGCAAGCATTTCTTCGCCCTGCTGCGACACAAGCGGCCGGCGTTCTTCGCGAGTCTGTCCGCGCGGGTGGGCAGTATCGAGGACAATCACCTGGGCGGCTGGTACAGCTACCGGGCGAGCAAGGCGGCGCAGAATCAGTTCACGCGGACCTTTGCCGTGGAGGCGGCGCGGCGGGCGCGGAGTCTGCGGGTGCTGGCGTTGCATCCGGGGACCACGGATACGGATCTATCCGCGCCCTTTCAGCGCAATGTGCCTGAGGGCAAGCTGTTTTCCACCGCCTTTGTGGCCGAGCGGCTGCTGGACGTGATCGCGAATACGGACGTGAGCGATTCGGGTTCCTTTCTGGACTGGGATCACCAGTCCATTCCCTGGTAGCCGGATAATGCTTTGAATATAACCACAGAGAACACAGAGAGCACAGAGAAGAAAGCGTTCAACTCTGTGCTCTCTGTGACCTCTGTGGTTTTTATTGTTTTTTGCCGCCTGGGACGGCGCTGGTCGCGGCGGGGACGCCGCTCCCACACTGACCTGGGTGCCTTTTCTTGCACCTTGCCCCCTGCTCCTTGCGCCTGAAATCCTGAAGCGCACTAGTAGCGCTTCAGGATTTCCTCGCGCAGACGTTCCAGCTCCGGACTGAAGGACACGGAGTACGGCTCCGCCACCCGGTCCATGGACAGCAGTGCCGGCGGCAGCGAGGCGAGGTTTTCGCGGACGCGGGCGCGGGTGCCTTCCGGTTCCGGGGCGGGCAACACGGGGGAGCCCTCGGAGACCACCGGGCGCAACAGGGGCACGCCATTACGGCCCTCGTCGCGCAGGGTGATTTCGTCCTGGATGCAGCGCCCGGTGCCGTCGGTGTAGCGCCAGACCTGTTTGCGGCCCGGGTGGATGGCCTTGCCCGGGGCATTCTTCAGCCGGCCCTCGCCGCCGTATTCGGTGAGCTTGTAGGCGATATCCAGCGCCGGGGCATCCGTGACCGCGCCCATTTCCGTGCCCACGCCGAAGCCGTCCACGGGAGCGCCGGCGGCGACCAGATCCCGGATCTTCCATTCGTCCAGGCCGCCGCTGGCCAGAATCTTGACCTGATCCAGACCGGCCTCGTCGAGCCGCTTGCGCGCTTCGCGGGACAGGGTCGCCAGATCGCCCGAATCCAGCCGGATGCCGCCCACATCCAGGCCTTCATCCCGGACCAGGCCAATGACCTTGTCCACGGCGGCCAGGGTGTCGTAGGTATCCACCAGCAGGGTGGTGCCGGGATAGAGCCGGGCATAGCTGCGCAGCGCCTCGAGTTCGTCGCCGTGGGCCTGAATATAGGAATGCGCCAGGGTGCCGCGCGCGGGCAGCCCATGGATGAGGCTGCCGAGCACATTGCTGGTGCCGGCGATGCCCGCCACCCGGTAGGCGCGGACCGCGCGCAGGGCGGTCTCCATGCCGTGCATGCGGCGCATGCCGAAATCCACCACGGGACGCTCACCGGCCGCCAGCACCATGCGCACCGCCTTGGATGCGAGCTGGGTCTCCAGGTGGATGAAGTTCATGAGAAAGGTTTCGAGCAGCTGCGCCTCGGCAATGGGCGCGCGCACTTCCAGCAGGGGCTCGCCGGGAAACACCGGGGTGCCTTCCGGCATGGCGTGGATCTCGCCGGAGAAGCGGAAGTCCTCCAGCCAGCGCAGGAAGTCGTCATCGAAAAGAGCCAGTTCGCGCAGGCGCTGCACCTGGGCGCGAGGAAAACGCAGGGCGGTCGCCAGTTCGGCAGCCTGCTCTTGACCACAGGCGAGCATGAAGTTGCGCTCGCCAGGGAGTTCGCGGAAGAACAGGGAAAACACGGCCTGCTCGTTCATGCCCTCGGCGCGGTAGGCGCGGGCCATGGTGAGTTCATAGAGATCGGTGAGCAGGCCCAGTTCCGCCGGTTCGGGCCAGAGTCCCATCATGCGGGCGCGCCTTCTTCCACGATGGCGCCGGCCTCACGCAGCCGTTTCAGGATCCCGTCTTCCTGATCCGGGAAGACCGGCCGGGTGGCGGAGCGGATCAGATGGGTCTCGAAGCCTTCGCGGCAGGCGTCACGCACGCTGTGAAAGACACAGACATCCTCGGCGAGACCGCCCACCCAGAGGCGCTTGACGCCCTGCCGGCGGAGCCAGTCGGCGAGGCCGGTGCCGTCGAAGGCGGAGTAGGCGTCCCGGTCGAAGCCGGTGCCCTTGCTCACGATCACCGTGCCTTCGGGCAGTTTCAGTTCGGGATGAAAATCGGCGCCCGGGGTGTCCTGAACACAGTGCTCCGGCCAGGGGCCGCCGCGCTCGGCGAAGGAGATGTGGTTGACCGTGTGCCAGTCCCGGGAGGCCACCACGGGGAGGTTGGCGTCGCGGGCGGCGCGGGCCCAGTCGTTGAGGACCGGAATCACTTCATCACCACGCGGCACTTCCAGCGCGCCGCCCGGACAGAAGTCGTTCTGCACATCGACGATCAGCACGGCGTCGCCGGCCTTGAGGGGTTTGCGCACCATCCCGGATCTCCTGTATTCGCCTTCATGAACCTTGAGCCACCCGGACCCGGTTTCAAGACAGCCGCATAGCGTCCGTGCGGCACCGGGCAACGTTTTCCATTGTGTCAGCCGTGCCGCTCCAGCGCGTGAAGGTGAATGTCCACCGCGCCCTGGTCGAACAGCACGAAACGAACACGCCGGGGCCGGCCGCGCTCACGCGATTCACTCACGACGGTCGCCAGGGCGATGTCCGCCGCTTCTTCCATGGGATACCCGAAGGCGCCGGTGGACAGCGCCGGAAAGGCCAGGCTGTCGAGGCCGTTTTCGTCCGCCAGACGCAGGGCATTGCGGTAGCAGTCCGCCAGCAATTGCGGCGAGGGTTCGTCCACGCCATAGATAGGCCCCAGGCAGTGAATCACATGGCGATTGGGCAGATTGGGCGCGCTCGTGATCACCGCCTCGCCCGGCCGGATGGGCGCCAGGGGCGCGCATTCCTCGGCCAGTTCCGGACCGGCCGCCCGGTGGATGGCCCCGGCAACGCCGCCACCGGTGCGCAGCTCCGCGTTGGCCGCATTGACGATGGCATCCATGTCGTCCTGCCGGACAATATCACCGCGCACGCACTCGATTTCCGCCATGGCTGAGCTCCCGCTGCCTTTTGCGGAAACTCTAACGCCGTTTCGTGGAAGTCGGCCAGTGCGGGAATACCCAACCCCGGAGATTGTGGCCCGGCTCCTGTTTTCCGCCGCCAGGTTTGGCATGATGGACGTCTATAGCGGGGCAAAGCTCATGAGCGAAGATGTTCGCATAGCCATCATCGGAGCCGGCTTCGGCGGGCTGGGCATGGCCATTCAGCTCACGCGCCATGGCGAGCAGGATCTGGTGGTGTTGGAAAAGCAGGCGGATCTGGGCGGCTGTTGGCATGACAACACCTATCCGGGCGCGGCCTGTGATGTGCCTTCGCACCTGTATTCCTTCTCCTTTGAACCCTGCTTCGACTGGTCGCACCGCTTCGCCCGCCAGCACGAAATCCACGCCTATCTGGAACATTGCGCGGACCAATATGACGTGCGCCGGCATATCCGCTTCCGCACCGAGGTGACGGCGGCCAATTTCGACGAAGACACCGGCCGCTGGCAGCTGCAGCTCGCCGACGGTGGCGCGATCACCGCCGGGATCCTGATCACCGCCACGGGTCAGCTGAACCGCCCGGCCGTGCCCGAGCTACCCGGTCTGGAAGACTTTCGGGGCCGCTGGTTTCATTCGGCGCGCTGGAACCACGATTTTGATCCGGCGGGCAAGGACGTAGCCGTGGTCGGCACCGGCGCCAGCGCTATCCAGTTTATCCCGCCGCTGGCGAAACAGGCCCGCAATCTCTACGTCTTTCAGCGCTCCGCGCCCTATGTGGTGCCGCGACCGGACAAGGCCTGGAAGCCGTGGCAACGCCGGCTCATGCAGCGCTTTCCGGTTTTGCAGAAACTCGACCGGGCGCGCATCTATGCGGCGCTGGAAGCACGGGTGCCGGGCTTCACCTTTCTGCCGTTTCTGATGAAGGTCTATGCCTGGCGGTTTCACCGGCTGTTGCGCAAACAGGTGCGGGATCCGGAGCTGCGGCGCAAGCTCACGCCCGACTATCCGCTGGGGTGCAAAAGGGTGTTGCTGGCCAATGATTACTACCCGGCGCTGGTCCGGGACCATGTGGAGGTGATCGACACCGGCATCGAGCGGGTCACCGAGGATAGCGTAATCGCCGCCGACGGCCGCGAGCGCAAGGTGGACGCCATCGTCTTCGGTACCGGCTTTCAGGCCACGGATTTTCTCTCGCCCATCCGGATCACGGGGCGGGACGGGCATTCGCTCAATCAGGCCTGGCGCGACGGCGCCGAGGCTTATCTGGGCATGACCGTGCACGGCTTCCCCAATCTGTTCATGCTCTACGGGCCCAACACCAACCTGGGCCACAGTTCCGTCATCTATATGCTGGAATCCCAGATCCACTATATTCTGCAGTGTCTGGACCTGATCCGGAGCCGGGAGCTGCGCTATCTGGAGGTCCGCGCGGAACCCCAGGACCGTTTCAATAGACAAATTCAGCACAGGATGGAGCGCACGGTCTGGCAGCAAGGCTGCGAAAGCTGGTACAAGACCGCGGACGGGCGCAACACCAATAACTGGCCGGGCTTTACCTTCATCTACCGCCGGCGGACGCGCCACGTGCAACTGGACGATTATCACAGGGTGGGAGAAACCGGATGAGCCAGGACCGAATGAGCCGGGATTCGGACGAACCAGGGACGCAGCGGCTGCGCACGACACTGATGCGCAACCTGGTCCGGACCACGGTCAAGCCGTTCTTCGCCCCCTCGGTGCCCGTGCCCGTCAAGCGTCAGGGGCTGTGGCTCACCTCGCGCACCGCCCGGCCCGCGCGCGGCAGTGCCTTCCAGTCCATGGAGATGGGCGGAGTGGATGTGGAACAGGTCACCTGCGGCGAGGGCCAGGGCGATGCCGCCAGCATCATCTATCTGCACGGCGGCGCCTTCTGCGTGGGCAGCCCCGTGACCCATCGGGCCATTACCTCGCGACTGGCGCGGAATCTGGATGCGCATGTCTACGCGGTGGACTACCGGCTGGCGCCGGAACATCCCTTCCCCGGCGCCCTGGAAGACGTTCTCACCGTCTACCGGGAACTGCTCAATGCCGGCGAAACCCCGGATCGTATCGCCATTGCGGGCGATTCCTCCGGGGGCGGACTGGCCCTGTCCACCGTCTTCGCCGCCCGGGACATGGGTCTGCCGGCGCCGGCGGCGTTGTATGTCATGTCCCCCTGGGTGGATCTGTCGCTGGCGAACTCCGGGCAGGCGGCACCGCGCGAATCCGTGCTGAGCTGGCGGGGACTGGCCCGCGCGGCCCGGCTCTATGCCCCCGGCGCCACCGAGGATCCCATGGTCTCGCCCCTGCGCGGCGATCTGGTGGGACTGCCGCCGCTGCTGATCCAGACCGGCAGCGAGGAAATCCTGCTGGCGGAAGCGCAGCAATTGTTCGAGAAAGCCCGTCACGCCAATGTTAGGGTACGTCTGAAGATTTATGACGGCCTCTGGCATGTGTTCCAGGTACACGCGGGTCTGCTGGCCAGTGCCGATCAGGCCCTTACGGAGGGCTCGGACTTTCTACGGGATCACCTGGCCCGCAACTGAAACCATCCCCTATGACACCACCATTTCGCTTGCGCGCATGTGTTGCCGTTGGGTTTTGGGTACTGGCCGGGTGTTCCTCGCTGCCGGTGGTTACGCCCCCCGATTCCATGGACAGACTCGAAGCGCGGCTTGAGGCCCAGGGCCGTCAACTGGACTGGCTCGCCCAGGCACAGCGACTGCACCGCGAAGCCCTGGCGGACAATCAGCAGGAGCTGGCCGCCGCGATCCGGGAAACCCTGCGCGCGGAAATGCCGGCGCAGGGACACTGCCCGGCCCGGGAACTGCCGCCGGACGACACGTCCAAAACCTCCTGCCCCGAACAACAGGATCTTGCGGTCGACGATCTGGACAAGCAGGTGCTGGGGCAGGTCGAACACATCCTGCTGACACCGCCGGAGCTGGTCTATCGCGGCCGGGTGGACACGGGCGCGAACACCGCCTCGCTGGATGCCCGCTCGGTGGAGATCTTCGAACGCGACGGCGATGACTGGGCCCGGTTCCAGGTACCGGTCGGCGAGGGGGAACTGAAAACACTCGAGCGCGATGTCACGCGCTATGTGCTGATTTCGCGTTCGGGCACGGAAAAAACGGAAAGGCGTCCGGTGGTGGAGCTGAACTTCACCCTGGGCGAAACCGAACGCAGGGCGGAATTTTCGCTGACGGATCGCGGGCACCTGGACTATCCAGTGCTGATCGGACGCAACATTCTGCGCGACCTCATGGTGGTGGATATCTCCCGGGAATTCTCGGCGTCCCTGCCCGGGGCCAGTCCGCGCGTCGTGCAGCGCGCGGCGAACGAAGCGCGACACGAGGATGAGGAGTGACCATGCCCTCGCGCGTGCCCTTCTATGCCGGACTGGCGACGCTGGTACTCGCCGGGGCGGTGCTGGCCTGGCTGCGCCACGCGGAACTGGGCGTTCCCTGGTTGCCGGGCGAGGACCGGTCGGTCTGGCTGGTGGAGGCGCGCGTGGATTTCCGCGCCGACGGCGAGCCGGTGCTGGTCAGCCTGGATCTGCCCCGGAATCCGCCCGGTTTCGAGGTGGTGTCCGAACAGGCCGCCTCGCCCGGATTCGGTTTTTCCATGGTCGAAGAGGAAGGCGACCGGCGCGGAGAATGGTCGGTGCGCGAGGCCAGCGGTCTCACCACCCTGTACTACAAGGCCCAGGTGGTGCGGCAAAGCAGCGGGGATGATAGGGGGGAAGCACCGCCGCCACAGCAGGACATCGAGCCGGTGTTCTGGGAAGAACCCCAGGCTACCGCAGCCAGCGAACTGCTCGCGGAAGCGCGCCGGCACTCCAGCACACCGGAAAGCCTGGCCCGGGAACTGATCAAGCGGCTGTCGGCGGACCGTCCCGATCAGAACACGCGCCTGCTGCTGGACACGCGCGCCAAGGCCCGGATTCTCAAGCAACTGCTCAACCAGGCGGAGATTCCCGCCCGCCTGGCCACGGGACTGCGTCTGGAAGACGCGCGCCGCCGTCAAAAGCTGCAGACCTTTGTGGAACTGTACAACGGCGAACAGTGGCGCTTTTTCGATCCCGAGTCGGGCGAGCAGGGCGTGCCCGACAATCTGCTGTTGTGGCAACGCGGCACCAAATCCCTGCTGGATGTCATGGGCGGTCAGGACTCCCGCGTAAGTTTTTCCATTCTGCGCCAGACCGTGCCGTCGCTGGGGCTGGCCTCCTCCAGCGAGGCGCTGGGCGATCTGGGCCTGTTCGGGCTCTATCAGCTGCCCATCGAGGAACAGGGCATGTTCCGCATCCTGTTGCTGCTGCCACTGGGCGCACTGGTGGTGGCGTTCATGCGCATCATGGTGGGTGTGCCCACTTCCGGCACCTTCATGCCCGTGCTGATCGCCGTGGCCTTTCTGCAGACCTCGCTGCTGCCGGGGGTGCTGACCTTTGTCACCATTGTGGCGCTGGGCCTGTTGCTGCGCGGCTATCTGTCGCTGCTCAACCTATTGCTGGTAGCGCGCATATCGGCGCTGATCATTCTGGTGATCTTTCTCACCTCCGTGATCAGCGTGGTGGGCTATGGCCTGGGGCTGAATCCGGGCAACACCATCACCTTCTTCCCCATTGTGATCCTGGCCTGGACCATTGAACGGCTGTCCATTCTCTGGGAGGAGGAATCCGCCCAGGAGGTGCTCAAGCAGGGCGGGGGCAGTCTGCTGGTGGCGGTACTGGCTTATCTGCTGATGCAGGACCCCATCGCCGGGCACCTGTCGTTCAACTTCCCCGAGCTGCACCTGATCGTGCTGGCGGCGATTCTGTTCATGGGCCAGTACACCGGCTACCGGCTGACGGAGCTGCACCGCTTCCGGGCCATGTCGGAGCCGGACTGATGTGGATCAAGCCCGCCGCGTTGCGTCGGCAAGGCATGCTGGGGATGAACCGGCGCAACCTGGAGTTCATCGGCCACTATAACAGTCGCGCATCCTATCCCCTGGTGGACGACAAACTGCGCACGCGGCGGCTGGCCGAGCAGTACGGCATTGCCTCTCCCCGCCTGATCTCCGTGCTCCGCACCCAGCACGATGCCCGCGCCTTTGTCCGCTCGCCGGACAGCCCCGCGCGTTTCGTGATCAAACCCGGCCGGGGCGCGGGCGGCAAGGGCATCATGGTGATCCAGGGACGCTCGGACGGGGATTTTCTCAAGGCGTCCGGCGAGCAGCTCAGCCGCACGGATCTGGAGCGGGATCTGTCCAATATCCTCGCGGGGCTGTATTCCCTGTCGGGCCAGCCCGATGTGGCCCTGGTCGAGGACGTGATCGAACCGGGACCGGATTTTACCGCCTGGTCCCACGAGGGGGTGCCGGATGTGCGCATCCTGCTGTTTCAGGGCTACCCGGTCATGGCCATGGTGCGCTTGTCCACCCACCGCTCCGATGGCAAGGCCAATCTGCACAAGGGCGCGGTGGGCGTGGGACTGGATATCGCCAGCGGTCGCTGCCGCCATGCCGTACAGTTCAACCACCGCGTTTCCCACCATCCGGATACCGGTCATGCCCTGAATAACCTGAGCGTACCGGACTGGCACCCACTGCTGATGCAGGCCGCCTGGTGTTACGAAGCCACGGGGCTGGGGTATCTGGGCGTGGATCTGGTCATCGATGAACACCAGGGGCCGCTGCTGCTGGAGCTCAATGCACGCCCGGGGCTGGCCATCCAGATTGCCAACGGCCAGGGGCTGCTACCCCGGCTTCGTCATATCGAAACCCTGAGCGGCCCCCACCTCACGCCCCGCGATCGCGTGGATCATGTCATTGAGCAATTCGCTGCATCCGGGCTCAGTAACGGCGGAAATACGCATCCGCCGCACGCATGACGCGCGGGGCCAGCACCAGTGCCGAGATCATGGTGGGAATGGCCATCATGGCGTACATGCCGTCGACAAAACCCACCACCATGTCCAGCGACATCACCGAGCCCAGCACCACCAGCACGCAGTACACCCAGATATAGTGGTGCTGGTGCTCGGCGCCGATCAAAAAACCCAGACACTTGGCGCCGTAATACCAGAAGCTGAACACCGTGCTCAGGCCCAGCATCACGACCATGGCCGCCAGGAGCCCCTCGCCCGCCTGGGGCAGGGCCGTGCGGAAGGCGTTCAGCGTCATGATGACGCCGTCCTCCTCCCCGGTCCGCCAGGCGTCGGTCACCAGGATGGTCAGGGCCGTGCAGGTACAGACCAGCAGGGTGTCGATCACGGGCCCGACCATGGCCACCAGGCCCTCGCGCACGGGCTCGTCCGTGCGCGCCGCGCCGTGCGCCATGGATTCGGTGCCAATACCCGCCTCGTTGGAAAACGCGCCGCGGCGCACCCCCATGATGATCACCGACCCCACGGCCCCGCCAGCGACCGAGGTGCCGGAGAAAGCGTCGCGCACGATCAGCGCCAGGGCGTCGGGCACCTGCTCCGCGTGGGTGCCCAGCACCCAGAAGGTCACCAGCAGATAGGCCACCACCATGGTGGGCACCAGCACAGAGGTGACCCGGCCCACGCGCTGAACCCGGCCCAGGATCACCACCAGCACCACCGCCGCCAGAACCAGACCCGTCACCAGATCAAAGATGAAATGGCTGTCGTCGCTGGCCCAGCCCATGGGCTCGGCCAGGGTGTCCTGGAGGATCTGGACCAGCTGATTGATCTGGAAGATGGGCGTGGTGCCCACCAGCGCGGCCAGGGCGAAGAGATAAGCCAGCGGCCGCCAGCGCGGGGCCAGCCCCTCGCGGATGACATACATGGGCCCGCCCTGGAGCCGGCCGAGGGAGTCGTTGCCGCGATACATCACTGCCAGGGTGGCGGTAAAGAACTTGGTGGCCACGCCCACCACGGCGGTGAGCCACATCCAGAAGACCGCGCCCGGGCCGCCCAGGCCGATGGCCACGGCCACGCCGGCCACATTGCCCATGCCCAGGGTGCCGGACAACGCCGTGGACAGGGCCTGGAAGTGGCTGATGTCGCCGGCATCGTCAGGATCGTTGTAGCGTCCGCGCAGCACCGCCAACGCGTGCGGAAAGAAGCGATAGGGCCGAGCCCCGGAATAAACCACGAAAAAGAGCCCACCGCCCACCAGCAGCACCACCAGCGGCGGCCCCCACATAAAGCCGGCAAAGGCGTTCAGCGCCTGTTCAACCTGCTTGGCCCAAGGTTCCATTCAACTCCCCCATTTCGTGCCGCCCCACAACGAGTGGTCAGCAACCGCAGGGTGCGCTGTACGCGCCATGAGCGCGGGAGGTGCGCACAGCGCACCCTACAGCTTCCCCCGACCTCGTCGCGGCAGAGATTACCCGAAGGGTACGAAGGGCGCTCCCAAAGGAATGAATCAGAGAAGCCCGGAGCCTCTGGTTCCTCCCTGCACGGGCGTTGCCATGTCATTTTTCGCCTGGAGTCAGTTGTAGGGTGCACCGATAGGGCATAAACGCCGTGCGCACCTTCCCGGGTGAATGGTGCGCACGGCGTTTATGCCCTATCGGTGCACCCTACGGCTATGGGAATAAGCTCGCCTGGAGCCTCCATTCTCAGCCCGGCGGCCAACTAAAGCTGCGGCCACCCAGCACATGAAGATGGAGATGAAAGATGGTCTGGCTGGCGCCGGGGCCGTTATTGATATTCAGCCGGTAATCCTCAAGCCCTTCCTGCGCGGCCACCCTGCGCGCGACCAGCAGCAGATACCCCAGCAGGATCTGATCCCCCTCGTCGGCATCCGAGAGTTTCGGAATTGCCTTCTTCGGAATCACCAAAAAATGGGTGGGCGCCTGGGGATTGATATCACGAAACGCCAGGGCCTGGTCGTCCTCGTAAATAATATCCGCGTCGATCTCGCGGTTAATGATCTTGCTGAAGAGGGTGTCACTCATGGCAGCTCCCGGGGTTATTGTGAAAGACACGCACCAACCAACCGGTTCACCCTTGATTGCATTGTGCCACGGTTCACAATGCGTGAAGGCAGAAGGCGCACGCAGGGCTTTCCCTTTCTCACGGCTGCCTATAATGGGCACAATCAGTGTGCGCGTCGAGATGCGGAATCAAAACCTATGGCAACCCTGTTCGTGGACAACCTGACCGTACTGGACTTCTCCTATCTCCACGCCAAGCGGGGCATGGTGGGTGAATCCTGGATGGTGGACCTGGAACTCAGCGGCGAGCTGGACGAACAGGGCATGGTCTTCGACTTCGGCGATATCAAGCACGCCATCAAAAAGCGGCTGGACGACACCGCGGATCACCGCTTGCTGGTGCCCGCCGACCATGACCAGCTCAGCCTGCGCGAAGAAGACCAGCGCATCCAGCTGGAGTGGAGTTACCAGAACGGCATCATCCGTCTGGGCGCGCCCGTTGATTCCATCCTGCAATTGCCGGGTGAGGAAATCTCCAAGGGCAGCCTCACGGTGTTCCTGATCGAGCGCATCCGCGAGGTGGTTCCCGCCAACGTGGACGAGGTGCTGATCACCCTGCGCGAGCAATCACTGGGCACCGCGCCCTTCTACCACTACTCACACGGGCTCAAGAAGCACGAAGGCAACTGCCAGCGGATTGCCCATGGCCACCGTTCGGGGATCGAGATCTACGAAAACGGACGCCGCAGCCGCTACTGGGAAAAGCTCTGGGCGGACCGCTGGGAAGATATCTACATCGGCACGGAAGAAGACCTTGAAGGCACCTACTACATGGACGAAATTCCTCACCACCGCTTCCGCTACGAAGCACAGCAGGGTCGTTTCGAGCTGTTGATCCCGGAGGATCATTGCTATCTGATCGAAACGGATTCCACCGTCGAGTGCCTGGCCGACCATATAGCCGGTGAACTCGCCCGCGAAGCACCGGGCAAGCATTTCCGGGTGCGCGCCTTCGAAGGCATCGGCAAGGGCGCCATTGCCGAGGCGGGGCAGATGCGGGTCTAGAGCAACTCCGGCACCGGACGCCCCGACCGGGTGCCCTGCAGAGCGGGCCTGGCCGACGGCGCCCCCGGGCAAGCCCGTCGTGCTCTCTGTGTCCTCTGTGGTTATTTCGGACCCTCGAGAGGAGCGCCCCACCGGTTCAAGCTCCGGCACCACCAGCCGCGCCCGGCCCGGCATGGGCCACCTTTTCCAGTTCCCGCCGCGTGACCACCTCCGCCTCCTCGCGGATCAGGCGCCGCAGCCAGCGGTGCGCGGCGTTGTGGTGCAGAATCGGCGACCAGGCCATCTTCAGTTCGAACTCGGGAATCTCGAACGGCGGTTCCTTGATGATCAGCTGCGGATTCTCGGCCTGCATGCGGGCCACCCGTGACGGCAGTGTAGCCACCAGGTCGTTGTTCATGGCCAGCAGCGCCGGCATCTGATAGTGGCGCGTAAAGATGGCGATGTTGCGCGCCGTGCCCATTTGCTCCAGGGCCTTGTCGATCCAGCCCAGCCCGCCCAGTCGGTCCGGGTTCATGCCAAAGCCCACGCCGAAGCCGGTCTTGGACACCCAGATGTGCTGGGCGGAGAGGTAGGCGTCCAGGTCGAAATGCTCCACCAGGGGGTTGTCCCGGTTCAGCAGGCAGGAGAACGAATCCCGCCAGAGCGTAACCTGGTGAAAGGAACCCGGGATCTCGTTGAAGCGGTTGATGGCCATGTCCACCCGGCCCTGTTCCATGTCCGGATAGCTCACATCCGACGGCGTAATGAAATCCAGCACCACCTGGGGCGCTTCCCGGCGCAGCCGGTGCACAATGCTGGGCACCAGGGTGGCCTCGGCATAGTCGCTGGTCATGATGCGAAAGACCCGGCGGCTGTCTTCCGGGCGGAAGGAGTCCTCGGGCGTCATCACCGCCTCGGCCTGGGCCACCACCTGGCGCACCAGCGGCTGCAGCGCCCGTGCGCGCTCGGTCGCCGTCATGCCCTCGGAGGTGCGGATCAACAAGGGATCCTCGAAAAGCTCGCGCAGGCGCTTGAGGCCGTTGCTCATGGCCGGCTGGGTAATGCCCAGCTGCTCGGCGGCGCGCGTGACACTGCCCTCCCGGAGCAGAACATCGAGATATTTCAGCAGGTTGAAATCGAGATTCCATACATTCATAGGGTGAATGGCGAATATACAAAATATAAATTTGGTTAATTATACCAGAGACACTATCCTGCCCAAGCTTTTCAAGCCAATGCTCAAGATTCATACAGGAGACTCTAGATGGCGACCGGAGATTATGATCCGCAGGCCGAAATCAAGCGCATCGAGAAGGACTGGGCGGAGAACCCGCGCTGGAAGGACGTCAAGCGTCCCTATGGCGCCGAGGACGTGGTTCGTCTGCGCGGCTCCATCAAGACCGAGAATACCATTGCCCGCCGCGGCGCGGAGCGCCTCTGGGATCTGGTCAACGGCGATGCCAAGAAAGGCTATGTGAACTGCCTGGGTTCGCTCACCGGCGGTCAGGCCGTGCAGCAGGTCAAGGCCGGTATCGAAGCCATTTATCTGTCCGGCTGGCAGGTGGCCGCGGATAACAACACCGGCGAAACCATGTACCCGGACCAGTCCCTGTATCCGGTGGACTCGGTGCCCACCGTGGTCAACCGCATCAACAACGCCTTCAAGCGTGCCGACCAGGTGCAGTGGGAAAAAGGCGCCAAGCCCGGCGATTCCGACTGGGTCGACTATTTCGCGCCCATCGTGGCGGACGCGGAAGCCGGTTTCGGCGGCGTGCTCAACGCCTATGAGCTCATGAAGCACATGATCGAGGCGGGCGCCGCCGGCGTTCACTTCGAGGATCAGCTGGCCTCGGTGAAGAAGTGCGGCCACATGGGCGGCAAGGTGCTCGTGCCCACCCAGGAAGCGGTGGAAAAGCTCACGGCCGCGCGCCTGGCGGCGGACGTCGCCGATGTGCCCACCATTGTGCTGGCGCGCACGGACGCCAACGCGGCGGATCTGATGACCAACGACATCGACCCCTATGACGCGCCCTTCCTCACGGGCGAGCGCACCGCCGAAGGCTTCCACCGGACCACGGCGGGCATCGATCAGGCTATCAACCGCGGCCTGGCCTATGCCCCCTATGCGGATCTGATCTGGTGCGAAACCGCCACGCCGGATCTGGAAGAAGCGAAGAAGTTCGCGGAAGCCATTCGCAAGGAACACCCCAATCAGCTGCTGGCGTACAACTGCTCGCCGTCGTTCAACTGGGCCAAGAACCTGGACCGCAACACCATCGCCAAGTTCCAGCAGGAACTGGCCGACATGGGCTACAAGTACCAGTTCATCACGCTCGCCGGCATTCACAACATGTGGTACAACATGTTCGATCTGGCGTACAACTACGCCCAGGGCGAAGGCATGAAGCATTATGTCGACATGGTGCAGCAGCCGGAATTCGCCGCCGCCGAGCGGGGCTACACCTTTGTGGCGCACCAGCAGGAAGTGGGCGCGGGCTACTTCGACGACATGACCAATGTCATCCAGGGTGGCTCGTCTTCGGTGACCGCCATGAAGGGGTCCACGGAAGAAGACCAGTTCTGATCACTGCGGTGATGACCGCTGGTCTGAAAAGAGCCGCCTCCGGGCGGCTCTTTTGTTTCCGGCTGAACTTACCCGGTTTTCACCGAGTCCTATCTGATACAGAAGCCAGCAGGAAGCCTCCCTGGCGGTCAGCGCCTCCTACAAAACCCTTGGGTAGTAGCAGCTTGCCATTATCGAAAATCATTCGTTTTGCGGGTAAGGTTTGTCTGACTTTCAGGGGGGTTATCGTGAAGTTATGAAATATGAAACCGGCACGAGTGCGGAGAAGTTTGTTGTACGCTTCCCCGCCGGAGTGCGCGACCGAATCGCCGAGGCCGCTCGCTGCAGCCATCGGAGCATGAACTCGGAAATCATCGCGCGTCTGATTCTTAGCCTGGACAATTGGCCGGAGCAGTTGCCTTCCCCCCGTGCCGCGGTGCCCGCGGGCGAAGAAGAAGCGCTGCTGCTCGATTATTTCCGGTCACTCACCCCGGAACAGAAAACAGCGCTGCTTACCCTGCTCAAGGAGCAGGACCAGCACTGAAGGGGCCCGCGCCGGACGACCCCGAGACCGGGCGGAAAACCGCCCTGCCCCGGAATCCCGAACAGCGGCTGCGCCCGAGTGCGCTCACTCACCTTCAGTGTTATTGGCGCTGCGGTAACGCTTGATCATGTCCCCCACCAGGGTCTGGGGGTTGATGCGGGTCTGATACCAGTTGATACGCCAGTCCAGATGCGCGCCGGTGGCCCGGCCGGACGAGCCCACGGTCGCCACGACCTCGCCCTTGCGCACCTTGTCGCCCTTTTCCACTTTCAGGTTCTTGAGATGGATAAAGGTGGACGTGACGCCGTACCCGTGATCGATGATCAGGGTGCCACCGGAATAGAACATGTTCGGGTGAGCCAGCACCACTTCACCGGCATTGGGCGCGCGGACCGGGGTACCAGCCGGGCGCGCAATATCCACGCCATAGTGCGGCCGGCCGGGCTCACCATTATAGACGCGCTGACTGCCGTAAACCCCCGTAATGGGGCCGTACAGGGGCCAGCGAAAGCTGTTCAGAAAATGCCGGAGATCGGACTCGCGCGCGCGCGCGGCCTGCACGGCCGCCGTTTCCCGGCGGATGCGCTTGAGCGTTTCCCCCGTGGGCGGGTCCACGGTCCGCTGCGGCACCCCCTCGATTTTTTGCACGGGCCAGTCGCGTTCGCGCAGCCGAAAGACGTGGCTTTCCTCGCGCTCGTCCAGCTTCAGGCTCAACCCCACCAGCCCCTCGGCATCCCGGCCGAAGCCGAAGACGAAATGGCCTTCGGGGGTGACCCGCAGGCGTCGGCCATCCAGCCGCACCGTGGCCTCGGGCCGGGTCTGGCCCATCAGCAGGGAACCGGGCGCGATCTCGCCGTCGAGCGCCTCGAGCAGGGGCTTCTCGCCGGATTCGTCCGACGGCGCCGCCGCAGCGCTCGCTGCCCACAACCAGGCGCTACCGATAAGCAGAAGCGTCTTCAATATCGAGTTGTTCCTCGTCCAGGGCTTTCCGGGCATAGTCTTCCCAGACCCGGTGCCGGATAAAAAGTTCATAGACATCGGGATCAATGTGGTGCTCATCGCGCATTTTCTGAAGGATGGACAACGCCTTGCTGAGCTTCATGGGCTCCTTGTAGGGGCGATCCCTGGCCGTGAGCGCCTCGAATATATCGGCGATCACCATCATGCGTGCCGGTGTCGACATTTCATCACGGGTCAGCCCGCGGGGAAAGCCGCTGCCGTCCATTTTCTCGTGGTGCCCCCCGGCGTATTCCGGCACCCGCCGGAGCTTGCGCGGAAACGGCAGGGATTCGAGCATGTCGATGGTTACACGCACATGATCATTGATGATCTCGCGTTCCTCGGGCGAGAGCGTGCCGCGTTCGATACACAGATTATGCACCTCGTCGTCGGTCAATAGCGGTCGGGACCGACCGGCGGCATCCAGCCAGTTGAGCCGGGCCAGCCGGTGCACGCGTTCCTTGTCTTCATGGGCCATGAACTCACCACCCTGGTTGGCCGTGCGCAGGAACTCCAGATCCTGCTCCAACTGCCACAGTTCCTCCCGATGGCGGCGCGACAGCTCCTCGCGACGGTCGGGGCGTTCCATCACCGCCTGCAAGTATTCGTTTTCCTTCTGCTGGCGCAGGGCCGCGAAACGCGTGGCCACCTCCTCGATGCGGTCATGCAGGGTGTGCAGCTTGGTGGATTTGTCCAGCACCGAATCCGGGGTGGCGAGCTTGCCGCAGTCATGCATCCAGGCCGCCACATGCAGCTCGTACCACTCATCCTCGTTGAGTCGGAAATCCTGGAATCGGTCCTGATCCTTACAGGCCGCCCCGGCAATCAGTTCGGTCAGCAGGGGCACCCGTTGGCAGTGCTTGGAGGTGTGCGAACTCTTGGCATCAATGGCCTGGGCGATGACCTGAATAAAGGCATCCAGCAGGTCCTTGAGCTCCTGGACCAGGACCTGGTTGTTCAGGGCAATGGCGGCATAGCTTGCCAGCGCCTGGATAAGCGGCTCGATCTGCTCGGTGAAGGGGATGATTTCGCCGGTTTCGGGATGGCGGGCGTTGACCAGCTGCAACACGCCGATGACCTCATTGAGATGGTTGAGCAGTGGCACCGTGAGAAAGGAAGTGGAACGGTAGCCGTGCTTTTCGTCGAAGCGCTGGGTACCCGAGAAATCGAACTCGCGGGATTCATAGGCGTCGACGACATTGACCAGCCGACCCGTGATGGCCGCGTGGGCGGCCACATGGTGGTGGTTGGGGTGACCTGCCTGGTCGGTCAGCGGCACCGGATCCAGGGTGACCGGCTGCTCCGAGGAGCCGCCCTGGTCGATGCCCAGACTGTCGTTGCGTACCAGGGCGAACTCCAGCCGCTCGGCGCCGTCATTGTCACGCAGCAGATAAAGGGTGCCGCCATCGGCATGCCCGATGGCCTGAGCCTCGCTCAGAATGCGCTCCAGCAGGCGCCCGGTATTGGGCTCGCCCGAGAGCGTGACCAGCAGCTCGCGCTGATCATGCATGATGCGCTGTTGCTGCAACGCCATGGCGGCGAAACCGGCCAGCACGGACACCACCTGCTCGTGGCCGTCATCGAAGGCAATGATCGCGCCCGTGTCCGGATCCCGGGCATTGAGCAGCTGCATGACCGCAACCAGCTCGCCCAGATCCGTTGTCAGCGGCACGGCCAGGATGGAAGCCGAACGGTAGCCAAACCTGTGGTCGAACTCGCGCGTGCCCGAAAAATCGAAATCGTCGGCGTCATAGGCGTCGGGAATATTGACTACCTCGCCGGCGAGCGCGGCATGGGCGGCGATATGACTGTGATTGAGCTTGCCCTGGTAGAACAGCGGCAGTGGCGGGTAATCCAGCTGGCCGCCGGTGGCGCCGCCCAGATGCAGGCCCAGCGAGTGATTACGCACAATGGCGAACTCCAGCCGGCTGTCGTGATCCCGGCCCTCGGCCAGGTAGAGAGTACCCCCGTCGGCATGGGTCAGCGCCTGGGCCTCTTCCAGGATGGTCTCGCAGGTGCGGGCCACATCCCGCTGGGCGGTAATGCGCTGGGCCACACGGATGAGCCGCTGGTACTCTTCGGGGTCAAGTTGGTCGAGCTGGGTCATGACTCGCGGAACCTCCCGCAGCTTGAAGCTTGTTGGCCCCGATCGGAGCGGGGTTTCATGAGCATAGCGCCTTGAATGGCCGAAGGCGATTGCCTACTATCTGCCGGCCGCGGCATCCAGCGCCCGCGGCCGGCGCCACAACCACAGGCTAGTATCCGCATGAGTGTTTCATACCAATTGCCAGACGGGGCAACCCTGGAGTTCGAGCAACTCGCCTCCGGTGAGGACATTGCCGCGCACGTTAGCAAGAAACTGGCCAAACAGGCGCTGGCCGTCAAGGTGGACGGCGAACTGCGCGATCTCTACCTGTCCGTGCCCGATGGCGCCCGGGTGGAGGTAGTGGACCGCAATCACGAGGACGCGCTGGAGTTGCTGCGCCACGACGCCGCCCACGTCATGGCCGAGGCCGTGCAAGAACTGTACCCGGATACCCAGGTCACCATCGGCCCCACCATCGAGAACGGCTTCTACTACGACTTCTATCGGGACGAGTCCTTCACGCCCGAGGATCTCGAAGCCATCGAGCAGCGCATGCGCGAAATCGTGCGCCGCAACGAGTCCGTGCGCCGCGAGGTCTGGGACCGCCAGGAGGCGGTGCAGTTCTTTCTGGATCAGGGCGAGACCTTCAAGGCGGACATCATCCGCGAGCTGCCGGGCGACGAGGAAGTCTCCATCTATCGCCAGGGGGAGTTCCTGGACCTGTGCCGGGGTCCGCACCTGCCCGATACCAACCGCCTGGGCGACGGTTTCAAGCTCACCAAGGTGGCCGGGGCCTACTGGCGCGGCGAAAGCGACAACGCCCAGCTGCAGCGCATCTATGGCACGGCCTGGCGCGACAAGAAGGAACTCAAGAACTACCTGCGCCAGCTGGAGGAAGCCGAACGGCGCGACCACCGCAAGCTGGCGCGGGAAATGGACTTCTTCCATATCCAGGAGGAATCCCCGGGCTCGGTGTTCTGGCACCACCGCGGCTGGAAGACCCGGCGCAACCTGGAGAACTACATCCGCGCCAAGATGGAACGCGACGGCTACGCCGAGGTATGCACGCCCCAGCTCATGGACCGGCGTCTGTGGGAGCAGTCGGGCCACTGGGACAAGTACGCCGACGACATGTTCACCGTTTGCACCCATGAGCGGGAAATGGCGCTCAAGCCCATGAACTGCCCGGGTCATGTGCAGATCTTCAAGCAGGGCGTGAAAAGCTACCGGGATCTGCCGGTGCGCATGGGCGAGTTCCACACGCTGCACCGCAATGAAGCACACGGCGCGCTGCACGGGCTCATGCGCGCGCGCTCGTTCGGCCAGGACGACGCCCACATCTTCTGCACCGAGGACCAGATCAACGCCGAAACGGCGAAGTTCATCCAGCTGCTGCGCGAGGTCTACCACGACTTCGGCTTCGACGATATCGGCATCAAGTTCTCCGACCGGCCGGAAAAGCGTACCGGCAGCGACGAGCTCTGGGACCAGGCCGAAGCGGCGCTGCGTGGCGCTGTGGACTACCTGGGTCTGGATTGCGAGCTCAACCCGGGCGACGGGGCTTTCTACGGCCCCAAGCTGGAATTCGTGCTGCGCGATGCCATCGGTCGGGACTGGCAGTGCGGCACCCTGCAGGTGGACTTCGTGCTGCCCGAGCGCCTGGACGCGGAATACGTGGCCGAGGACGGCGAACGCCGCCGCCCGGTGATGCTCCACCGCGCGGTGCTGGGTTCGGTGGAGCGTTTCCTGGGCATCCTGATGGAGTCCACCGCCGGCCATCTGCCGCTGTGGCTGGCCCCGGTGCCCGTGGTCATCGCCACCATCGTCAATGCCGTGGACGACTACGCCGAACAGATCCGGGACCAGCTGGTCCAGGCCGGCGTGCCCGCCGAAGTGGACCTGCGCAACGAAAAGATCGGCTACAAGGTGCGCGAGCACTCGCGCGCCAAGATTCCCCGGATCTGGGTGGTGGGCGAGAACGAGGCGGCGCAGAACAAGGTGGCTGTCCGCGAGCTGGGCTCCAAGGACAACGAGGAAATGGATCTGGACGCGGCCATTGAGCAGATCGTCACCGCCACCCGGATGCCCTGAGCCATGTTCAAGCGCAACGAAAACCGCAATGCCGGCTACAGCCTGCCCCTGCGCGCGGCGCTGGATGAGCTAGCCTTCAACGCCGAGGGGCTGGTGCCCGTCATTGCCCAGCAGCACGACACCGGCGAGGTGCTGATGCTGGCCTGGATGAACCGGGCGGCACTGGACGACACCCTGGCCACGGGCCGGGCCTGCTACTACTCCCGTTCGCGGGGCAAGCTCTGGCGCAAGGGCGAGTCCTCCGGCCAGACCCAGCAGGTACGCGAGCTGCGCGTCGATTGTGACGGCGACACCGTGCTGTTGCAGGTGGAGCAGCAGGGTCCGGCGTGTC
The DNA here is from genome assembly GCA_913055795.1 of uncultured Alcanivorax sp. Lineage (GTDB taxonomy): Bacteria > Pseudomonadota > Gammaproteobacteria > Pseudomonadales > Alcanivoracaceae > SLJS01. The sequence continues at coordinate 14,620 of CAJXLA010000019.1, read as the reverse complement.
ACACGGGCCGGCGGGACTGCTTCTACTGGAAGGTCGAAGACAACCGCCTGGTGCTCGATCGGGCACCCATCGTGAACCCGGACGAGCTCTACCCCGGATGACACTCTATCTGCACAACACCCTCACGGGTGACAAGGAAGCCTTCCAGCCCATCGATCCCGAACGCGTAACGCTCTATGTGTGCGGGCCCACGGTCTACAACTATGTCCATATCGGCAATGCGCGCCCGGTGGTGGTCTTCGATGTGCTCTACCGGCTGTTGCAGCGGCTCTACCCGAACGTGGTCTATGCGCGCAACATTACCGATATCGACGACAAGATTATCCATGCCGCGCGCGAACATGATGAGCCCATGGATGCGCTGACGGCGCGCTTTACCGACGCCTTCCACGAGGACATGGGCGCGCTCAACGCGCACGCGCCCACGGTGGAGCCCCGCGCCACCGAGCACGTGGACGACATGATCGCCATCATCGAGACCCTGCTGGACACGGGCCACGCCTATGAGTCCGAGGGCCATGTGCTTTTCGCGGTGGAGTCCATGCCGGGGTACGGCCGTCTGTCCGGCCAGTCCCCGGAAGAGCTGCGCGCCGGCGCGCGTGTGGAAGTGGCGGACTACAAACGCCATCCCGGCGATTTCGTGCTCTGGAAACCCTCGGAGGAGAACCAGCCCGGCTGGGATTCGCCCTGGGGCCGGGGGCGGCCCGGCTGGCATATCGAGTGCTCGGCCATGGTGCGTCACCACCTGGGGGCCGAAATCGACATTCACGGCGGCGGTCGGGATCTGATCTTTCCCCATCACGAGAACGAAATCGCCCAGGGGTGCTGCGCGCATGGCGGTGATTATGTCCGCTACTGGATGCACAACGGCTACATCAATATCGAGGGCGAGAAAATGTCCAAGTCCCTGGGCAACTTCCATCTCGTCCATGAACTACTGCGTACCTACGACGGCGAGGTGCTGCGCTTTGCCCTGCTGTCCGCGCAGTACCGCTCCCCGTTGAACTTCTCGCAAGCGCTGCTGGAACAGGCGCGCAATACGCTGAACAGCTTCTACCATGCTCTGCGGGACCACGCTGATACGTCGGCTGATCCGGACTATACCCTGCCCGACGATCATCCGGTGCTGAACGCGCTCCTGGATGATCTCAATACCGCCGAAGCCATGGCGGCACTGCATCAGGTGGCGGAACGGCTGAACAAGGCGCACGCCGACGACGCCCCACGCATCAAGGCGGAACTGCAAAGTGCCGCCGCCCTGCTGGGGCTGCTGGAACGCGAACCCGAAGCCTGGTTCAAGCGCGGCCCGGATGCAGGACCTTCCGAGGAAGAAATCGAAGCCTTGATTACCGAACGCAGCCAAGCGAAAAAGGAGCGCGACTTCACGCGCGCCGACGAAATCCGGGATCAGCTGCACGCGCAGGGCATTGTGCTCGAGGACACCCGTTCCGGCACACGCTGGTCACGCGCCTGACCCCACCCGCTCATCGGAGCCATATCCCCGGGGCGAGGTTTTTCCTTTTAGAATCAGGACAGTAGAGCCACACGGACCGAATCCATGTCATTTCGCTGGTTACCGCGGCAGGCAGCGAACAAGCTGGGTAATCCGCTGGAATGGTCGGCGGTGGACAAGGGCATCCTGCTGTGCTGGATCGTGGTGCCCCTGTATCTGCTCTATATCGCCTATGCCCTGGCAGCCCCGTCGCTGAGCGGCAATGACGCCCTCTTTCATCCCGGCCACCTTCGGTGGCTGCTGCTTTTCCTGGTGGCCGCTACCGCCATCGGCCTGGCGCTGGGCGCACTGGGGCTGTGGTACCGCCGACATCATCCGGACTCCCTTGGCTATCAGCATCTGGCTGTTCAATTCTATGCCGCCAGCCTGACGCTGCTGGGCTACCAGGTGGGCGCACTATCGCTGGTGTCCGGCATTGTGCTGGCCGGTGCGCCCCTTGTCGGGTTCATCTTCTTCGACCGCCGGGCCGTACTCGGCGGGGTCGCCACGGCCTTGCTGATTCTGTTCGGCTCCGCCGTGTTCTCCGCGCTGGAATTGATCCCCTATGCGCCCGTGCTGGCAGCCCGGTTCGGTGGTGGCGAGACTTCACCCTTCTGGGTCTTTTCCATGCTCACCGTCTACGCGGTGCCTCACCTGATCGTGCTTTTCTCGCTGTCCGCCTATGTGATTCACCGCTGGCATCAGCGCGAGGACGAAATCAAGCGTCTGGCCATCATTGACGAACTCACGGGCGTGGCCAACCGCCGCTGGATCATGGATGAACTGGAACGCGAACTCGAACGCAGTCAGCGCACCGGGGATCCGCTGTCAGTGATCATGCTGGATCTGGATTATTTCAAGCGCTTCAATGACCATTTCGGCCATCAGGCAGGCGACGAGGCTTTGCAGAGCGTGGCCAGCATCCTTCGATCCAGCTTGCGCACACCCGACCGCGTGGGGCGCTACGGCGGCGAGGAGTTCCTGTTGCTGTTGCCGGACACGGATGCCGGCCAGGCGGCGGAAGTAGCCGAACGCTGCCGGCAACGGCTGGGCGAAACCAGCGTGCTCAAGGACCCGGGCAAGCCTGCCTGTATCACCGCCAGCCTGGGCGTCAGCAGCACCCGGGGCGAGCGCAGCCTGCAGGAGCTGGTGCACCAGGCCGATCAGGCCCTGTACCGGGCCAAGCATGGCGGGCGCAACCGGGTCGAGACGGCCTGAATCTCGATCGGTCTCTTTCGGAAGGCATGACTGGGTCCACCCGCCCTGGTCGGGCAACTGGATATAGTCCGGATACCCCTTGAACAGGTCCTGTTCTTGCGGTGTCCCCGGAAGGGGCTCCAGGCGCTGCCGCCGGGCCCGACCGGCGGGGGTGTCCGCCACCGCCGGCCCGGCGGGGATGCTGAACGCGTTACAGCCATGGATTCCTTCGCGTTCCTGCCGCGCCCGGGTGCTCATGGTGAACACGCGGGCAAAGAGCAGCGTCTCGATACGCCCGTCACGCAACATGCGCGTCAGGCCGGGCAGCGAGGATTCCACGAATCGGTCCTTGCCCACACCGGTCGTGTCGCTAAAAAGGCCGCACTGCCCCGGGGCGTGCCGATGCGGCCCTGTCGTCAGCCCTCGTCCTCGACTACATGCGGAGACAGACTGAACAGATCCGCGCGTGTCGGCAGATGCCAGTCCAGCTCCCGAGCATAGCCATGAAGTCTTTCGTTTCCCGCTGCAGCGGCACTAGCAGATCGGCGTCGCCGTTGCGAAGCTGATACTTGGCGCGGCTGCAGGACAGGATCCGGATAGTCAGCGAAGCTCATCTTCACGGATGAGCTCTTCGAGCATGTCGACGACGAGCGCGCCGCCATCTTCACGAATCAGCGCCGGAAAGGGGGCCAGACGCACCCGGATGTTTCCGTCCAGGCCGGCGTCGAAACCAGGCCCGGCACCACGATGATGAAACAACCAGCCGGCCCATGCCGCGACATCAAGCATTCCCCCGACAAGAGCCCCCGAAACCCTACCTCGCCCGTGCGGGCGGCGAGCCTGTTATACTCTAACCTTGGGTTTCGTCCGGCGGCATTGCATGGCCATGAAAACACTCCTGCTGGCACTGTTGAGCATCTACCAGTACCTGCTCAGTTCCTGGGTGGGACAGCACTGTCGTTTCCACCCCACCTGTTCGGAATACGCACGCGAGGCCATTCAAACCCATGGCGCGCTCAAGGGCACCTGGCTGGCCGCGCGACGTCTGTCACGCTGCCACCCCTGGCATGCCGGGGGACTGGATCCAGTCCCCGACGACAACAACGGTGGGCGCGAAGAATAAACGGATATCCCCCGGAGCCTGAAACGAGCGCGCGAAGCTGTCCCGGATCCCGACGCGGTCGTTTGCAACAGCCTGCTCGTCCAACCCGGCAGCGACCGGCGGATTTGCCGGATCAGTTTCGCCCGAGCGCGCTGATTCCGCTACAATCAGGCCTGTTTCAGGCACCGGCGTCCCGAGGAGATTTCATGAAAAAATGGCTGTTGGCCGTAGTGATTACCCTGATTACCCCCCACGCCCTGGCCGGCGGTTACGCCAGCATCGGCTATGCGTTCAGCAACATTGAGCCCGAGGACACCACGGCCGATGCGGACGTGGATGCACTGCAGTTCGCCTACGGCTCCTGGCTCAATCCGGAAGCCACCTTCGGCGCTGAATTCCGCGCCGCGCTGGGCATGAGCGATGACCGCATCAATGGTACCGAAGTGGAAATCGATCGCTATTTCGGTGCCTATTTGCGCGGCCAGTTCCCCGACACCCTGCCGGTACGCCCCTATGGGCTTCTGGGCGTCAGCCGGGTAGAGACCACTGTGGGAACCCGGGGCGAGGATCACAATGATCTTTCGCTGGGTATTGGCGCGGACATGGATGTGGCGAACAATGTCTTTGTCTCGCTGGAATTCATCCGTCTGGTCGACCGCAGCGACGCCGAGGTGAGCAACCTGACACTGGGCGTGGGCGGACGGTTCTAGGAATCTCCACTTCCCCATACATGCGAGCGGAGGCTCCCTGCCGCCGGCAGCACCGACGGAGACGACGATGAAAGCGGGCGAGCGACTTCGCCAGGATCTGGATCGGTTCTTTGCGCTGCGCCAGCACGGCGGAGATCAGCGCTTTATCCGCCGGCTGCTGAATCTGCAGGACTGGCAGGCCCGGCGGCTGCAGCGCACCCATGAAAGCCGGCTCCTGCAGAAGAAGGTCGAACCGGCGGTAAGCTTTCTGCTGGACGAGGTCTATGGCGGCCGCGACCTGCGTCCGATCGCCGAGGAAATCAGCCGGGCCCTGCCCAAGGCGGTCCGGCTGCTGCCCGACCGGGTCATGTCCACTTCCGCCTCGGCGCTGGAAGCGGCCATTGTCACCCAGCATCTGGACGAGGATCTGGTGGACCGGCTGGGTCCGTTGCTCGACGCTGAACTGGACGAAGCGGACTATATCCGCGCCTACGGCGATCAGGCCCATGACCGGCTGGGCGAACGCCAGCACCAGTTGCGCCTGATCGGCGAGTTGGGCCATCACATGGATCGCTATATCCGCAGCCGCACCATTCAGACCAGTTTCCGCATGGTGCGCCGCCCGGCCCGCGCGGCCGGTTTTGCCAGCCTCTATGATTTTCTCGACCGCGCTTTTACGGCCATGAAACCCCTGGACAGTGTGGGCGAGTTGCTGGAAACCATCGCTGACGACGAGCACGAGATCCTGGAACGTGTACTCAACGACGACCCGGATCCCTTTTCGCCGGCCGCCTGGAACTGGAGTTCCGCATGAACGAGCGCAAGACCCATTTCGGATATCAGCAGGTGGACCGGGAGGAAAAGACCCGCCGGGTGGGCGACGTCTTCCGTTCCGTGGCGCCCAGGTATGATCTCATGAATGATCTCATGTCTTTCGGCGTCCACCGTCTCTGGAAACGCTTTACGCTGGAACTGGCCGGTGTGCGCCCCGGGCAGCAGGTGCTGGATCTGGCCGGCGGCACGGGTGATCTCGCCATCAAGTTCTCGCGCCGGGTGGGCGAAAACGGGCGCGTGGTCCTCGCCGATATCAACGAGGCCATGCTCGCCGAGGGCCGGGACCGGCTGATCGACGCCGGCTGTGCCCACAACACGGAAACCGCGCTGGTGGATGCCGAGGCCCTGCCTTTTGCCGACAACCGCTTTGACTGCATCACCATCGCCTTCGGCCTGCGCAATGTCACCGATCAGCCCAGGGCGCTGGCGTCCATGCTGCGCGTGCTCAAGCCCGGCGGGCGCCTGCTGGTGCTGGAATTCTCCAGGCCGGTGAGCGAGCCGCTGTCGAAGGCCTATGATCTATATTCCTTTTCCGTGCTGCCCCGGCTGGGCCGGGCGGTGGCCGGCGACGAAGACAGCTACCGCTACCTGGCGGAATCCATTCGCATGCACCCGGACCAGAAAACCCTGAAAACCATGATGGAAGAGGCCGGGTTCGCGCGGGTGGAATACTTCAACATGACCGGCGGAATCGTGGCCCTGCACCGAGGATTCAAGAGCTGATGTCGTTGCGCGACGAAGCCCGTCCGCCCAATGCCTTCGAGGCGGCCTCCATTGCTGCGGTGGAGCGTGCGGTCAATGCCGCCCTGCGCAACGATCCCGCCACCCGGGAGCACCTGGGCCGGCATATAGGCCGGCTGGTGGCCGTGCATTTCACCCTGCCGCCGCTGACGGTCTATGCCCTGGTGGTGGAAGACGGCGTGGAGCTTTACCACGCCAGCGAGGCGCAGCCGGATATCCGGCTGCGCGGCAGCCCGCCGGAGCTGACCGCTCGTCTGTTCAACGCCGACGGCGATGACTCGCTGATCGGCAGCCGGGTGCGCATCCAGGGCGATCAGGGCCTGCTGCAGGAGTTGACCGCCATTGCCCGGGAGCTGGATCTGGACTGGGGCGCGCTCTTTGAGCCGCTGCTGGGCCCGGAACTGGCCCAGCAAGTGGACTACGGCGCGCGGCAGCTGTTCGGCTGGGCCCGCCAGGCGTTCACCCGTTTCGGCGAGCAGATGGGCGAATACCTGCGTGACGAGTCGCAGTTGCTGGCATTGCGCCGCGACGTCTATGAATTCCATCAGGACGTGGACGAGCTGCGCATGGATCTCGATCGCCTGGATGCCCGGGTCAAGCGCATCCGGCAACGCCTGGACCTGGAGGCGTAATGCTGCCGATTGGACGTGTCATCCAGGTGATCCATGTCGTCTGCCGCTACCGGGTGCTTTCGCTCTTCCCCGCCCATCCGCTCACTACGCCCCTGGTCTGGCTGCAGTTTCTCTGGCCCGGTGCCTGGCTGGGGACCGCCGGGCTGAGCGAGGGCGAGCGGCTGCGCCTGGCCATGGAACGACTGGGGCCGATCTTCATCAAGATGGGCCAGCTGCTGGCCACGCGCCGGGATCTGCTGCCGCCGGAGTGGACCGCCGAACTGGAACGGCTCCAGGACGATGTACCCGGCTTCCCCGGCGAACAGGCCCGCGCCTTGGTGGAAGCGGAACTGGGCCGGCCGGTGCACGAGGCCTTCCGGTCCTTTGATGTGGAGCCCATGGCCTCCGCGTCGGTGGCCCAGGTCCATCCGGCCGTGCTCCATGACGGCACCGAGGTGGTGGTCAAGGTGCTGCGCCCGGATATCGCGGGCGTGGTGGAGCGGGATCTGCGCGTGGCGCGCTCCGGCGCGCGCTGGATCGAACGGCTCTGGGCGGACGCGCGCTATTTCCGTCCGGCGCGCATTGTCGACGACTATGCCGAGATCATCCGGGGCGAGCTGGATCTGGAACGCGAGGCGCGCAACAGCGATGCCATGCGGCGCAACCACGAATACAGTCCGCTGCTGTCCATCCCGCCCATGTACTTCGATTTCGTCACGCCCCGGATGCTGGTGCAGAAACGCATCTACGCCATCCCCGTGAACGACACCGAACGGCTCCGGGCCGCGGGCATTGATCTCAAGCAGCTCGCCGAACGCGGCGTGGATATCTTTTTCTCCCAGGTCTTCCGCTACAACCTTTTCCACGCGGACATGCACCCGGGCAATATCTTCGTGCTGCCGGACCATCCGGAATCGCCCCAGTACACCTCCGTGGACGCGGCCATTGTGGGCCGGCTCTCGCCGGATGATCTGCATCTGCTGGGCCGGCTGGCGCTCATGGTCATGCGCGAGGACTTCGCCGGCATGGTGGAGCTGATCATCCGCGCCGGCTGGACCACCCGGCCCGTGGACCGCCAGGCACTGGAAAAAGCCATCCGGGAGCTGGTCGAGCCCATTCTGTCGCAACCGCTGGATCAGCTGGAATTCGCGCCCCTGGTCATGCAGCTGTTCGATACCGCACGCGGCTTCCATATCGAGGCCCCCACCCAGTACATCCTGCTGCTCAAGACGCTCATCCATGTGGAAGGGCTGGGCCGCGCCATCTATCCGGAGCTCGACATCTGGACCCTGGGCCGGCCCAAGCTCGAAGCCTGGATGCTGGAGCAGTACGGCCCCTCAGCGACGATGAAGAAACTCCGCCAGCGAGCCCCGGAATGGGCGGCCGTGCTGCCGGACATGCCCGACCTGTTCCGGGATGCGCTGGAAAACCTGGCCAATGAGCCGACCCGGATGCGCCAGCAGGAAGCCGAATTCGAACGTTCGCTTACCCGGCACCGGCGCAAGCTCTTTGCCGGTCTGGCCGGACTGGGACTGGGCGGTGCGGTATTGACCCTCACCGTGCCCGTCCAGGCCGGCGCGAGCGCCGGAGCGGGCGTTTTGCTCCTGTTGTGGGCCTTGAAGCGCTAGAAGGTGCGCATGGCGCACCTTCGGCGTCACGCAACCCCCGGTATGGCGCAAAACCCGCTTAATCCCCGTTTTTTGATAGACTCGAACCATGAATGAGGTACTGGAACAGCTCCACGAAGTGCTCGAGGCGCGCAAGACGGCGGCGCCCGATTCTTCCTATGTGGCCGGGCTCTATGATCAGGGTCTGAACAAGATCCTGGAGAAGCTGGGCGAGGAAGCAGTGGAAACGGTCCTCGCGGCCCGGGATCTGGACGCCGGCGGCGACCGGCAGGCACTGGTCAATGAAACCGCGGATCTGTGGTTCCACTCCATGGTCATGCTTGCGCATCTGGGCGAGAGCCCGGCGTCGGTGCTGGCCGAACTCCAGCGGCGTTTCGGGCTCTCGGGTCTGGACGAGAAAGCGGCACGAACAGAGGACTGAATCATGTTTTCCGGCATCAGCATCTGGCAGCTTCTGATCATTCTGGTGATCATCATGCTGCTGTTCGGCACCAAGAAACTGCGCAACATGGGCGGCGATCTGGGCAGCGCCATCAAGGGGTTCAAGGACTCCATGAAGGACGGCGAAGAGGAACAAAAGGATTCGCAGACCAGTGACCGCGTCATTGAGAACGGCGAGGAAGCGGACACGGATTCTTCCGGCAAGAGCGACAAGGAAAAGAACACTTCCTCCTGATCGGCCCACCGGGCCCGCGGGCAAGGCGACTCACCGACCATGTTTGATATCGGCTTTGTGGAAATGCTGGTCATCGGCGTACTGGGCCTGCTGGTGCTGGGCCCGGAACGGCTGCCCCGTGTCGCGCGCACCGTCGGCCACTGGGTGGGCCGAGCGCGCGCCACCTTCAACAACATTCGCGACGAACTTGAACGCGAAACCCACAATGCCGACATGCAGGAAAAATTCCGTGAGCAGCTCGAGGAAATGGGGCTGACCGAGGAAGACCTGCGCAAGGGCCAGGAAAGCATTCTGCCGCCGGACGATATTCCGGGCCGTTCGAAGCCGGCGTCCGGTGAAAACTCCGAGAGCGACCCCTCATCATCGTCCGAGAATCGCCGGGACGATAACGCATGAACGAACAGGCCCCGCCGGAGGACAAGGAAGCCACCCTGATCGAACACTTGCTGGAGCTGCGCAATCGCTTGCTCAAGTGCGTGGTGGTGATCGGCATCATCTTTCTGGGGTTGTTCTATTTCTCGCGTGAGCTCTATGCCCTGGTGGCCGAACCGCTACAGGCCGTGCTGCCCGAGGGCACCTCCATGATCGCCACCGAGGTGGCCTCGCCCTTTCTCGCGCCCTTCAAACTGACGCTCTATCTGAGCATTTTCGCGGCCATGCCCTTTATCCTGCACCAGGGCTGGGCTTTTATCGCGCCCGGGCTCTACCGCCATGAAAAGAAGCTGGCCGTGCCCCTGCTGGCCTCGTCCATTGTGCTGTTCTACGCGGGGGCGGCCTTCGCCTATTTCGTGGTCTTTCCGCTGATGTTCGGCTTCTTTACCTCCATCGCCCCGGAAGGCGTATCGGTGATGACCGATATCACCAGCTATCTGGATTTCGTGCTGGCGCTCTTCCTCGCCTTCGGTCTGGCCTTTGAACTGCCCATCGCCATTGTGCTTCTGGTCTGGGCCGGTATCACGGATGTGGCCAGTCTCAAGCAGAAGCGCCCCTACATCATCGTGGGCTGTTTCATCCTGGGCATGCTGCTCACACCACCGGATATCATCTCCCAGACCCTGCTGGCGCTGCCCATGTGGATTCTGTTCGAAGCCGGGCTGCTCTTCGCGCGCACCCTGGAGAAACCCGACCGTTTGAAGACAGATGAGGACGAATAATCCGGTTTGTCAGGTACTTAATTGGGAAAGCCTGACGAGTTGAATTCAGTGCTATCGGGGCGAAGCCAAAGGCGCAGTCGTTCGTACAAAAACGCCACCCGAAGGTGGCGTTTCCGCTAGCGGCCGGGAGGCCTCAGACCGTGGCTTCTTTCTCATTTCTTTCCTTCTGACCTCCAAGGTCCGGCTCGCTCGCTGTGCATCCGATTGCCAAAGCCTTTAATGTACGATATTCTGTACAGGAGCAATATCCTGTACAGGAGAAACTTTATGGATGCTATTAGCTATACAGCCGCTAGAACCAACCTGGCAAAAACCATGGATCAGGTCTGCGAAGACCATTCGCCTGTGATTATCACCCGGGGCAAGTCGCAGTCCGTCGTCATGATCTCTCTTGAGGACTATGAGGCGTTGCAGGAAACGGCATACCTTCTGCGCGCACCCAAAAACGCCCGTAGGTTACTGGAATCCGTTGCTGAACTAGAGCAAGATGGGGGTCAAGAAAGGGACCTGCTTGAATGAAACTTATCTTCTCCGAGAACGCATGGGAAGACTATCTGTACTGGCAGAAAACCGACAAAAAGATCCTTAACCGAATCAATAAGCTGATCAAAGAAACCAAACGAGAGCCATTCGAAGGTGTCGGCAAACCGGAGCCTCTCAAACACAGCCTTGCCGGTTACTGGTCTCGGCGAATCAACGAAGAACACCGAATGGTTTACAAGGTCACGGATGACGCTTTGCTTCTCGCCCAGCTTCGGTATCACTACTGATTTAACGCCAGTGGTAATGGGCGCCAACGGAGCGCAGCGTAGTTGGCGTCCCGTTGACCACCTTGTTAACTTTTAATGCTTAACATCAAGGGAACGTGGTCACTTATTGAAATCCACTCGTCGTGCTGACCGACCTGCAAATTACACTCTTCCGTAAGATCCGACGAGGTAAAAACGTAATCAATGTGGTAGGCCTTTTCGCGGTTTCGCTGCAAGAAAAATGTTGGGCTGGTCTCATTTCCCTGCTCTTCCTCGAAGACTCGATGATACTGGCTCTTGAAACCCAAATCGCTGAGTTCAGCAACCACGTCTGAGTGATTCCACCAGCGGTCAGGTTTATCCCAGCGCACATTGCTATTAAAATCGCCGAGAATGACCGTCTTTGGCCCACTAAGATCTTCACGGTGGATCTGAAGATACTTCCAAAATTGCCCCATGTAGCCAAATGCTTCTTCATTGCGCCCCTTCGTCCAGACGGCCAGCACAGTGACGTCTCTGTTGATGGTGAAAGGGAGGAAAAGTCTGAGATCTTCCGTGCTCCATTTCAGCGTTTCACTTTTGCTGAACAGCCCAGGGACGGAAAAGCTGCCGCTCCAATCTAACTTTTCAACTCGATGACCGTTTCGGGGAAAAATGCCGATACCACGATTTTTTGACTCGCCCACCCACAGATAAGAACCGGCCCATTCCCTGTAGGCAGGAGTTGATAGCGCGGGGTCTTCACATTCCTGAACCACCAAGACATCAGCTTGCAAGCTCTCTGCTTCTGCAAGCTTTTGTCTAAGTGCTCCATTACAGTTCCAGGTTACAACTTTCATAGATAGAGACAACAAATTGATAACAAGTTTTTTCTTAATATTATTTAGCAATTAAAAGCTACTATGTTTGCAATTGCTTGAATTTTAATAAGATTTTTTATAATTGACCTTCATGTGCAAATTGAATATAACAACTTTTTATCATTAATGTATTGTGCAATATATACAAAATTTGGATGAAAATCAATGAAAATTGACCTGCAACGATTTAAAAATACTTTAATATTCGCTAGATAACAATGATATTCCTAGATCAGCATGTCCTCTATTTCAAGTGGCAGCAGATCTTCTCTGTCCAGAATAAAGACCCATATTATCAACAACCCTATTTATTGCCTTAGCAACAAAGAAAAAGACTGGTTCGTCCTAAACTAGAGGTTCCCTGGTCTGGCAACATTGGCCAGGGAACATACTGGCTACGATGTTATAAAAGCATAAATCCGGTTTTCAACTTATGCTTGGAAATGTTTTGTTGTTCGTGAAAAAACATGATAAATTCATTTAAAAATCTGGGAGTAAAAAATATGTCAAACCTTCAAATAACAAATATAGATGAACAGCTTTATCAGGAACTTAAACAGGCTGGAATTGATGAAAACCGTTCCGTCAGCCAGCAAGTTCTGTTTCTGATCCGAAATTACCTGGGGTAGAGAAAGCAGGCAAAACAAACTGAGACAGCGGCACAAACACTACAGTCTTTGGCGGGTTTGTGGGGAGCGCCTTTGTAATGACTAGGAATTTTAAAGGGAGAAGATGGTATACTATAAATCCTGAAAGGAAGTCCGAATATGGGATTTTTTAATATTGGCCAAAAAGATGAATACGGCAAGCAGCGCCGCATTGAGCACCGTGGCAAGCACCTCCGGGCTAGCCGCACAGGTGGTGTTGCCTTGCGCGCGCAGGCTCAAGCCCTGGGAGCGAGGCTGACCGCCAATACACAACGTGGATTCAGGGTATCCACTACTCCCATGAAGAACACCCAGATAGCCCTGCAGAACGGCCGTTTTGTTCTTCGAGGTCGCTATGGCAGCGGGCCGTTCCGGCTCAACCTGTCCAAAACAGGTGTCTCGGTTTCCACGCGCAACCGGCTCGGCTCCTTCAACTGGCTCAAACCCAATCGTTCCTCAGCAAAGATTCTTGGGGTGCAACTGCGGGGAAAAAACGCGGCTGCACTACAGGTCGCATACATGATAGTAGCCGCAGCAGTCACCGCTACCGGCCTGCTGCTTCGGCTACTCTATGGTTTGATTCTTCTCCTGGTAGCGGTTTTGGACCTGGTCTACAGGCTGGGACTTGCAACACCCTATGCCTGGCGGACCCTGCTTCGAAGAATGCGCAACAAGCGGCTCTTCAAACGGATTTCCCGCCTGGAAGCAGTGCTTGGGGAACAAATGGACAACTGGGGCAAGGAACAGCTTATTGCAGCGGCACTTCTGATCTTTGTCGCCTGGGGCCGCGGACGCGAAGCCAAGGAAGCAGCCCCGGCTTTGGGAAAAATGGTTGCTGAACACGGGTCCGATGGGCCCTTGCAGCGAAGCATTGAGGCACTGTCAGATGTGGATCAAAGCCTGGAGAATTGCAGGGAGGCTCTGCCTTCTGAATCGGACCTGCCCTTGGCCGCTTTCGCCATGATCTCCCGGCGTCTGCCTGATAGGGTTTCGGAGGATGAGCTGGTGGAAGTGCTTCTGCAGATTGACGAGATCGCTCTCCAAGAGGGGGAGCGCACTGTTTTGCAGGAGCGGATGTTGGAGGTTTTTGCCGACTTCGCCGGTTTGCAGTTCTTTGAGGAAGAAAAGGTTGAATCTGCTGCAGAAGCGACAGAGCTGCATGCGGACAGCACCGGATCTGCAGAATCGATTACTGCGGAAGATGGGCAGAGCGGGGACGGCCGAATCGATCTCAATACTGCTTCTCTTGAAAAACTCCAGACTCTGCCCCATGTCGGACCGGAGCGGGCAAAAGCGATCCTGGCGGGACGACCATGGTCCTGCATCGAAGAACTGCAGGATGTCGAGGGTATCGGAGCGCAGCGCGTTGAGGATATTCGGGAGCAAGCTGTGGTTGAAAAGGGGAATTAAGCTTGGAAACTTCACTTGGTTCTCTACTCTTTATTCAAATACTATTAAATTGCGGTATATTTTAACCCAAAGACAAAAAATTAGAAGATACAAAGGAGAAAACATTGAATTTAAACTCCAACTCCTTTCAAAAATACGCACTAAAGATTCTCAAACATATTCCTTGGAGATATGTTTTAACTATTTTTTTTATCGTTTCTGCTATATTTTATGCCATTTTTGGATGGAATTTTACTAAGAATACGGTCTTTGACTCACCAAGTGCTCAAGCTGAACGATACCTTCAAGAACAAATGAAAAACAATCCTTCACTTGCAGATAAAATCAAACACCTTCGAATGGAATATGGCGATATCGCTGTTGCAAGTAAACTTCGGCTAGATACTCATGCAACTAAAAAAGACTTGCCTGTAACTCCACTGAGTAAACAAATCCAAAATAAGGATCCTTTGTATGAAATATCTTTAGTAAAATTTGCCCAAATGGCCAAAAAAAAGTCTAAACCTGAGGAGGTGGAAAATTTTATCAATATTTACAATGAGGCACTTACAGTGCTTTCTGATCCTGTTGTTAGGAAAAATGTTTTACAGGATTTAAAGACAGCTGTAGCTTCTTCTGATTCTTGGCCTGTAGTAAGAAAGGGATTGGGCAATCTGCTTGCTTGGAAGGCAACACGCAATAATTCTAATTTGTGGAGATTTTACAAGAACAACCATTTTTGGCTTCAAGAAACTTTAATACAGCGCATTGCCCTTGAAAATTTTAAGGATGAATTCGATAAAATGCAAAATCAAGTTAATGTAGATCCTGTTCAAAGGATTCAGATGCTT
>CAJXLA010000018.1 GCA_913055795.1 uncultured Alcanivorax sp. | reverse complement strand
CCGCGCACCAATCTGGGCGAGCATCCCATCACCAATGTGGTCATGATGGGCATGGGCGAGCCCATGATGAACTACGACAATGTGGTGTCGGCCATGGAGCTGATGCGCGAGGATCTTGGCTACGGCATTTCCAAAAGGCGCATCACGCTGTCCACCTCCGGCGTGGTGCCCAAGATCGATCAGCTCAGCGAAGATCTGGATGTGTCCCTGGCCATTTCGTTGCACGCGCCCAATGACGAGCTGCGCGACGAGCTGGTGCCGCTCAACAAGAAGTACCCGCTGGACGAACTGCTGGCAGCCTGCAGGCGCTACGTCGAGCGTATTACTCATCGGCACACCACCATCACCATGGAGTATGTCATGCTCAAGGGCGTCAATGATCAGCCCGAGCATGCGCGCCAGTTGCTGGAGCTCTTCCGGGACCTGCCGGTAAAGGTGAACCTGATTCCGTTCAACCCCTTCCCGGGAGCGGGCTATGAATGCTCGCCCAAGGCGGACATACTGGCGTTTCACAAGGTGCTGAATGACAATGATGTTCTGACCACGATCCGTACCACGCGCGGCGATGATATTGACGCGGCCTGCGGTCAACTGGTGGGTGAGGTGATGGACCGAACGCGGCGCAGCGAGCGCTGGAAACAGGAAGCCTTCCTGCGTTCTCATGATGAGGAGGTGGCTGCAACCCGATGAAGGCCATGCGGATACAACAAACCACGGGGGTGCTGGCCTTGCTGCTGGTCCTGTCCGGCTGCATAACCGTGCCCGCGGAGGGCGAGGGTCCGGATATCGACAAGGCCGTGCGGGATCGTGTGGCGGCGGGCATGGAGTATCTCAAGGACGATCAGCCTTCGGACGCCCGCCGGCATTTTTCCCGTGCCCTGGAACTTGATGACGACAGCGCCATGGCGCATAACGCCATGGCGTTGCTGTATCGCTATGAAGGCGATGCGGAGCTGGAGGAAGAGCATTACCGGGAAGCGCTGAGCGTCAATGATGACTACTCCACGGCGCGTAATAACCTGGGCATCATGTTGCATCGCGAAGGCCGCTACGAGGAAGCCGCCGAGCAATTCCGGCGCGCCGCCGAGGACCCGGACTACGACTCTCGCGCCAATGCCTTCGCGAATCTGGGTGAGGCGCTGCTCTCGGCCGGAAGAACGGACGCGGCGGAACAGGCGCTGCACCGCGCCACGCGCCTGAACAGCAGCAACATGCGTGCGCGCATGCAGCTCGCGCGCCTGCATTTCAAGCAGGACAATTATCGCCGCGCGTACCGTTATTACCGCCAGTACGTGGACGCGGTGCAAACCCAGTCCGCGTCGGCGCTGTGGCTGGGCATTCGTCTGGCCCATGAGTTGGAAAACAAGGACGATCAATCCAGCTATGAACTGGCGCTCAAGCGCCTCTATCCCGAGTCTGAACAGTACCGGCAATGGCGAAACTGGCAGGGCAAGCTGGAAGAGCCGGGCCGGGTCAAAAGCGGGGAGAAAGGATGAGTGAAGAGGGCAGGCTTCTCCCCGGCCAGCGCCTCCGGGCGGAACGCGAGGCCCGTGGCATCAGTCAGGAAGACGCCGCCAGCCGTCTGAACCTGACGGTGACCTTTATCCAGGCACTGGAGGCGGACGAGTACGAGCGTCTGCCGGAGGCTACCTTTGTGCGCGGCTATATCCGCAACTATGCCCGGGAGCTGGAGTTGCCCGCGGATGAGCTCGTCAGCTCTTTCTCGGACATCCTGGAGGAACAGGAAGACGTGCCGGAGACGGTGGAGGTAATGCCCTCGCGGAGCCGGCGCTGGATACCCGTGGTATCGGTGGCGCTTGTGCTCGCCGTCGTGGGGGCGGTCCTGCTGTGGCCGCAGGGCGACACGGCTGATCAGGGTGAAGCGGCCCCGGCGAGCGCGGCCGAGGAGACCGAGTCCGGGGCAGCCCAAGAGGGGGCGCAATCGCAGAGCAGCGAACCCGACTCGTCCGAACCAGAGGCATCCGGCCCGGACGAGTCGGGTTCGAACGAAGCCGAGTCCGGACCGGAACGGGAACCCGCCCCCGGGGCCGAGGGTCAAAATGGCGAGCGGCCGGAGTCCGCAGAAGCGGCTGACCGTCTGGAGATGACCTTTTCGGGTGATTGCTGGCTGGAGGTGCACGACGCCTCCGGCGAAGTGGTATTCGAGGGTCGCCGGAGTCCCGGCGTGGCGCTCAACGTCAGTGGCGAAGCCCCGTTCGAGCTGCGTATCGGTGACGCCTCGGCGGTGGACTCGCTCAGCATCAACGACGAGCAACAGACAATGCCCAGCAGGGCGGCCGGCCAGGTAGTGCGCCTGAGCGTGCCCTGAACGTCGGAAGGAGGCTGCATGGAACCCGATATCAGCATTGAACGCAGGCCTACACGCAAGATTCATGTGGGTTCGGTACCCGTGGGCGGCGATGCCCCCATCAGTGTCCAGACCATGACCAATACCGATACCTGCGATGTGCAGGCCACGGTGGACCAGATCCGGCAACTGGAACAGGCCGGAGTGGATATCGTGCGGGTATCCGTGCCGGACATGGATGCCGCCGAGGCGTTCGCCAGGATCCGCGCACAGGTGGATGCGCCCCTGGTAGCCGATATTCACTACGACTACAAGGTGGCCATCGAGGTGGCGAAGAAGGGCGTGGATTGTCTGCGTATCAATCCGGGCAACATCGGCCGCGAGGATCGTGAGCGGGCGGTGATCCAGGCGGCGAAGGATTACGGCGTTCCCATCCGCGTGGGCGTCAACGCCGGTTCGCTGGAAAAGGATCTGCAGCGCAAGTACGGCGAACCCAATGCGGACGCCATGGTGGAGTCGGCGTTGCGCCATGTCGAGATTCTCGACCGGCATGATTTCCCGGATTTCAAGATGAGCCTGAAGGCCTCCAGTGTTTTCATGACCGTGGCCGCCTATCGCGGCATCGCGGATCAGATCGAGCAGCCTTTGCATCTGGGCGTGACCGAGGCGGGCGTGTTCCGCTCCGGCACGGTCAAATCCTCCATCGCCCTGGGTAACCTGCTCATGGAAGGCATTGGCGACACCATCCGGATTTCGCTGGCCGCCGACCCGGTGGAGGAAGTGCGCGTGGGCTTCGACATCCTCAAGAGTCTGGGCCTGCGCAAGAAAGGGGTGAACCTGATTGCGTGCCCCAGCTGCTCGCGTCAGAACTTCGATGTGATCAGCACCGTTAACGAGCTGGAAGCGCGGCTCGAGGACGTCAACGAGTCCGTCGACATGGCGGTGATCGGCTGCCTGGTGAACGGCCCGGGGGAGGCGAAAGAAGCGGATATCGGGCTCACCGGGGGTACGCCCAACAATCTCTCCTATGTGGACGGCGAGAAGAGCCACCATATCACCGCCGATAACCTGCTGGATGAACTCGAGCAGATGGCGCGTGAGCGCGCCCGGGCCAAACGCGCCGAACGCGAGCGCGACGAGGACCAGGGGATTATCCTGCGCGACTAGTGTCCCGTCCGGGTAATTCGTTAATTTTCTGAGCTCCCAAGCGCGTTGAGAGCAAGGCGCGCAGATTCATGCAGAAAATTAACGAATTACCCGGACGGAACACTGGCAGGCTGTTGGAAACCCCTTGCGCGCTCAGGCTTTCAGGCTGGTGCGCGATCGAGGCGCCTTTTTGAAGGCGGGGCCTTTCCCGTCGAAAAGGGCAACGATGCGTGCGGGCCAGCCTGAAAGCCCGGCGGGGCGCGGCGCCAAGCGCCCATCTGCGGACTGAGTCGCTCGGAAAGGGAATCACCCTGTCCGTCGCAACCAGGCACACCGGCCGCACGCTGGGGGCCACGCTGAGCACGCAAAGGGTTTTTCAACAGCCTGCCAGGAAGGGAGCCGGTCAACGGACAACGGCGGCGAGCGCTGACGGGCCACCTTCGTCTAGAATCCGGATTCATCCAGGCTGGAAACCGCTGATCAAGGAGTCAGCTTTGGGGAAGAAAATCGCCTCCATCCGGGGCATGAACGATATCCTGCCGGACGAGACCCCGGTGTGGCAGTGGCTGGAAGAGCGCGCCCGGGCCGTGCTCCAGGCCTATGGCTACCGCGAAATCCGTTTGCCCATGGTCGAGTCCACTGAACTGTTCAAGCGTTCCATCGGCGAGGTCACCGATATCGTCGAAAAGGAAATGTATACCTTCGAAGACCGCAATGGGGACAGCCTCACCCTGCGCCCGGAGGGGACCGCCGGCTGTGTCCGCGCCGGTGAACAGCACAATCTCTTTTACGGCGCCACGCCCCGGTTGTGGTACATGGGGCCGATGTTCCGCCACGAGCGGCCCCAGGCGGGCCGCTACCGTCAGTTTCACCAGATGGGCGTGGAGGCCTTCGGCATGGAAGGCCCGGACATCGATGCCGAGATCATTCTGATGACGGCCGCGCTCTGGCGCGCCCTGGGGCTGGAAGACGAGGTCACTCTGGAGCTGAACTCCCTGGGCGATGCCCACGACCGCCAGCGTCACCGCGAGGCCCTGGTGGCCTATCTGTCCGACCATCGGGAACAGCTGGACGACGACAGTCAGCGCCGGCTGGAGCGCAATCCGCTGCGCATTCTCGACAGCAAGGACGCGAATACGCAGAAGGTGCTCGAGGATGCGCCCAGGCTGGCGGACTATCTGGGTGAGTCCGCGCGCGCGCATTTCCACGAGTTGCGCGCCATCCTGGATGCCGCGGGCATCGAATACCGTATCAACTCGTCGCTGGTCCGCGGCCTGGATTATTATGGCAAGACGGTGTTCGAGTGGGTAACGGATGCGCTGGGCGCTCAGGGCACTGTCTGTGCCGGTGGTCGCTATGACGGGCTGGCCAGTCAGCTGGGCGGGCGTGACACGCCGGCCGTGGGCTTCGCCATGGGACTGGAACGGCTGGTATGGTTGCTCAGCCGGGACGGCGGCGAACGCGAACCGGTGCCGGATGTCTATATCGTGGCGCCGGAGCACAGGGCCCGGGCGCTGACGCTGGCGGACGAACTGCGCACCGGCCTGCCGGGCCGGCGTATCCTGTGCCATTGCGGCGGTGGCAGCTTCAAGAGCCAGATGAAGAAGGCGGACAAGAGCGGCGCGCGCTTGGCGCTGATGCTGGGCGAAGCGGAGCTTGAACGAAGCGAGGCCGTGGTCAAGCCCATGCGCGGCGGTGGCGAACAGCAAAGCGTGGCGCTGGCGGAGTTGCCCGCGCGTCTGTCGCAATGGCTGGCGCGGCAGGACGAGACGAGATAATCGCTTGCGGCGGCGCAGTGCCGGAAGCGTTTTTACCACCAAGCACAGAAGGAGAATCCCGTGGCCGAGGATTTAACCGACGAAGAACAGGCGGAACGGATCAAGCAGTGGTGGCGCGATAACGGCGTATCGGTCGTGATATCCGTGGTCGTGGCGGTGGCTGCCGTGCTGGGCTGGCAGCAATGGCAGAGCTATCAGCAACAAACCGCGGCCAGTGCGTCCGTGGTCTATGAACGCATGACCAATGGCTTGTCGGGCCTGTCGGGGGGGAATGGTCAGTCCCTCGAGCAGGTACGGAGCGCCGCGGACACGTTGATGAGCAAGCATGACGGCACCATCTATGCCGACTTCGCCGCACTCACGCTGGCGCGCCTGGCCGTGCAGGACGGGGATCTGGAAACGGCCGCGGCGGAACTGGACAAGGTGGTTGAATCCCCGGCCGAGGACCCGCTGGGGCATGTCGCCCGGATTCGCCTCGCCCGGGTGGAGCTCGAGCGCGGACGCCATGATCGTGTGGCGGAACTGCTGAACAACAAGGTGCCCGAGCCCTGGCGTGGACGCGCCCTGGAACTCCAGGGGGATATGCGGCTGGCACAGAATGATCGCGAAGGTGCGCGCGAGGCCTATTCGTCGGCGCTGGAGGTGCTGGAATCCGGGGACCGCAACCGCAATCGCGTGGAAATGAAACTCAATGATCTGGCGACGGCATCGTGAGGAAGCTGCTGGTTGTAGCGGTCCTCTTTCTGACCGCATGTAGCAAGAACCCCAACATTATCGAACCCAGCCCCCTGCCGGAATTCGAAGCCGAATACCGGGTTGAGCAGGTCTGGCGCAAGAACGCCGGCGCCGGCGTGGCTGATTCGCGGATGCAGTTGCGTCCGGCGGCCACGGGTCGCTCGGTATTCGCCGCCGATGTGGAGGGCCATGTCAGTGCCTTTGCCCGCGACAAGGGCCACCGGCGCTGGCGCCGGGCCACGGATTATCGGATTGCGGGCGGCGTGGAGGCGGCCTACGGAATGGTGCTGTTCGGTACCCGGGATGGCGAGGTGGTGGCGCTGTCCGCCGACAACGGCGACGAGCGCTGGCGCGCCCGCGTGGGCAGTGAAGTTTTGGCCGCCCCGGCCACCGACGGCAACCAGGTGGTGGTTCAGACCCTGGACGGCCAGCTGGTCTCGCTGAACGCGGACACCGGCGAGCAGCGCTGGAGCTTCAATGTCTCCGTGCCCGTGCTGACCCTGCGCGGCACCAGTGCGCCGGTGATTGCAAACGATCGGGTTCTGGCCGCCTTCGCCAGTGGTCAGCTGGTGGCGCTGCAATCCGCCGGCGGCGTTCAGGCCTGGCAGCATCAGGTGGCCGAGCCCACGGGCCGCTCCGAGCTGGACCGGCTGGTGGATGTCGACGCCAATCTGGTGGTGGCCGACGGTGCCGTTTTCGCCGCTACCTTCCAGGGGAAACTGGCCGTAGTGGATCTCAACAATGGCCGCCCCTACTGGAAACGGGACATGTCCACCCATGTGGTCATGGACCTGGGGTCAAGCGCACTCTTTGTCGCGGATGACGAAAGCCGGGTGCACGCCATTCAGCAACGCACCGGGGATACGCTCTGGCGTCAGGACAAGCTGCGCGGACGCCGTCTGGCGGGCGTGGTGGTGCATCAACAATTGCCGGTGGCCGGCGATCAGGATGGCTATCTGCACTGGCTCGATGCATCCAGCGGCAAGCCGGTGGCACGCCGGCGCCATGCTGGCGCGGGCTTCGCCGGCGCTCCCGTGGTGCGCGACGATATGCTGTATGTGCTGGGGCGGGATGGCGCCCTGGCCGCCTATCGCCTGGAACCGAAAGACGCCTCATGACGCCTGTCATCGCCCTGGTGGGCCGGCCCAATGTGGGCAAGTCCACCCTTTTCAACCGGCTTACGCGCAGCCGTGATGCCCTGGTGGCGGATCATGCCGGGTTGACCCGGGATCGCCAGTACGGGCATGCGCGCCTGGCCGACCGCGACTGTACCCTGGTGGATACCGGCGGTATGGGCGAGGGCGAGGACGACGGCGTGGCCCGACCCATGGGCGAGCAGGCACGCGCGGCGGTGGACGAGGCGGATCTGGTGCTCTGGCTGGTGGATGGGCGGGCCGGCCTGACCACCGGCGATGAGCAGCTGGCGCATGATCTGCGCCAGCTGGATAAACCCGTTCATGTGGTCGTGAACAAGACCGATGGCCTGGACGAGGATGTGGCTCTGGCGGAGTTCTTTACTCTGGGGTTCACCCGGCTGCACCCCGTTTCGGCCACCCATGGCCGCGGGACGCGGCAGCTCGCCGAAGCCCTGGCGGCCGACTTTCCTGCACTGCCCGCGGAAAGCGACGCGGAAAACGACGCCGAAGAAGCGGGTATCCGCATGGCGGTGCTGGGTCGGCCCAATGTGGGCAAATCCACTCTGGTCAATCGCCTGCTGGGCGAGGACCGGGTAGTGGTCCACGATGAAGCGGGGACCACCCGGGACGCCATCCGGGTGCGTTACGAGCGCCGGGGCGAAACCTATACCCTGATCGACACCGCCGGTGTGCGCCGGCGCGGCCGCGTACACGAGAAGGTGGAAAAGTTTTCCGTGATCCAGGCGTTGCGGGCGGTGGAGCAGGCCCAGGTGGTCATTCTGGTGGTCGATGCCCGCGAGGGCATTACCGATCAGGACCTGCACCTGCTGGGCATGATTCTCGACGAGGGCCGCGCCCTGGTGGTGGCGGTGAACAAGTGGGACGGCCTCAGTGCCGATCAGAAGGCGTGGAATCACAAGGAGCTCGACCGGCGCCTGGATTTTGTTCCCTGGGTGCATGTCCAGCCCATTTCCGCGCTGCACGGCACCGGCGTGGGCGATCTCTATCCGCCCATCCACCGCGCCTGGGTGTCGGCGTTTCCGGATGCGGGCACGAACCAGCTCAACCGCATTCTGCGCCAGCTGGTGGATGCTCATCAGCCGCCGCTGGTGGGCCGCCACCGGATCAAACTGCGCTATGCCCATCCCGGTGGCACCAACCCGCCGGTCATCGTGGTGCATGGCAATCAGGCCGAGGCGGTGCCTGGTCCGTACCGGCGTTACCTGGAAAACGGTTTCCGGGACGCGTTGCAACTGGAGGGTACACCGCTGCGCGTGGAACTGCGCGGCGGCGACAACCCCTATGCCCACAAGCCCAATCCCCTGAGCGCGCGCCAGTTGCGCCGCCGCCGCAGACTCATGCGCCACGTCAAACGCTAGCAGGCTGCTGGAAACACCCCGTCGGCTGATTGTTTCCGCTGGTGCCGGGACTGGTATCCTGTTGCAAAGCCATCAGTCTTTTGGGGGATGATCTTGTATCGCTGGATTCTTGTCGCAGTGTTGGGGGGACTGCTGTCCGGGGTTGTGCACGCGCAGACGGACGATTCGGAACAGGAGGTTCAGGGTGCAATGGATGGCGGGGAGATTCCGCGGGTACTGACGCCCGCGCGTCTGGACCAGCCGCGTTCGGAAGTGCCCGCCAGTGTCACCGTCATCGATCGGGAAATGATCGAGGCCAGCGGCGCGCGTGAACTCTATGATCTGATGAAGCTGGTGCCGGGCATGAGCGCGGTCAAGGTGGACGGCAATGTGCCCACGGTGAGCTACCACGGCACCATGGCGCGCGACGACCGGCGCATGCTGGTGCTCATTGATGGCCGCTCGGTGTACAAGCCCGGATTGGCCCGGGTGGTATGGAATGATCTGCCCGTGTCCGTGGCGGACGTCGCCCGTATCGAGGTGACCCGCGGGCCCAACTCCGCGTCCTACGGCGCCAATGCCTTTTCCGGGGTGATCAACATCATTACGAGACACGCCCGGGATGTCTCCACCACCACGGTGGAAACCCGTCATGGCAACAACGGCGTCAGCGATCAGCGCCTGACCAGTGGTGGAGACCGGGGGGACGCCTCCTGGCGCTTTACCCTGGAGCAGCAGCATGATCACGGTTATGACGACGGCTATGACCCGGACTACAACGATGATCAGCTCTATCGTGACGACAAAACGCTGAACCGGACCAATCTGCGTGCCGGCTGGGATCTGTCACCACGCGATCAACTCGAATTCTTTGCGGGCGGCTCCAGTACCAGCCTGCAACGTCCCCCGGATGATGCTTTTCTGGAGTTTACCCGTTACCGGGATTTCCCCGTTCAGCGCAATGAAAACGCCTTTGCCCAGCTCCGCTGGCAACGCGATTTCTCACCCCGGCATTCCCTGAAGGTGTCCGCCTATAGTCAGTACTCGGACAGCCGGGAGAAAATGGATCTTTGTGCCAATCCTGTAACCCCGACTTCAGCACCGGCTACAGGCGCCATCTTCTTTACCCGGCAAATGCGGGAGGTTTTTCTCCGCAAGGGCAATATTGATGACACCGTGGCCGCGTTGGGCGATCCCGGTGAAACCGCACTGCAGAATAAATTGAGTGAACTGGACGGATCCAATGCCGGCACTTTCTGCGGTGATTTCACCTTCGACGTGGTGGAAAAACGTCATGATCTGGAGATCGAAAACACCCTGCACTGGGGCGATCGCATCAAGCTGGTCACGGGGCTAAATCTGCGCCATGATCGCGCGCAGTCGGAAACCTACCTCTCGGGCACGGCGGAGAACTACAGTCAACGCGCATTCGGCACTCTGGAAGTAGAGGTGGCGGACCCCGTACTGCTCAACCTGGGTGGTTTCTGGGAAAAGGATGATATCAACGGCGAGTTCTTCAATCCGCGCGGCGCGCTCATCCTCAAGCCGGCTCAGGGCCATAGTCTGCGCGCGGTGTATTCCGAGGCGGTGCGCACCAGTGATCTCTACGAGGCCGAGGCACGTACCAATCTGACGGCGGACAATCTCACGCCCGAGTTCGAACAGAACAGGCAGAAATGGCTCGGCTGGACTACACCGCGTTTCTTCGCAACCCAGACCTCCCCGGGTGATCTGGAAGCGGAGCGCATCGAGTCACGGGAGCTGGGCTACTATGGTCGTTTCGGCACCGTGGAGCTGGATGTCCGCTTTTTCGAGGAGCGCCTGCGCAATTTGCTGAGTCGAGGGGTCAATCCGTTCACCTTCAATGCGCACGACCGGGAACGGGTGGATCTGGAAGGCTGGGAGACCCAGTTGAGCTGGCGTCCAGTGCCGGATCATCTGCTGCGTGTGACGAGCTCTCATGTCCACAACGAGGCTTCGATCAATATCGAGGAACGTTTGTCGCCACGTGACAGCGGCAGTTTCCTCTGGCGCTTTGATCCCAATCGCCGGTGGATGGTTTCGACCGTCTATTACCTGGCGCATGACTACAACCGTGAGGGTGGCTCGGCGGTGCCGCTGCCCTATGAGCGTGGTGATCTCGTGATCGCCCATCGCCGCGATCTGGGCGACACGCGGCTGCGTGTGGAAGGACGCGTGCAGCAGTATTTCGAACATGAACCCGTGGTGTTCAAGGAGAACCGCTACGCGGATCGGACCCATTACCAGCTTTCGCTGGCACTGGAGTTTTAGTTGAAGTGAAATTGTATACAGTGGGAGGCGGGTTCGGGCTATGATGGATACAGGAAGGCGGCTTGGCCTGAAGGCGCGGCCTGGAGCTTCCTGATGAGGTTCATGCTCAGGGATGTGGCTCATGTGCGTGTCCAGAGGAAGGTAATGTTGCTGTCACTCCGGCGGTGCTTGTTGCTTGTGCTTGCCTGTCTGCCGCTGTGGGTCGGGGCCGCCGCGGACGCACGCGTGCTGACGGTATCCGTTCACGGTGGTGACGCCGCACGCGTGGCCTGGTTCAGCGACAAGCTCGCGGGCATGCTGGGTGAACGCATCCGTATGGTGCCGCCCGGCGGGGCCGATGTGCAGCTTGCGCTGGACGCCCAGCATTTTCGCCGTCGTTGTCGCGAGGGGACCCGGGTCGTGGGTGTGGCCATTGCGCCACAACAGGTCCGCGCGGTCCGGGATGACGGCCACCGGTGTACCGCGCTGTTTCGCGGCGCCGAACCGGAACGTCAGCTGCGGTTGCTGCAGTTGCTTCAGCCCGGCCTCCAGCGGGTGGGCGTGTTACTCACACCGGACAGTGACTGGCTGCGGACCTATCTGCTGGACCCTGCGGATAGCGGTGAGCCTGCCTCCCTGGCGCTCGATTTCCTCGAGGTCGCGCCCCGAAAAGAGCTCGCCCCCGCGCTGAACCGGTTGTTGCCCCGTGTGGATGCCCTTCTGGCACTGGATGAAACCGGGCTTTATGGTCCAAACACGGCGCGACTGGTGTTGCTGACCAGTTATCGGCAACGGCGTCCCGTCGTCGGGCCGAACCGATCCTTCGTGCAGGCGGGCAGTCTGGCCACGACCTACAGCGGCGATATCCATCTGGCCCGTTCGCTGGCGCAATGGTTGCGGCGTCTGCTCGAGCAGGGCCGGTTGCCCGAGCCCGGCTGGCCTGCCCATTTCTCGGTGACGCTGAACGAGGATGTCCTCAAGGCCTATGATCTCCCTCTGCGCGATCCTCAGGACCTGGCGGCGGAATTGCGGGACGGAGAGGCCCATTGATTCCGACCCGTATACGCAATCAGCTTCAGCTGCTCGCGGTGTTGCCCGCATTGATCATGTTTGTCCTGTTGCTGGTGGCACTCACCTGGCAGCGTTTCGAGGATGTGGAGGAACAGCTGGACCGACGGGGTCAGTTCATGGCGCGGCATCTGGCCCTGGCCTCCGAATACGGTTTCCTCTCGGGGAACCAACGTGATTTGCGCAAGCAGGCGGAGCTCGCGCTCAAGGATCCGGCGGCGCGCTACGTGCTTTTCCGTGACCGTGGCGGCGACGTGCTGCTCTTCGAGGGTGAGCGCCGGGATAGCCCTCCGCAAGGCCATGCGAAAGACAGCGGCAATCGGCGTTTGTTCCGTGCCGATATTTTTCGTCAGTCCGTGCTGGCCCCGGCGTCACCAGCGAAGGGGTCGGGCCGGGCCCTGGGTGCGCCCGAGCGCATTGGAGAGGTCACCCTGGCGTTGTCCGGGGCCTCTGTGGCCGCCCGCCAGCGCGAGATTGTGCTGACCAGTCTGGGCCCGGCCCTGGTGGCGATCCTGGCTGGTCTGTGGATTGCGGCTCGTTTGAGCCGCAATCTCTCCGAACCGCTGACGCGGCTGTCTGAACTGGTCCGCGTTATCCGCTCCGGCGATTACCATGTGCGTGGCAGCGAGCCCCTGCGGGGCGAGCCGGCGGCGCTGCAGAACGATATCAACGAACTGGCCGCGGCACTGGAACGCGCGCGCCGGCATCAGGACAAGGCCATGGACGAGCTGCGTGATGAACGCCGCCGGGCGGAGGCCGCCAACCAGTCCAAGAGCGACTTCCTGGCGATGATGAGCCACGAGTTGCGCACTCCCATGAACGGCGTACTGGGTATGCTGCAGCTGTTACGCCGCACCCGTCTCGACGATGAACAGGGCCAGTATACCCGTGCCGCCGAGGAGTCCACCTCTCACCTGCTGGAAGTCATCAACGACATTCTGGATTTCTCGCGCATCGAGTCCGGGCGGCTGGAAATGGAGCAGCTGTGGTTCGAACCGGACGAACTGATTCGCAGCTGCATTGACAATTTCCGCTATCTGGCCGAAGAGAAGGGGCTCGAGCTCGTGCTGATCGGGGACGGACAGCTGGATGGCCTGGAGGTCTGCACCGATCCGACCCGGCTGCGCCAGATCCTGTCCAATCTGATCAGCAACGCGGTCAAGTTCACCCAGCAGGGCGGGGTCCGGGTGGAGCTTGATACCCGGCGCCGGGCCGACGAGCTCGGGCTGAGTATAGCGGTGGCCGATACCGGGATCGGGATCCCCCGGGACAAAAAGGCCACGCTCTTTGACGCGTTCGCGCAGGCAGATTCATCGACATCGCGACGTTTCGGCGGCACCGGCCTGGGGCTGGCCATTGCCCGGCGGTTGACCACCATGCTGGGCGGCGAGATGGATGTGGACAGCGTGGTCCATGAGGGCACCCGCTTTGTCTTTCGCTTTCGCTTTCCCTGCCGCGATTCCGTTTCCGGGGCGGCGCGGGCGGGCGGCTGGGCACAGGCGCGGACCGAACTCCATGGCCGGGTATTGCTGGTGGAAGATAACGAAATCAATCGCATGGTGGCCGAACGCATGATCGCGGGCGTCGGGCTGGAGGTTACGGCCGTCGAAAATGGCCACGAAGCGGTGAAAGCGTTCGCGGAAACGGATTTCGACGCCGTCCTCATGGATATCCAGATGCCGGTCATGGACGGACTGGAAGCCGCCCGGGTCTGGCGGCGCAAGGAGCGTGAAGACCGCCGGCCCCGTACCCCGATCATCGCCCTGACCGCCAATGCCCTGCCGGGCGAGCGCGAGCGCTGCCTGCGCGAGGGCATGGATGACTATATCGCCAAGCCCTTCCAGCGCGACAAGCTGCTGAGTGTTCTGGCGCGCTTTCTGGATCCGGTCCGGGTTGATGACGACAGCGGAGCCCGACAGGGCGATCAGGACCATTAACAGGCTGTTGAAAACCCCTTGCGCGCTGAGCACGCAAAGGGTTTTTGAACAGCCTGTTAATCGTCCGGGTCGACACCCAGGGGTTGCTCGTGGGTGGATTCCACCCGCGAGATTACTTCGCCGTCCGGCAGGCGTGTGCGCAGGGTGTCACCCGGCTCAACGGGATGGCTCGAACGCAGCGGCTGGCCGTCCTTGAGGGTGATACTGTAACCGCGCTGCAGCGTGGCCAGGGGACTGGCGGTTTCCAGCCGGTGACCGAGGTGGCCCAGGTGCTGGCGGCGCTGTTCCAGCAGACGCGGGGCCGGGCCGCGCAGCCGTCGGGCCAGGCCGGTCAGGCGTTGCCGGGCGAGACGCAACCACCCGCGCGGGTCGCGCCCCTGCAGGCGCCGCCGAAGCTGGTCCAGCCGCTGACGGTTCAGGGTGAGCCGGTGATTCATTTGCCGGCGCAGACGTCCGTCCAGCTCGTCCAGGTGCTGGGCATGGCGGCGTAGTTGTTGTTCCGGACGTACCAGCCGCCGGCGCAAGAAGTCCAGGCGTTCGCGTTCGCGGATGACCCGCCGGTTCATCTGCCGCTGCAGGCGTTCGCTCAGCGCCGTCCACTGGCGTTCAAACGCGGCCATGTCCGGGCCCGCCAGCTCTGCCGCCGCCGACGGGGTGGGTGCGCGTACGTCCGCCGCGTAGTCGGTGAGTGCCGTGTCCACCTCGTGGCCCACGGCCGACACCACCGGGGTTTCGCAGCCCGCCAGATCCCGGGCCAGTTGTTCATCATTGAAGGCCCAGAGGTCCTCCAGGGAGCCCCCGCCCCGGCCCAGGATGAGCACATCACAGTCCCGGCGCCGCTGCGCCAGCGCCAGGGCGGCGCGCAGCTGACGCGGGGCGTCGTCGCCCTGAACGGCGGCGGGATAGATCAGCACGGGAATGCCCGGACAGCGCCGCTGCAGCACTTGCAGGATGTCGCGCAGGGCCGCGCCGGACGCCGAGGTGATGACTCCGATCTGGGCCGGATAGCGGGGCAGCGCCTGTTTGCCTTCTTCGCTGAACAGACCCTCGGCGAACAGCCGATCGCGCAACTGTTCGAAAGCCCGCCGCAGGCGTCCCTCGCCGGCCTCTTCCATGTGCTCGATAATCAGCTGATACTGGCCCCGGGGCACGTACAGGCTCACCCGGGCGCGCACCAGCACCCGCGTGCCGTCTTCGGGCGTAAAGCGCAGGCGCCGGTTGCGCCCCCGGAACATGGCCGCGCTGACCTGGGCGCGCTCGTCCTTGAGCGAGCAGTACAGATGCCCGGAAGCCGGGCGCTTGACGTTGGACAGCTCGCCTTCCACCCACAGCAGGGGAAAGCCGCCTTCGAGCTGGCCCTGAACGTCCAGATTGAGCTGGCTGACGGTGAGCACTCGGGGCGTGTCGTCGGTGGCGGGCTGTGTCGACATGGGCGCAGGGTAGCGTTTCACGCGCGCGGGTACCACCGGGCATGTTGTCGTTTACCCTCGTGGCGGCATTGCCTATAATCCGCGTTTCGGAGTTGGACGGACTCCGGCCCGCCACTCCGGTGCATTCACCGAGCCGATTACGGTGTCCTATGCTCAGAATCGTGCAAGAAGCACTGACGTTCGACGATGTCCTGCTGCTGCCCGCCTATTCCGATGTGCTGCCGCGCGACGTCGACCTGACTTCCAAATTGACCCGGGGCATTACCCTGCCCACGCCCCTGGTGTCCGCGGCCATGGATACCGTGACCGAATACCGTCTGGCGATTGCCATGGCCCAGGAAGGCGGCATCGGCATTCTGCACAAGAACATGCCCGTCGAGGATCAGGCGAAACACGTGCGCCTGGTGAAAAAGTACGAAAGCGGCGTGGTCAAGGATCCCATCACGGTCAGTCCGGACACCTCGGTGTCGGAACTGCTGCGTATTACCGACGCCAACCGGATCTCCGGCGTGCCCGTGGTTCAGGGCGACGAAGTGGTGGGTATCGTCACCGGCCGTGATACGCGCTTTGTCACGCGTTATGATCAGCCCGTGGCCAACATCATGACGGGCAAGGACCGGCTGGTGACAGTGGCGGAAGGCGCGGCCGCCGACGATGTGCGCGATCTTTTGCACCGGCATCGCATCGAGAAGGTGCTGGTGGTGAATGAAAAGGGTGAATTGCGCGGCATGATCACGGTCAAGGACATCGAGAAGGCCGCGCTCTTTCCCAGTGCCTGCAAGGACGATCTGGGGCGGTTGCGCGTGGGCGCGGCCGTGGGCATCGGCGAGGGGACCGAGGAACGGATCGACGCCCTGGTCGCCGAAGGCGTGGACGTGCTGGTGCTGGACACCGCCCATGGTCACTCGCGCGGCGTGATCGATGTTCTCGGCTGGATCAAGCAGCGTCATCCGGCTGTGCAGGTAATCGTGGGCAATATTGCCACCGCCGACGCGGCGCGGGCCCTGGTGGATGCCGGTGTGGACGGTATCAAGGTGGGGATTGGTCCGGGCTCGATCTGTACCACCCGGATCGTGGCCGGTATCGGCGTGCCCCAGGTGACCGCCATCAGCGACGTCAATGATGTGCTGCAGGAAACCGATGTGCCGCTTATTGCCGATGGCGGCATCCGCTTTTCCGGCGATCTGGCCAAGGCCGTGGCGGCCGGCGCCAATGCCGTCATGATCGGCTCCCTGCTCGCCGGTACCGAGGAAGCGCCCGGTCAGGTGGAGCTCTTCCAGGGCGGTTATTACAAGTCCTACCGGGGCATGGGCTCGCTCGGGGCCATGTCCGGCGAGACCGGCTCCAGTGATCGCTATTTTCAGGACGCTTCGGCGGGTGTGGAAAAGCTCGTGCCCGAAGGTATCGAGGGCCGGGTGCCCTACAAGGGCCCCATGAGCGCCATTGTCCATCAGCTCATGGGCGGGCTGCGCGCTTCCATGGGCTATACGGGCTGTCACGACATTGAGGCCATGCGCACGCAATCGCAGTTCACCAAGGTGACCAATGCGGGCATGCGCGAGTCGCATGTCCATGATGTCTCCATTACCAAGGAAGCGCCCAACTACCCGGTGTAAGCAAAGCCGCGAAGCCGGCTCGGGGAATCGGGAGGAAAACCGGTCGTTGTGCGGCCGGTTTTGTTTTTGCCGGTGGAGTCTCGCAACGAAGACGGACCAGCCATGACCGATATTCACGCGCAACGCATCCTGATTCTCGACTTCGGGTCCCAGTACACGCAGCTGATCGCACGCCGGGTGCGCGAGATCGGGGTCTACTGCGAAGTCCGTGCTTACGCCATCGCCGATGACGAGCTGCGGGCTTTCGCGCCCGCCGGCATCATTCTCTCCGGTGGCCCGGAAACCCTGACCGAGGGCACCACGCCCCGGGTACCGCAGGCGGTGTTCGACCATGGCGTGCCCGTGCTGGGGATCTGCTACGGCATGCAGGCGCTCGCGGGCCAGCTGGGGGGTAGCGTGGTGACCGGGGAACGCCACGAATTCGGCTATGCCCGGGTGCGCAAGGAGGCGGCGAACCGGCTGCTCGACGGCATCATTGATCACGAAGAAAACCACCAGAGCCTGCTCGATGTCTGGATGAGCCATGGGGATCGGGTGGAAGCGTTGCCCGCCGGATTCTCGGTCACCGCGTCCACGGATTCGTGCCCGGTGGCCGCTTTCGCCGATGATGAACGCCGTTTCTACGGCCTGCAGTTTCATCCGGAGGTAACGCACACGCGCCAGGGTGGGCGCATCATGGAGCGTTTCGTGCGCGAAGTCTGTGGCTGCCAGGCGTTGTGGACGCCGGGCAATATCGTTGCCGACGCCGTGGAACGTATCCGCGAACAAGTGGGCGACGAGGAAGTGGTGCTGGGTCTGTCCGGCGGCGTGGATTCGTCCGTTACCGCGGCCCTGGTGCATCAGGCCATCGGGCGGCAACTCACCTGTGTCTTTGTCGACAACGGCCTGCTGCGTCACCGCGAGGCGGAAGTCGTCATGGAGATGTTCGGCGACCACATGGGCGTGCGTGTGGTGCGGGTGGATGCGGAAAACACCTTCCTGGGCCGGCTCAAGGGCATCGAGGATCCAGAGGAAAAACGCAAGATCATCGGCAATACCTTTATCGAGATTTTCGATGAAGAAGCCTCCCGTTTGACCCATGCCCACTGGCTGGCCCAGGGCACCATCTATCCGGATGTCATCGAATCCGCGGTGTCCCAAACCGGCGGCGCGCATCTGATCAAATCGCACCACAATGTGGGCGGCTTGCCCGAGAACATGAAGCTCAAGCTGGTGGAGCCGCTGCGCGAGCTGTTCAAGGACGAGGTACGCAAGATCGGGCTGGAGCTGGGGCTGCCCTATGACATGGTCTATCGCCATCCTTTCCCGGGGCCCGGGCTGGGTGTGCGCATTCTGGGCGAGGTAAAAAAGGAGTACGCCGATCTGCTTCGCCTGGCGGATTACATCTTTATCCAGGAACTGCACGCCTGGGATTACTACCACAGCACCTCTCAGGCCTTTGCCGTGTTCCAGCCCGTGAAGTCCGTGGGTGTGGTGGGCGACGCGCGGCGTTACGAGTATGTGGTGGCGCTGCGTGCTGTGGAAACCGTGGATTTCATGACCGCGCGTTCCGCGCGTTTGCCCTGGGAGCTGCTGGAGAAGGTCTCGAGCCGCATTATCAACGAAATCCCGGGGATCAGCCGGGTCACCTATGATATTTCCTCCAAACCCCCGGCGACCATTGAGTGGGAGTAGAGAGCGCCGCTTCACAGACCCGGTGGCTTGCGTCTGGTAGGGTTTGGCAGTGCGCAATTGTGCAGGAGCGAGAACAGAAATCTCGCAAGCTGGAGGGAGGACCGATCATGAGCCCGGAGGAGAAAATGCAAAACGCCGATGCCGGAAAACTGATTCTGCGACTGACCCTGGGTGTGTTGATGCTGTTTCACGGCGTGGCCAAGCTGAGCGGCGGTGTGGGCGGAATTCAGGGCATGGTTTCGTCCGCCGGCCTGCCGGAATTGCTCGCGTACGGGGTCTTTCTGGGCGAAGTGGTCGGGCCGTTGCTGGTGATCGCGGGGTATCAACTGCGCATTGGGGCCGGCCTGATCATCATCAACATGCTCTTCGCCATTGGCCTGGCCCACATGAACGAGATCTTCGCGCTGAATCAGCATGGCGGCTGGAAGATCGAATTGCAGGCCTTCTTCCTGTTCAATGCCGTCGCCCTGCTCTTCCTCGGGCCCGGCAAGTATGTGGTCAAGAAATAGTATCTGCCGGGCGGGGTCATGGGCCCCGCCCCGATCGTGCTATTGAAAGATCCGGTTGCGCGTGGCGATCTGCTCGTTCAGGGTCCAGTAGTCATAGAGGATACCCAGCAGGAAAAGCCCGCCCGTGAGCAGCCAGATGATGCCGGTAATCCACTTGCCCAGATAAAACCGATGCAGTCCGAACACGCCCAGAAAGGTAAGCAGCACCCAGCCAACCGTATAGTTCGCCGGACCTTCAATAAAACGCCGATCCGCATCGCGGTCCATGCCGGGGATCAGGAAGAGGTCGATAATCCAGCCCACGAACAGCAATCCGAAGGTGAAAAACCAGATCGTGCCGCTGATGGGCTTTCCATAATAGAACCGGTGTGCCCCCATGAAGCCGAAGATCCACAGGATGTAACCGATGGCAATGCTGTGGGTATCCTGATGAACCGGTGAATTCATGCAGACTCCTGGGCGGCGTTGGAAATCAAGTGATTGCGGGTAATCAAACAGGCCAAGGCGGAAAATGCAATCGTCCATGCAGGGGATGCGCGGCGCGCTCCCCCTGAGCGCTTCCGGTGAGACGGAGACCGGGTAAATGCACGATAACGAGGATGAGTACTGGATGCGTCAGGCATTGGCCCGGGCTGAAGAAGCCGCCGGCGCCGGCGAGGTGCCCGTGGGCGCGGTGCTGGTGCGTGACGGCGCCGTGCTGGGTACGGGCACCAATGCTCCCGTAGCGTCGCGGGATGCTACTGCACATGCGGAGATTCGCGCGCTGCGGGATGCCGGCGAGCGAGCCGACAACTACCGCCTGCCCGGCACTACCCTCTATGTCACGCTGGAGCCGTGCACCATGTGCTTCGGTGCACTCATCCACGCTCGGGTGGAGCGCCTGGTTTACGGGGCCGCCGAGCCCCGGGCCGGCGTGTGCGAGAGCCGGCTCCGGCTTCCGGACGAGGACTTCTACAACCACCGGATCCAGGTCAACGGCGCGGTTCTGGCCGACGAGGCGGCGGAGCTGCTCCGGAGCTTCTTTGCGCGGCGCCGCTAATGGGCCAGGCCTGACCCTATCGTTCAGCTTGATTCTTTCTCACACTTTTTACCTATCGTCGCCCCATATCTACCTTGTATCGGCCACCGCTTTTGTGCACGAATTCCCGAAAATAATGTGACTTGTGTCACATCAAGGGAGATGGCCGGGCTGGATGCCCGGATCAGTGGTGGTGCATGCAGAGTCTGTTGTTTTCAGGGGAAGTACCCGGGCAGGGCGGTTATCTCGTGAGCTGGCGGGAGAAGGCTCCACCGGTAGGTCAATGTCGTCCGTGGCTGCAGTGTTTATGTCTCTATGATTGGTACCGCAACCGCACTCATGTGCGGCGTCCGGTGGTGGAGCGGTTGAGCTGGCGCGTCATTGATAGTGACGGCCACTGTGTGGCCCGTCATGATGATGCGGGCCAGGGCGACCGGGAACGGGCCTGGCTGGCGGCGCTGGATCTGCAGCTTGAACGGGGTGCATTGGGTGCACGCCACCGGAGCCTGCTGTTTCTGATTACGGGCCTGATTCGCCTGCATCTGGAGCCCGGGCTGCAGGACTTGCTGGCCCGGTCGGATCATTTCCTCGATTACAGGCTGGGGTTCCAGGGGCCGGACGGTCAGCCGCTGCTGGAGGAGGAGCCCCGGAATCGGGGCCACTACACCTTTCTGGAAAAACACGAAGCTTTTCTGGTTCCGGTTTGAGTCCGTTATTTCTCGCCGGCGACGATCACGCGCACGCCTTCCAGCCGGCAGGGCGCTTCCCGGACATGGGCCTCCAGGGCTTCACCCCGATGCCGCAGGTGGTCGATTTCCTCGTCGCGTATGGCCGGGTTCTTTTGTTGCAGGGCACGCAGCCGGTCGATTTCGTGTTGCTGTTCCGCCCGCAGGTTCTCCAGGGCCTGGTCGATATGCTGGCGAGTCTGCTCCTGCACACGGGCCTCGTCCTCGGCGAGTAATTCGCGCAGCTTGTCCTTCTGGCTGTCGATGACCTTGCGGGCAATGGGTTTGTCCAGCTTGTGGCATTGACGGCTCAGCCCGGTATGGCTGATGGCGTGCGACAGGTCCTTGCCGTGCGCATCGGTCAGGGTGCGGATGAGCACGGGCGGCAGATAACGCCCGGCCTGGAGCTCGCGCGGCGCCAGGGGCTCGAGCACATGAAGGGATTCCACCAGCAGGGTGCCGGCGGGCACGCTGGGATTCTTCAGCAGTGCCACCGAGGCCTTGCCCTGATCCCGGTCCAGTACCCGCTGGATGGCGCCGGTCACCATGGGGTGTTCCCAGGTAAGAAACTGCATGTCGTCCCGCGCCAGGGCAGTGACGCGATCCGCGGTGACGGTGACGCCTTCGTCCGGCAGGCCGGGGAAGGCATCGTCGGTGCGCGGTCCGGCCATGAAGATGCGGGCGTTTTCCGAGTGTTCTTCCACGTCCACGCCAAAGCGCTCACAGACCTGATCCATGAATTCGGTAGGCGCTTCGGCGTCGGCCGCGCGGAGCTGTTCCACCAGTTGTTCGCCCACTTCGGGATCATGGGAATTCAATTCCAGCAGGCGGTCGCGGCCGGCGGCCAGGTTGGCGCGCAGTTCCCGGGTGACCCGGTCGGTTTCGTTGATCAGGTGCTCGCGGACCTGAGGGTCCGCCGGGACTTGCAGTGCCTGCTCCAGGTGTTCATGCGTGCGCTGGCGCACCTGATGGCCCACCGGGTTGGGTTGTTCAAAGGCGTTCATGCCGCGGTGATACCAGTCAAAGAGCACCGCCTGGCCGTGATCATCCAGATAAGGCACATGGATCTCGATGGTCTCGTGCTGGCCAATGCGGTCGAGCCGCCCGATGCGCTGTTCCAACAGGTCGGGTTCCGCGGGCAGATCGAACAGCACCAGATGTTGGCAGAACTGGAAGTTGCGGCCTTCGCTGCCGATTTCCGAACAGATCAGTGCCCGGGCGCCGTCCTCGTGATCGGCAAAATAGGCAGCGGTGCGGTCGCGGCTGATGAGATCCATGTCCTCGTGAAAGAGCCCCACATTCAGCCCCTGCCGGTAGCCCAGCCAGGCGTGCAGGTCCCGGGCGGTTTCCTTGCGGGCACAGATGACGAGCACCTTGTTGCGCCGGTGTTCGCGCAGAAAATCCGCGAGCCACTGTACGCGCGGGTCCTGTTGGCACCAGCCGTCGTCGTTGAAGGCGCTTTCCGGATAAAAAGCCGGTTCGTCCGCGCTCGTCTCCGGTTCGGCATAGCCTTCGGGCCGGGACAGAGGGACCCCTTCCACCCGGCGTTCGGGGAAGCCGCTGATACGGGCCCGGGTGTTGCGGAACATGACCCGGCTGGTGCCGTGGCGATCGATCAGCTCACGGACCACCGTGTCGCGGTTGTCTTCGTCGACACGCAGATCCGGCAGGTGCTCGGCCGCGCGTTTTTTCAGCTCGGGGTCCCATTCGGGCTGGTCATGCAGCGCCCGGGCGAGTTCCGCCAGCGTGTCGTAGTGCTGTTGTTCCGCGATAAAATCGTCGAGCGAGCTGAACCGTTCCGGGTCCAGCAGGCGCAGCTGGGCAAAATGACCGGCTCGCCCCAGCTGTTCCGGCGTGGCCGTGAGCAGGAGCACCCCCCGGGCACGGTTCGCCAGGGTCTCGACACGCGCATAGGTCTCACCGGGCGCATCGGGTTGCCATTCCAGATGATGGGCTTCGTCCACGACCAGCAGATCCCATTCCGCTTCCGCCAGCTGATCCCGGTCGCACTCCAGCAGGGTCTGCTGGCTGATCAGCACATGCTGCTCGCTCAAAAAGGGATTGGTGATCTCTTGGTCCGCTGATGGCTCTTCGGCCTCGTGGGCCGCTTCGTCGCCCTCATCGGAGGCTTCGCCGTCCTCGTCCGGGTCCGGGCCCAGGCCCGAGAGGGCGTCCAGGGCGGCTTCATCCAGGGCTTCTTCCTCGTCGCGCAGCGCCTGGATCCGCTCCGCGTCGAAGATGCTGAAATGGATGTTGAAACGCCGGGCCATTTCCACATACCACTGGTGAATCAGATGCTCCGGCACGACCAGCAGCACACGGCGCGCGCGTTCGGACACCAGTTGCTGGTGCACCACCAGACCCGCCTCAATGGTCTTGCCCAGTCCCACCTCGTCGGCGAGCAGCACCCGGGGGGCAAAGCGGGAGGCGACTTCCCGCGCGATATAAAGCTGATGCGGAATGAGTTCGATGCGTGGCCCGCGCAGACCCAGCACGGGCGAACCCTCCAGATGCTGGCGCGCACGCAGGGCTTCGTGACGCAGCTCGAACCAGCGGGGCTTGTCCAGTTGCCGCGCAAAGAGGCGGTCGGCGGCGGTGCTCAACGCCAGATGATGGGCCAGGCGGCTTTCCGGGATTTCGTGTTGCTGGTGCGGATCACCGGGGTCATGGGCGTGATACACCACCAGCGAATCAGCGTCTTCCACTTCGGAGACGATCAGCTGCGTGCCGTCCGCGGTCTCCAGCGTATCGCCCTCGTTGTGGACAAAACGGGTCAGCGGCGCATTGTGGCGCGCGTAACGGCGCTCCTCTTGGCACGCCGGGAAGAACACCACTACTTCGCGTTCGGACAGTTCGGCCACCAGGCCCAGTCCGAGATCGGCTTCCGGTGCGCTCAGCCAGCGCTGGCCGGGTGCAAATTCCTGGATGTCCGGTTCGTTCATGCCGCCCCATCGCTCCGCTTGGTGAATCAGCCGCGCAGTATACGGACTCCGGACCCTGCTGTCGGGGGGTTGGGCAAGATCGGGCCCTCCGGTCGGCTGGCGTTATCTGCGGGTAATACGGTCCGACGGGCAGGATTGCCGCAAATGTTCCAGCACTTGCCGGCCCGAACGGGTAATGGCCAGTTCATATTCGCGCTTGATGCGGGCCCAGCGCTGGCCGTACTCGCACCAGTAATCCCGGTTGTCCGGCAGCCATTCGGCCGGTCCCTCCGCGCCCTTGCTCCGGTTGGCTACGGCGCTGACCGCGACCAGATTGTCCAGGTCATTGGCGAAGGTACCGCGCTGTTGCCGGTTCCACCGGGCGGCGCCGTGTGCATGGGCGTGGCGCAGGGGTACCAGATGATCAATGTCCAGTCGGGAGGCGTCGCGAAAGGTCTTGCCCGTATAGGGGGCGATCCAGAGGCCGGAGGCCACCACGCAGCGGTCGGTGCGCTTGTAGGTGACCGGGATCTGGCTGGTGCGAATCAGCACCTCGGCGCGCGTGTCGCGGCAGTCCCCGTCCTCGTCCTGCCAGTGCGGCCAGGCGTCGCGATCATAGCCGGTCTTTCGAGCGCCGGGTGTACGCGTCTGCTCCTCCGCGCTACAGGGCGCCTGATGGCAATGATATTGCCCCGTTTGGGTGCTGGTGTGCCCGCCTCGTTCGTCCAGACCACCGCCGTGGGCCGGCGCGGATCCGGGCAGAAGCAGCAGTAATACGACGAGGAGATGCACGGCTGAATCGGCTACGAAGTTTTCCGTAGCTTACAAGCAAATAGGTGCATAGCAAACTATTTGCACGCAACAGTCTGTATCCGGGCGCGCGCATCACGGTTCAGGCGTGCTCATGCGAAGCCAGTTTCCGCTATGACGCGGGGTAGCAGGATGCGGTAGGCATCGAGATCAAAGGCGGTGTTCGCAGGGTCGTCGATCAAGGCCCGGGCTTCGCTCGGGGTGGACGCTGTACCCAGGTAGCGCCACTGATCGACGAGGTGATAGTCGCAGCCGGGGGTGTGTTCGTCCGGGTCCGCAATCACCATGGGGCCGTCAAGCGGCCAGGCACGGATACGCTCGGAATGGAGCACCGCTTCCAGGCGACGATGGTGCTCGGCCATGCTTTCCTGGCCGCAACAGGCGCCCCGACAGCGATGCAACTGGCGGGCGAAACAGGGCCCCTGGCCATGCTCCAGCCCCAGCACCTTGCGGCACAGCCCATGCTCCGAGGCCAGATGTGCCAGATGGTTGCGGGCTCGGGCGGGGCTGCTGTACAGACCGAACCCGGTTTCCGGCCAGTGCGGCTGCGCCCCCAGAGGGTGGCTGAGCACCGGCTCTATGACGCCATTCGGCGCTGCATGCAAAAACCAGGTGTAGAGGTGGCGTGGACGTCGCTGTTTGCGGTTGAACACCGGCAGTGCGGATTTGATCTCCTCGTTTTCCCGAAGCAGCGCGCCCAGCTCACCGGCGGTCCGGGTAAAGGTGATGTGCCGGGTCAGCCAGCACAGGCGATACTCGCGGTGGTCGCGGTAGCGGGCCGCCCAGTGGCTCCGCACCCGTTCGCGGATGCGCACGCTCTTGCCTACATAGAGCAGTTCGCCCGCCTCGCCGTGGAATCGGTACACGCCGGGCCGATCGGGCAGATCCCGGAGCAGGGCCGGGTCCGGGTCGAATGGAACCGGGGTATCCGGGGGACGGGGTGCGGATCGCGGCATGGCGTCATTGTGCCATGGCCGCGTCCGCGTTTCGTGAAAGCCTCAAGGAGCGGGATAGGGGTGTTCGCGATGAATTTCCGACAGCCCCTGCTGCACCTCTTCACTGAGTTCGATCTGGTCACTTTCCAGATTCTCGCGCAGCTGTTCCAGACGGGTGGCGCCCACCAGGTTGCTGGTGACAAAGGGTTGATCGGTGACGAACTTCAGCGCCATCTGGGCGGGGCTCAGCCCGTGCTCGTGCGCCAGGCGACAGTATTTCTCCGTGGCCGCCATGGCCATGGGGTTGGTGTAGCGCGAGAACTGCTGGAACAGGGTCAGGCGCGCGTTGTCCGGCCAGCCCTGCAGGTACTTGCCGGTGAGCATGCCGAACGCCAGCGGCGAATAGGCCAGCAGCCCCACATCCTCGCGGTGAGCGATTTCCGCGCCTCCGACTTCAAAGGAGCGGTTGAGCAGGGAATAGGGGTTCTGAATGGACACGGGTCGGGGCGCACCCAGACGGTCCGCTTCCATGACGTATTTCATGGTGCCCCAGGGCGTTTCATTGGAAATGCCGTAATGGCGGATCTTGCCCTGTTCGACCAGCTCATTGAGCGCGTCCACGGTTTCCGCGATCGGGGTCATGTCCTCGTCTTCGCGGTGCTTGTAGCCCAGCCGGCCGAAGAAGTTGGCGCGCCGATCCGGCCAGTGGGTCTGGTAGAGGTCCAGATAATCGGTCTGCAGCCGCCGCAGGCTGTCCTCCACCGCCGCGAAGATATGCTCACGGGCCAGGCGCGGGCCGCCCCGGATATGTTTCGGGCCCGGCCCGCAGGCCTTGCTGGCCAGCACGATCCGGTCCCGGTTGCCCGTCTTCGCCAGCCAGTTGCCGATCATGGTCTCGGTGGTGCCATAGGTCTCGGGTTCCGGCGGCACGGCATACATTTCCGCCGTGTCGAAGAAATTCACGCCATACTCCAGGGCCAGATCCATCTGGTCGAAGGCGTCGGCCTCGGTGTTCTGCTTGCCCCAGGTCATGGTGCCCAGACCCAGCGCGCTCACCTGAAGATCGGTATTGCCCAGCTTGCGGTACTCCATGGAGCCCTCTCTTGATCACAGTGAAGGCGCGCATGATAGCCGTCGGGTTCCACCGCCGTCATCCGGCCGATTGCGCAGCCTGTACAAAACTGGCAAGTTCTGATCAGGCATTCAATGCGGGTGAATAATATGGCCACGGGAAAAGACGGGATGAGACCGGACGGATTCGATGACCCGGGCATGGCCCATGTGGGCGGGTTCGAAGCTCTGGAGCACGAACATGATTATCGGGTGAGCACGGACGAGATCGAGGGCGAGATCCCCGAGGCGGTGCGAGGCACCTTTTATCACATTGGCCCCGGGCGCAACCGCATCGGCGGGCAGACTTTCGGCCACTGGTTCGACGGGGACGGCATGGTCCATGCCATTACGCTGGATAACGCGGGGGCGCACTACCGCAACCGTTTCGTGCGCACGCCCAAATACCGGGCGGAAACCCGGGCGGGGCGGATCGTCAAGCGCAGCTTCGGCCACAACGCGCCCGGCGGCATCCTGGCGAACATGGGTCGCCTGCCCGCCAATTGCGCCAACACCAGTCTGGCCTGGCACGCGGGCCGGCTGCTGGCGCTGTGGGAAGGCGGCCGGCCCTGGGAGATTGACCCATTCACCCTGGCTACCCGGCGGGAATACGATTTCGGAGGGCGGCTGGGCCGGTTCGACGCCTTCAGCGCCCACGGCAAGGTGGACCCGGTGACCGGCTGCTATTTCAACCACGGCATGTCCATGAGTGCGCGCGGCCCCCGGCTGAACCTCTACCGTGTCAATCCGGAGGGTGAGCTGGACCGGCGCGGCGGATTCCGTTTGCCGTTCAACGGTTTCATCCATGACTTTGCCCTGGCCGGAGACTGTCTCGTCTATTTCCTGCATCCCGTGGGCTTCAGGAACCCCTTGCCCTTTCTGGCCGGCTGGAAATCCATCAATGAGTGCATGGATTATCATCCGGAGTGGGGTATGGAGGCCGTGGTGGTGGACAAGGCCACGCTGGAGCCTGTGCGCCGTTTCAAGCTGGATCCCTTCGTGGTGTTTCATTTTGGCAATGCCTGGCGCGAGGGCGACCGGATCGTGGTCCAGTTGATGCGCTACGAGGATTTCGCCGTTAATGCGGTGCTCAGCAACATCTTCGAGCAGAGCAGCGCCGGCAGCGGTGCGGGGCGGCTGTATCGTTATGAACTTGATCTGGCCGGCGGCGGTGTTTCGGCTGAGCCGCTGCCCCTGGCGCGGGAAGGCGAATTTCCCCAGTGGGACGGGCGTTTCAGCAGCCGGCCCACGCGCCATCTTTATGCCAGCGCGCTGGTGCCCAATGACACGGCTGGTTTTTTCAACGCCGTTCAGTACCTGGATTCCACCACCGGGCGTACGCTTCTGCATGAACCGGGACCGGGCCGTTTTGTATCGGAGTCGGTGCTTATACCCACTGGCGAGTCCGAGGCGTGTGGTTTTCTGGGCTCACTGGTATATGATGCCCGGGTGCATCGCAGCGAGCTACGGATTCTCGCCGCGGACACACTCGCGCCGCGCGCGCGTGTGCCGTTGCGCCATCACGTGCCCTTCGGGTTCCACTCAACCTGGCTGAATGAGCGCGCCCTGGCTGATGAAGCCTGAGCTGCTTTCGACGATACCCGACAACACAGGTGAGGCCGGCCGTGCTATTGCAGCCCTGTACGGGTTTCCTGTTCTTGTAAAACAGCTTCGTGTTTCTTGCACCACAAGTTGTTGCCCTATGAAAAAACGCTCGTTCGGAAAGAGAAACAGGCAAATCGACGCTTTTGCGGTTACCCCGGCCAAACGGGGCAAGCTGGACGAGGCCGGCGACGTTGTCCACGACGCGCTGGCGCGGGGCAACGATCATTACCGGGTGCTGAATTCGCTGGGGCTGGTCTGCGCACAGCGCAACGACCGCCGCCAGGCGGGCCTCGATCTGAAGCAAGCTCTGGAACGAAAGCCTTCGGAGCCCAGGGTCCGGACAAAGCTGGCCACAGCCTTGGTCTGTATGGACAAGCACGAGGAAGCCGTTGAATGCGGCCGTAAGGCCGAGAAACTGAGCCCCGACGGCTGATCCGGCATCTCCGTGCCTCATGAGCGGAAACGAGATGACGCCGGTCCCGCGGGCGGTCTCTCAGGCTTGTCATGGGGCCCGGCTTTGGCTAAAATGCGCGCTCTCTGTCACGGCGTCCGCGTTCGGCGGGCATGGTAGGGCCGTAACACACTGAATTTAGGGCAGCAATTCATGAAGACCTTCAGCGCGAAACCGGCGGACGTGCAGCGCGACTGGTACCTGGTGGATGCCTCCGGCAAAACGCTCGGCCGGCTGGCCTCCGAGGTGGCGCGTCGTCTGCGCGGCAAACACAAGCCGGAATATACGCCGCATGTGGATACCGGCGATTACATCGTTATTGTCAATGCCGACAAGATC
This sequence comes from uncultured Alcanivorax sp., assembly GCA_913055795.1. GTDB lineage: Bacteria > Pseudomonadota > Gammaproteobacteria > Pseudomonadales > Alcanivoracaceae > SLJS01. Next base: position 7,178 of record CAJXLA010000018.1, on the reverse strand, counting down.
AAGGTCACCGGCAAGAAGGCGCGGGACAAGAAATACTATCACCACACCGGTTTCCCGGGTGGTATCCGCGAAACGGATTTTCAGACCCTTCAGGGCTACAAGCCCGAGCGTATCGTCGAACTGGCGATCAAGGGGATGATGCCGCGCAACCCGCTGGGCCGGGACATGCTGCGCAAGCTGAAGGTCTATGCGGGCAGCGAACATCCGCATAGCGCGCAGCAACCCCGGACGCTGGATATTTAAGAGGCAGATTATGGCAGCTGTGGAACAGAATTACGGAACCGGTCGTCGCAAGTCTTCCTCCGCGCGGGTCTTTTTGCGCCCGGGCAGCGGCAACATCACGGTCAACGGGCGCTCGCTGGAGGACTATTTCGGTCGTGAAACGGCCCGCATGGTGGTCCGTCAGCCGCTGGAACTGGTGGACATGACCGAGCGTTTCGATATCAAGATCACCGTCTCTGGTGGCGGTAATACCGGTCAGGCCGGTGCCATTCGGCACGGAATTACCCGGGCCTTGATGGATTACGATGAAGGACTGCGTGGCGACCTGCGCCGGGCAGGGTATGTCACCCGGGATGCGCGCGCGGTGGAACGCAAGAAGATCGGCCTGCGCAAGGCGCGTCGGAGTCCGCAGTTCTCCAAGCGTTAACGAGAGAATTTTCGCTCCGAAGCACGAAAAAAGCCCGGTTCAGCCGGGTTTTTTTCGTTTGAATCAGTGGTTTAGCCCTGCCCCGCTGGTCCAGTTCCGGTTGCTCCCGAAGGGGGATTTCAGTACTATATTGCGCGCCCGGGGAGCCAGCGATCAAGTCAGTCGCGACAGGATCCAGACCCGCACGCGTGTCCAGGATCACGATTGCCTGCCCGCAGCCTTGCGTTGATCACGGTTCCCCGTATCGGTAAGTGAAGGTGACTGTTTGTGGTTGCCTGTTCCGCTCCCGAAGGCGGGGTAAAGGGGAGAACTTTTCAATGAGTCAACACGGCGTGAATACAAGCCGCCGCACTTTTCTGATCGGGGCCACCACCGGGGTGGCGGTTGTAGGTGTGGGTGCGGCCGCAGTGCCGTTCGTGCAATCTTGGCAACCCAGTGCCCGTGCGGAGAATGCCGGCGCTCCAGTCAAAGTCGATGTCAGCCAGCTCAGTCCCGGTGAACGGGTGACCGCCAACTGGCGGGGCCGTCCGGTCTGGGTTCTGCGACGCACCGATGCCATGCTGAACAGCCTGGACCAGGTCCGGGACCAGCTGCGGGATCCGGAGTCCGACGAGGATCAGCAGCCCGAATACGCACGGAATCAATACCGCGCCATCAAATCGGAATACCTGGTGGTTATCGGGATCTGCACGCATCTCGGGTGTTCTCCCTCCTATGTACCGGATGGAAGCTCGAACCTGGACTACAGCGGTTTTTTCTGCCCCTGCCACAACTCCAAGTTCGACATCGCGGGACGGGTCTATCAGGGCGTTCCGGCGCCGACCAATCTCGTGGTGCCGCCGCACTCCTATCTTAGCGACGACGTCGTCATCATTGGTTCCGAAGAAGGGGAGACCACGGCATGAGGGGATCCATGACGCGCCTGATCGACTGGGTGGATGCCCGTCTACCCGTTGTCGAGGCCTTCCGCAAGCACATGTCGCAGTATTACGCGCCCAGGAATTTCAATTTCTGGTATATCTTCGGAGTACTGGCGATTGTGGTGCTGGTGAATCAACTGCTCACCGGCGTCTGGCTGACCATGTTCTACTCACCCACGGACGCCTTCGAGTCCGTGCAGTACATCATGCGCGACGTCCAGTTCGGCTGGCTGATCCGCTATATGCATGCGGTGGGTGCATCAGCGTTTTTCCTGGTCGTTTATCTCCATATGTTCCGCGGATTGTTGTATGGCTCCTACAAGCCACCGCGCGAGCTTGTCTGGATTTTCGGCATGCTGATCTATGTGGCGCTCATGGCCGAGGGCTTTTTGGGATACGTGCTCCCCTGGGGCAATATGTCCTACTGGGGCGCCCAGGTGATCATCTCTCTGGTGGGGGCCGTGCCCTATGAATTGATCCCGTTTATCAGTGCGGCCGAGAGCAAGGAAATCGGCGAAGCGCTGGTAACCTGGGTGCGTGGAGACTACCTTCTTTCCGAAGCGACCGTGAACAAGTTCTTCGCCCTGCACGTCGTGGCGATTCCGATCGTGTTGCTGGCGCTGGTGGTGTTGCATATCCTGGCGCTGCACGAAGTCGGATCGAACAATCCGGACGGTGTCGATATCAAGAAGAATAAGGACGAAAACGGGATACCCAAAGACGGCATTCCCTTCCACCCCTACTACACCGTCAAGGACACCGTGGGTGTCGTGATTTTCCTGATGCTCTTTGCGGTGGTTGTATTCTTTTTCCCCGACGGTGGCGGTTATCTGATTGAAAAGCCCAACTTTGGTCCGGCTGATCCGCTGGCCACCCCGGATCATATCGCGCCGGTGTGGTACTATGGCCCCTATTACGCCATGCTGCGCGCGACCACCTTCGACATTTTCATGTCGGCCAAGGCCTGGGGTGTCATCATCATGGGTGGTGCCATCCTGATTCTGTTCCTGCTGCCATGGCTGGACCGCAATCCGGTCAAGTCCATCCGCTACAAGGGGTGGCTGAGCAAGGTGGCGTTAATGCTGCTCGCAGCCGATTTCCTGATGCTTGGCTGGCTCGGCACCCAGCCCGGCTCGGAACTGCGCAAGTTCATGGCACAACTGGGGACATTCTATTACTTCGGTTTCTTCCTGGTGGTGCTACCGTTTGCCCACCGATTCGAGAAGTCCAAGCCGGTTCCGGAACGTGTTACGGGAGGTCACTGATGAGAAAGCTGATGATATTGCTGCTCACACTGCTTCCCGTATCCCTGCCGGCGGCCGGTGGCGGTGCCGGGGGTGAGCACATGAAGGAAGCCCCCGTGAATCTGCAAGATCAGGTATCGCTGCAAAAGGGCGCCCAGTTATTTGTCAATAACTGCATGGGCTGCCACTCCATGGACTATCTGCGCTACAGCCGCATGGCCGAGGATCTGGATATTCCGGAAGAACTGGTGCAAAAGCATCTGAACTTCGGTGAGGGCAAGGTTGGTTCATCCATGACCAACGCGGTCAACAAGGACGAGGCCGAAGACTGGTTCGGTGTTGCCCCGCCGGATCTTACGCTGGTGACCCGTCGGCGTTCGCCGGACTGGGTGTATTCCTACCTTACCGGCTTCTACAAAGATGACAGCCAGGCGTATGGATACAACAATCATGTTTTCAAAAATGCCGCCATGCCCCATGTAATGGCGGACATGGAACAAGAGCTGAACGAAGAGCAGTTCAATTCAGCTATGGGAGACATTACCAATTTTCTTACCTATGCGGGTGAGCCGCATCGGCAGGAAAGTGAACGGCTGGGCGTTTATGTGCTGGTCTTTCTGTTTATTCTGTTGATTCCTGCCTGGTTCCTGTACAAGGAATACTGGAAGGACGTGGATTGATAGTCGACATGGCATTGTTCTGAAAGCAGGGCCGCCGTTTTCGGCGGCCCTGCTTTCGTTTTCATATCGTTTTGGGGGACCCCAAAAATGAGTGTCGTATCAAAACGTTCTTCGATGACGTTTTTTTCCAATGCCGCCGACCATTATTGCCATCGCATCCGGATCGTTCTGGCCGAAAAGGGCATCGCTGTAGATATTGTCAATGTGGATAACGGGCGCAAGCCCGAAGATCTTGCCACTGTGAACCCTTACAATGAAGTGCCGACCCTGGCGGACCGGGAGTTGAGCCTGTACCAGTCCATGATCATCATGGAATATCTGGAGGAACGTTTTCCGCATCCACCTCTGTTGCCCGTCTATCCCGCGGCACGGGCTCAGAGCCGTTTGCTGATTCACCGTATCGAGCGGGACTGGTCCTGCCATGTAAACGCACTAGCAGGGAGGCGGGAAAAGGAGGCGGCCCGTGACCAGCGTCGCCAACAACTGCGGGAAGGATTGACGGCTGTGGTCCCCGTCCTTCGCGAACATGAATATTTCATGAGTGATGACTTTACCCTGATTGATTGTGTGCTGGCCCCTCTGCTGTGGCGTCTCCCCTCGGTGGGGGTCCAGCTGCCCGCGCGACAATGCCGGCCCTTGCTCGATTATGCGGACCGGGTGTTTGATCGCGACAGCTTTCAGGCCAGTCTTTCGGATTACGAACGGGACATGCGTGATCCGGTATAGCTACCGCTACTTGCAAAACAGAGCAGGCGCCGTGCCATGAGTGAGGACATGACCCCCAACAAGCCCTATCTCATTCGTGCGATGCATGAGTGGATCTGTGACAATGGGTTGACCACGCATATTCTCGTGCATGCGAGTTACCCGGGGGTCGAAGCGCCCCAGGACTATGCACAGAACGATCAGATCGTATTGAATATTGCGCCTCGTGCGGTCAGCGGGTTCGTGGCCGATAACGAAGAAATCCGCTTCTCTGCACGCTTCGGTGGTGTGCCCATGTCGATCCGTGTGCCCGTGGAAGCGGTTCTCGCCGTTTTCGCTCGGGAAAATGGCCAGGGCATGGCCTTTGATGCACCGGAATCCCCCGAACCCCCTGATCCGGATGGGCCGGATGACAGTAACGACGATGGCAAATCTTCTCATCTGAAAGTTGTGAAATAATACTGCATGGAGTCCTGATACTTATGCGTCTTTCCCCCAGGTTGCGCCTTTTTCTCGCCATTACGGCCTGGTTTTTCGCGGCCTTTTTGCTACTCCGTGTAGCATTTTACCTGTATTTTCTTCATGGCTCGGTGGATGAGTCCGTGGGAGTGCTTGCGCAAGCGTTCTCCATTGGGCTTCGTCTGGATTTACGCATTGCCTTGTTGGTAGCACTTCCGGTTGTGGCCGTGACGCTGCTGCCGGGCTTTCTCAATCCGCGGCGTTCCCGGCTTATGGCCGCGCTGGTTGTGGCGTGGCTGGTGTTGGCCGCAATCGGGTGCACCTTGTTCTATATACTCGATTTCGGGCATTACAGCTACCTGGGCGACCGCGTTAATGCTTCGGTGCTCCGGTTTGTCGAGAACAGCGATATATCCGGAGAGATGGTGTGGCAATCCTATCCGGTGATTCCCCTGGTGTTGGTGGTGCTGGCGGTAGGTGGTCTTTGCGCCTGGTTCGCCCACCGGGCCGTAGTGCGTTATGCGGAACGGAGCCCCTTGCATCGGGGATGGGTCAAGTCGACGGTTGTGGTTGTTGTGTGGGTTCTTGTTTACGCACACGGGATCATGGGGACCGTGGGCACCACCTACCCGCTTCGATGGAGTGACGCGTACTTCGCCAATAACAAAAAGGTAGCAGCTCTGGGGCTCAATCCGTTCGTGTACTTTCAGGCCAGCATGCAGAATCAGATGCGGACCTGGGACGAAGAGGTGCTCCGGGAACATTACGACCGCGTCGCAAACTGGCTGGGCGTCGATAACCCGGACCCCGAGCGTTTCAACTTCACGCGCCGGGTGGACGGTGAACAGAAAGAGCAACGGCCCAATGTGGTATTTATCCACCTGGAGTCGTTGGGCGCGAACCGTATGGGGCTGTTTGGCAACCCGGTCAGTGCGACGCCGAACCTGGATCGCATGGGGCGCAAGGGTCTGTTTTTCCCGAACTTTCTTGTGCCCAGTAGTGGCACCGCCCGGTCCATATTCGGATTGATTACCGGCGTCCCGGACGTTTCCTGGGGCGGGCGCACGGCCTCGCGCAATCCGCGCGTCGTCGATCAGTACACGTTGGTGAATGAATTCGAAGACTACGAAAAACTCTTCTTTATCGGAGGCAGTGCGGGGTGGGCCAATATTCGCGGAGTTCTACAGAACAATATTGAAGGACTCGAGCTGTGGGAGGAGGGCGACTACGACGCTCCTGAAGTGGATGTATGGGGAATTTCCGACCGGTCGTTGTTCGAGGCTGCTCACCAGCGCCTTACACAGCTGCCCCAGGACAAGCGGTTCGTTGCGTTTATTACCACGGCTGCCAATCATCGCCCGTTTACCATTCCGGATGATGAATCCGAATTTGAAGTTCGGGATGTTCCGGGAGACGAGCTACGCAAGCACGGATTTCTGGGCGTGGACCAGTTTAACGGCGCGCGTTTGCTGGATTACAACGTGGATTACTACATCAATGAGCTGGTTGACGGTTCCTGGTACGAAGACAACACCATCTATGTGATGTACGCCGATCATAATAACCGTACGTCCGATACGACTCATATGGGGTATTCCGAGGAGCTGGAGATTACGGATTTCCGTGTGCCTTTCATTATCTACGGGCCGGGCGTGCTGGATGACTCCCGCACGATTGAAAAGCCGGCGAGTCTGGTGGACTTGGTGCCCACAGCGCTGGGATTGGCGGGTCTGCCTTACGAAAACCGCACGCTGGGCCGCGACTTGCTGGAGTGGAACAAGCCCGGTTATGCGATGACCTTTGGCGGAGCGCGGCACAGCAACCCCGCGCTGGGCCTGCTGGGCAGTGATTACTACCTGAGTATGCTGCACGACGGCAGCAACACACACCTGTATCCTTTGGCGAATGCATCCAGGGATAACGAGGTCAGTGCGCAAAAGCCGGGGGTCACTGCGGACCGCAAGGCCATGTTGCGCGGCCTCTATCAAACCGCACGCTACATGATGCACAACAACCGAAAGGACAAGTCGGGTACTACGGAGTAATGAACAACCGGGCAGGGGCGAATCCAGGGCGTGGATTCGCCCCTGTTATGGATTCTCGACGTATTCCACGATCTTCACGATCTTCTGAACGCCATAGACATTCTGGATGGCGTTGACCACGGCCGTACTCTCTTCTCGGGTGAGCAGTCCCAGGATGTAGACCACTCCGTCCACGGTGGTAATCTGGGTACGTCCGCCGGGTGTATCGCCGTTCAGGTAGAGTCGGGTTTTCACCTTGGTGCTCAACCAGCCGTCATTGGCGCGGGCGAGGAAAGAACTCGAGCCCGAGGTCTGTAGTTCGTTATGCACCTGTTCGACATGGCGAATCCGCCGAGCTATGTTGGCGGCCTGTTTCTTCAGATCTTGCGACTCGACCTGTCCGGCGAGCAGGACAATGCCATTGAAGCTCACGACCTTGATTCGCGCCCCGGCAAGCCGGTCGCTGGCGCGATAGAGGTTGATACGCACCTTGTTCT
>CAJXLA010000017.1 GCA_913055795.1 uncultured Alcanivorax sp. | reverse complement strand
AAGCCTCTGAAAAGCCCGTATCGTCAAGCCTGGCTTCGGTTATGCGAGTGATTTGGTGAAATATCCGGGCTAGCGCCGTGCCTTGTCCTTGGGCACGGTGTACTCGATGTGTTCTTCCCGGCAGGCGCTGCAATGATTGCTGAACACGCCCTGATCCTCGCCGTCGGCGGTGTAGCCGATGACCGGATCATATTCCATGGTGCAGGCATCGGGTTTTTGTTTCGGACAGGCCTTGGCGTCGTCGGGCATGGACTGGATACCAGGCATGCTCGCGCAGGCGCCGAGCAGCGCCGGCAGGATCAGCGCGGCGAAACGACCCGGATGCACTACGCGCGACGATTTCACCATATCCGTTTCTCCACTCCGGTTGAGGGTACAAGCGCTGCCCAAAATACCCTATCGCGCGGGCCGGATTAAGACGTCCCGGCTCCCGCCAGTTCGTGCGCCGCCGCCACTACCAGTGCATGCCGGCGCGCCAGCGCCGGGCGGTCGTCGTCATAACCGCCACCGATCACGGTCGCTACGGGCAGCCCCGCCTCGCGGCAGCGCCGCAGCACCCGCCGTTCACGTTCAAGGATGCCGTCCGAGCTGATATTGAGTTGACCCAGCGGATCACGCTCGTAGATGTCCACCCCGGCGTCATAGAGCACCAGCTCCGGCTGCGCCTCGTCCAGCGCGCGCTCCAGGGTTTCGTCCACCGTCGAAAGATAATCCGCGTCCGTGGTGTAGCGCGCCAGCCCCAGATCCAGATCACTGGCCTGCTTGCGCGCCGGAAAGTTCTTTTCGCAATGAATGGAACAGGTAAACGCGCGCGGCTCGTCGGCCAGCAGCGCCGCCGTGCCGTCGCCCTGATGCACGTCACAGTCGAAGATCAGCAACCGCTGGACATGCCCACCGTCGAGCAGCGCCCGGGCGGTGACCGCCAGATCATTGAAGATGCAGAAACCCGAGCCGAAATCATAGTGCGCGTGATGGGTGCCGCCGGCCAGGTGACAGGCCAGACCATGCTTCAGCGCCAGCTGCGCGGTCAGCAGCGTACCTGCCGGCGCAATCCGCGTGCGCTGCGCCAGCCCGTCACTCCAGGGCAGGCCCATGCGCCGCTGTTCCTTCTCCGTGAGTTCGTTTCCCAGAAAACGCGCGATGTAGTCCGGGCAGTGCGCCCGTGCCAGCAACTCGGTCCGCGCCCGCCCGGGCCGCCAGAGATTGTCCGTGGTCAGCCAGCCCTGCTCGCGCGCATGGTCGGCCAGCAACGCGAACTTCTCCATGGGAAAGCGGTGCCGGGCGGGGAACGGAAAACTGTAGGCGGGATGAGTCACGAGCGGAAGCATGAAGCCATTGTACCCGGAACAAGGGCAGCGCAGCAGCGGCCGTCCCGTTTCGCTGATCAAGTGCTTTCCTCCCCTGGCAAGGGGAGGAAAAACAAAGGAGGGGTCGTCAAAATCCCTTCCTCCCTTCCCAAGGGGAGGACCGAGGAGGGGTTCCTTCCAGAACCTCAAGCCAACCTCCAACGGTTGGGGCAGAGCGATGAAACTGAAGTAACCACAGAGGCCACAGAGAGCACAGAGGTGAGTTTTTTCAGTCTCTGTGGTCTCCGTGCTCTCTGTGTAGTTATCTGGACTGGGGTATTTTTTCTAGCCCCTCGCGCCTCGCTCCTCGTCCCTTAGTGAGAAGCCGCATCAGGCCGCGGTGAAGGAAATCCGCCTTGCCGGACGACCCGGCCCGGGGCCGGCTGCCGCCTGGATGCGTGCATAGAGCAGGGCGTCTTCCGAAAGCGTGGGAAAGTCTTCCCGTGCCTCTTCGACCGAGCCTCTGTTGCGGAAATAATCCACGACTTGCTGGACCGGGATTCGTGTGCCCCGGAAAACCGATGTACCACCCATGATGTCACTCCTTTGCTCGATCAGGGCTTCGCCCCGGGCGTAGGAGCGCAATGTGCGGAACAATGCGCTCCACGCCTTTTCCATATCCATGGTGATTTCGACCTGCCCGTGCAGGGCCAGGCGGCAGCCGAACAGGCTCCACGCGCCGAGCACATGTGTGTGCCGGCGCGTCAGCAGCTGAAATAGCTCGCGGCGCTGCTCGGGGTCCAGGGACACCCCTTGTGATTCCAGCAGTTGCTTGGCTTCAAAGTATGCCAGCTCCCGCACGCCGAACCGGAGCCGGGCACGTGCGTCACCCTGGCCCGCGTTGTCCGCCGTTGTGCGCAGAACTCGGTCCAGTTCGTTGCGTAGTGTTTTCTCGGGCGCGTCCAGCAAGACCGCCGCCTCACGCAGGGATATCCGCTCCATGAGAAAATTATGGCTCATAGAGAGAAATAATTAAAGCGTACTGTTTTGAAAGAGATCAGGCGGCGTGCCGTTGGTGCCGGTGCGTTCGTTTGTTGACCAACCGGGATCCCTTCTAACTCCCCTTGCCAGGGCGAGGATGGACCGGCATTTTACTCTCGCGCCTCGCGCCTCGCGCCTCGCGCCTCGCGCCTCGCGCCTCGCGCCTCGCGCCTCTCAACTTCCTGCTTTCATCTTTCCGCTTTCTTCTTTGAGCTCGTCCTTGAGCTCCGGATTATTCGCCAGAATCCGCCCGTGCACATAGTCGATGTACTCGGCCGGCACCTCACGCTCGCGCAGGCCGGTGAGAATATGGGTTACGTAATCGATGCCGGTGCGCAGATCAAAGCGTTTCTCCGGCACCCTATAGGTCAGCGCCTCGGTTTCCACGCCATGGCCGTCGCCGCTGACCACCGTGATCGAACGCCGCACGTACTCGCACTCGATCTCGTCGAAGGACCGCCGCCCGCCGGCCGTTTCGGTGGCGATCAGGAAATCCGGCACCTCATAGAGCACGCCCCAGAGCGAGCGCCCGCGCCCCGGCACGATATCGGCCGCGGCACAGCCGTTGCCCTCGCTCCAGACCGTGAAGTCCAGCTCGAAGGCCTCGCGCGTGCGCACCACATCGACGAGCCGTGCATCGCCGTTCAGCCGCTGCGGCGAATTGAGCCGGTCATAACGCACATTGGAGCCGAACTGGAAAACGAGAGCCATCAGCAAAAGAAACTCAGGGTATGGGGAAAGCGAGTGTATCCGCTCGTCGTGGCCGGCCCAAGCCCATCAACCCCGAGCAGACCAGGCCCCGCGATCTTCGTGAACGCCATTGCCACCCATGTCCGCCAGGGGATTGTGGAACGCGATGCCCGGGAAACGCTGGAAGTCGTTGTCCGAGGAGCACAGGGTCGCACCATGCTCCAGCGCGAGCGCGGCGAGATGAGCGTCGGTGGTCAGATTGCCGGCTGTACCGGATTGCACCAGAAGATTGCGCAAAACGGGCCAGTGCCGGTCCGTGGGTTGCGGTGTTCGGCAGATCGGGAGATTCAGCCATTCATCGACGTACCCCAGAGCCTGCTCCGGCTCCAGTGGCCTGTCGAAGATCCGGCGATGCGTGGTGACGCGCAGGAAAGCCAGGATAACCGCCCAGGGCAGCCCCACCAGCTCGTGCCCGGACAAAGATTCCTCCCACCATTGCCGGGCCTGATCATGAAAGGGCGAATCCCCGTTCACGGCATAGACGAGCAGGTTGGCGTCGACCAGGATCATTTCCGCCGCTCCAGCTTCTCCGCGATGGCTTGATCTTCCAGCGCATCACCGAGCTGCAGCGCCTTGTTCAGGTCCACTGCCGGTTGGGCCGCACCCATGGACGCGGGCACCAGACGATAGGGTTCAACCTGGTCGCCGCGTTCCGTGGCAGACAGGCCGCGCACCAGAACCTCATTGACCACGTCCTTGAAGGGACGGCCCGACTCCTGGGCCATCTTTTTGAGGTTTTTCAGTATGTTGTCGTCAATAGTCAGTGTGGTACGCATCATGATGCCTCGTGTTGAACATCAAAACATCATGATAGCCGGGGCTCGGTGTGACCGGCAACTAGGTCCGGATGAGTGGCACAGAGGCTGGCGCTTGCGACTTTCTTCTTTCGTCTTTCAGCTGCTCGTGACAGGGAGGCCAGAAGGGGTTGAATGAATCCCGGGATTGTTTCCTTTGACTCCTTCAGACGTTCATTACCGGAGTAGCGATCTTCGTCCCGATTGCGTATTTCGTGCAGATGCTTGCGTAGTTTGGCCCTCGCTCCAGACCGTGAAGTCCAGCTCGAAGGCCTCCATCCACCAGCCGCGCCTCGCCGTTCAACCGCCGCGGCGAGTTGAGCCGGTCATAACGCACATTGGGGCCGAACGGGAATACCAGAGCCATGGGGCAAGACGGTCCCTGCAGGTGATCCATGCGCTCGCATTGCCCCCACGAACGGTTCAGGCGCAACCCCGGGCGGTTGATCAGCGCCTCATCCGCCCGGGGACAGTCGAGTCACATCTCAAGCGCTTTCCAGATAGGCTGCGATTTCATCCTTGAGCGCCAGACGCTTTTTGCGCACGTCTTCCTCGGTATGCGTGGAAACCGGCTCGACCTCGGTCTCCATCCGGTGAATCTCGCGGTTAATCTCGTGATACTCGTCCGCCAGCCTGGCGAAATGCGCATCATTGAGCTTGAGCTCATGAATGCGCTCCGAGTGCTCCGGAAACTCTTCCGCCAGTTCATGGGGCGTATGGGACATGCTGAACCTCCTTTACTGAGTGTCGTTGGTGCCCCCCATTATAAACGCCGGTCGAATTCACCGATTTGAGCCCGATCAACCACAGTCGTTTTACGGGCCATTGCACCGGGGCTCCAGCGCCCGCCCTGGCCGCAAGCGCCGGGCAGGGATTCGGCCAGGCGTTATGAAGCGCGGGACTGCCTGGGTAGCCGCCCAGACCAGCCCACCAGCTCCTGCCGGGTCCCGCCACCGTTCCGCTTGGTCAGAAGAGGGCGCCAGCAGGCGGCTCGCGCCTCGCCCCTCGCGCCTCGCCCCTGATTTGTACTAACCTTCTACGAACAATGTTGTAGGAACCCGGCGACCAGGGATGTCAGCAATCCGACTCATCAACGTAAGCCAGACACCCCAGGCAGGGCGGAGCCGGCCATGACCCCGCCGGACTGTCCCTTCTGCCTGCCCGACCCGGTGCTGGAGAACGACCTGGCCTATGCGCGCCTGGACCGCAACCCGGTCACGCCCGGCCACCTGCTGATCATCCCCCGGCGCCACGTCGAGGATTGGTTCGGCCTGGACGAAGCCGAGCGCCGCGCCATCGATGAGCTCATCCACCGCGCCCGCGACTGGCTGGCGAGCTCCCATGCCCCGGATGGCTTCAAGATCGGCATGAACTGCGGCGAGGCGGCGGGGCAGACCGTCTTCCACATGCACTGCCACCTGGTCCCGCGCTACAGCGGCGACAGCGAGGATCCGACCGGTGGTGTGCGCGGGGTGATTCCGGAGAGGCAGCGGTATGACTGAGCTCGGGCCCTACCTCGACAAGGTTCGCAAGCTGAACGTGAACAGGGCCCACGGCAAGGTCAGCCCGCACAAGATGTGCATGCTGCTGGCGGTGATCGACCTGTTCGACGCCAATCCGGACCGCCCCAACCGCATCGAATACGAGCCGCAACTGTTGGACCGTTTCCACGGCTTTTTCAGAACGGTCAGTGCGCCCGGTGACCATCCACACCCGTACTTCCCGTTCTTTCATCTGAAAAGCGAGGGGTTCTGGCACCTGCACGCGCTGCCGGAGCGTGAGCAGGTACTGGAGGGGCTGAACACCATCCGCAAGCCGTCCCAGGTTCTCGGCAACATCTCCCATGTCTCGCTGGATGAAGACCTGTACCAGCTGATGCGCGACACCGAAGCGCGGGAAGTGCTGGCGGAAGCGATCGTCCAGCACTGGTTCGACCGAAGTGCAGACGAAATCCGCGAAATGCTTAGGCGCGGCCGGCAGATCAACCAGTACGAGCATCAGCTTCGCAACTTCGAGTCCGCTCCCGCAGTCGGCGAGGCCCCCCCGCAATATATTCGCGATCCGGCCTTCCGGCGGGTTGTGCTCGAAGCCTACGACTACCGCTGCGCCGCCACCGGTACGCGCATCATTCTCCCAGACGAATCCGTAATGGTGCAGGCCGCCCATATCGAGCCGTTTTCCGTAGCCGGCAATGACGACCCGCGAAATGGGCTGGCGCTAACTCCCGATATTCATTGGGCCATGGACAAGCAAATCATCGCGCCGGGACCGGACTACAAGTGGCATGTATCCCGGCAACTGGACCGAAGAATGCGAGAGAACGACCCGCTGACACGGCTCGACAAAACAAAGTTGATTCTTCCGAGGGAGCAGCGGCTCTGGCCGAAGGAGGAGTTTCTAGCTCGGAGGAAGGGAAGCCTTCTTTGAGGTGATAGACCGGTCGCCCTCGTGACGCGGAAGGGGCTCCAGGTTATTTTCGGCGTAGACACGCTGACTTAACCGGAGGGACCATGAATACACGGATTTCGTATATGTATCGTGATGCAGGAAACAATAAGGTATTTGGAGACGCGGTGATCCATGGAACCTTTACGGAAAGCCAGGTCGAGTGGATGACTTCTCTTCTGACTCGTTTTCCTGAGAACGGATTTATTCCATCCGAGATCGGTTTGCTGGGGTTGCGCGAAGATTTTGTTGCTGGGTCTTCGTACGATCCCGGGCTGGATCACGATTGGCATGAGTGGGAAGGCGTGGAGCATACAGATAAGACTCCCACGGTAAGCCTCTCTGCAAAAGAATTGCTCGAAAGGTTCGCGCAAATAGAGAAGAAGGGTTGGGATCCTTTGAGTTACATATTTGACTAGGGTTTGATATGGCTAATAACTGGACGAGAGAGCAGCTTCTGCTTGCGTTAGGGCTCTACTGTGAGATTCCTTTCGGGCAGTTTCATCAGAACAACCCAAAGATTATCGCTGCGGCCGAAGCTATTGGGCGGACTCCCAGTGCGCTAGCAATGAAGCTTTCCAATCTGGCTAGTCTGGATCCAGATATTACAGGGTCGGGGCGCTCGGGGCTTCCGGGCGCTTCAGCTGCCGATCGTGCGATATGGCAGGAGTTTATGGCGGGAACCAACCGCCTTATGCCGGAAATCGAAACCCAGCTGGAGCAGTTTCGAATTGACCCTGAAGGATATGGGCTTGAAAAAGGGGAGGCCGAAAGGATAGAAGACTATTCTGCGCCGGAGGTTGAAGGAAAATCGAAACGAAGAAAGGGGCAAAACTTATTTCGAGATGCCGTTCTTTCCTCCTATGAATTCCGCTGCGCTATGACCGGCGTCTCGGATGCCCGTTTGCTTGTAGCGAGTCATATCAAGCCTTGGTCGAAGGATTCAGAGAACCGGTTGAATCCGCGTAATGGGCTATGCCTAAGCACATTTTTCGATAGGGCTTTTGATATCGGGCTTGTATCTTTCTCTGAGAATTTCGAGCTTTTGGTTTCATCGGAAATCAAAGAGCAAAGCGGAAATGGCCATATTCGAGAGACATTTGTTGCACGAGAGGGCGAAAAGCTTCTGTTGCCGGAGAAGTTCTCTCCCAATACTGACTTTCTGAAATGGCATCGTGAGCAGCAATTTCGAGATTAACTTAATCAGCGTTAAGAAGTTGCTATCTTGTCGGCCGCGCGGAATCCCGACCGCACAGCCCCCTCCAGATACCCGTTATACCGCGTAGCCGTCTCGGTCCCCGCCCAGAACACATGCCCGTGGGGCTCGCGTGCCGCGTGGCCGACCGTGCTCTGGATGCCGGGCCGGGCCACGCCGGCGTAGCAGCCGCGGGACCAGGGTTCGTCTTGCCAGATGTGGTCGAGGTAGCGTAGCGGCTGGCCGGCGTCGTCGCCGAAGTAGCGGGCGAAGGCGGCCAGGACGGCGGCGCGGCGTTCCTCCTTGCGGACGCCGGCCCAGTGTTCGGCTTCGCGGCCCTCGATAAAGCCCATGAGTACGCCGCGGTCCTCGCCCGGCGGGGTGGCGTCGAAGGTGACATGGACGGGCGGTTCGTCGCCGGCGGACTGGCCGGAGAGGCCGCGGTCGCGCCAGAAGGGTTGGTCATAGACGGCGAAACATTTGATGACGCGGCCCGGGGGCAGGCCCTCGCACCACTGGTGGCGTTCGTCCGGCAGCGCGGGCCGGAAGTCGATTTCGGGGATCAGAGCCGGGGGCAGGGTGCAGATCAGGCGGCGGGCCTGGTGACTGGCGTGATCGGTGTCCACGCGGACCGGGTCGCCGCTCTGTTCGACGGTCCGGGCCGGTTCGCCGAGCACGAATTCCACGCCCGCGCCGGCCAGCTGTTCCTGCCAGGTTTCGGCCAGGCCCTGCATGCCCGCTTCCACGCGGTCCTGCTGGGCGCCGTTGTCGGAGGAGGTGAGCTTGTTGATGCCGTCGCTGGAGCGCAGATAGAACAGCGCATGGAGCAGGCTGATGTCGTCCGGGTGGGCGGCGAAGATGGCGTCCGTGGCCGCGCGGAAGATGCTGTACGCATGGCGGTCGCGCAGGTTCTGGCGCAGCCAGTCGCCCAGGCTCTGGCGGTCCAGTTCGGCGGCGTTGTTCGCTTGCCAGGGCGCGTCCAGCGGGATGCGCCGGGTGAGCCATTCCAGCCGCAGCAGGGCCCAGGCAAACGCGGCATAGGTGGTGGGCGACAGGGTCAGGGGCATGAAGCCCTTGAAGGCCCGGGTGCGGCCGTCCAGGCGCAGCAGGTGCCGGCCCAGGGTGTACATGGACCAGATGGGGACATCCAGACGCTCGGCGAGGGCATACATCTGTTCATGGCCCGGGCCGATCCACTGGCCGCCGAGGTCGAGCCACAGATGATCGTCGATCCAGTCCGTGCGGGCGCGGCCGCCGACCCGGTCGCGGGCCTCGAGCACCCGCACGCTGTAGCCGTGTTCGCTCAGCCGTTCGGCGGCGGCCAGGCCGGCGAAGCCGGCGCCCAGCACGATTACATCCGTTTCCATATCCCCAGCCTCCGTCGCGTCACGGAATCCGCGCTCAGGCAACCAGGGCCTGGGCCCGGCCATTGTCCTCGAAGGTTTTCTTCAGGCGCTCGAACTCGTCCGGCGTGAGTTTCTTGTAGGCCTGATCCCCGCGTTCGCGGAACCAGATCGCCATGTCCGGGTTGGCGTCCAGGTTGTAGCCTTCCTTGCGCAGGTGGCGGACCAGCACCTTGTTGGTTTCGGACATGGGGAGTTGTTCCTCGATGCGGATGAAATCCGGCATCCACTTCGGGTCCATGCCTTCGTTCTTCTGCTGTTCGATGAAGCGGTCGAACGCGGCCTGCGGATCGAAGCGCTCGCCGGGTTCCAGCTGCAGGGCCACGGCCACGCGTTCGTCGGCGACCGGGTCGGGCACGCCATAGGCGGCGGCCAGGTGCACGCCGGGCAGGTCCTGTGCGAAGTGGGCGACGGTGTCGGCGGAGAAGTTCTCGCCGTCCTTGCGGATCCAGTCGTCGGTGCGGCCGTCGAAATAAAGGTAGCGCTTGCCCTTCACCTTGCGGGTATGGCCCAGATCCCCGGAGTGGTAGATATTGCCGTCGTACTTCCTGTTGGTGGCCTCCGGGTTGCCGAAGTAGCCGTCGAAGCGCAGGTTGTTCGGGTTGATCTTCGCGCAGATCTCGCCCACGGCCTCGTCGTAATTGAGGATGCGGCCGTCGTTGTCCACCTGGGCGGGCGGGCATTCGTTGCCGTTTTCATCCAGGATGATCACGCCTTTCGAGACCGAGCCTACGCTGTCCGGCGGGTCGCCGGGCATGAGCATGGTGCTGATCACCGCCTCGGTGGAGCCGTACACCTCGTAGATGTGGGCCATGTTGAAGTAGCGCATGAACTTCTGCCGGTCCCGCGCGCTGGCGCCATTGCCGCAGGCGATGCGCAGGTGGTTGTCCGGGTGGCTCGCCAGCGCCTCGGTGACTTGCTCCGGCGAGCCGAAGCGCTGCTCCAGCGCGGCCAGGATGTAGTGCACCGGCTGGCCCACATAGTTCATCCAGGTCACATGGCTTTCCAGCACATCATTGGCAAAGGCGCTGGCGCTGAACTTTGGCTTGAGCACGAAGCTGGCCCCGGCGAAGAGGGTGGGCATGACCGCGATAAGCCAGGCGTTGGAATGAAACAGCGGCATGGCGATGTAGCCGCGGTCGTCGCGCTTGAGGCCGATGCGCGCGGCGATGAGCCCGCCGGCGCCGAGCAGTTTCAGGTGCGAGCAGGGAATGCCCTTGGGCGTGCCCGTGGTGCCGGAGGTGTAGATCACCAGCAGCGGATCGGCGCCCCGGGGCCTGCGGCCGTTGCCGGCCGGGCGGGCGCTGTCGAGTGCCCGGGGCAGGCTCTGCATGCCTTCGGGGGGCTGGTCGGTGTCGACCAGAACATGGTCGCGCTTAAGCTGGGGCACGCCGTCCAGCGCCTGTTCCAGATAGGCCACATAGTCGTCGTCGGTGAGCACCAGCGGGGTACCGCTTTGCTCCAGCAGGGTGGCCAGGATCTGGCCGCGGAAGCCGGTATTGAGTCCGAGGATCAGATCCCCCTCCAGTGCGGCGCCGAAGCAGGCGAAAAAGTAGGCCGGGCTGTTGTCGCGGTAGAGGCCGATGGTGAGCTGCTCGTTCTTCTGCAACCGGCCGGCGCGGATGGCCTTTTCCCGGTGTTCGCGGAACAGCTGCGCGTAGCGCTGGGCCTCGCGGTACACCTCGGCATAGGTCCAGCTTTCGTCGCCCCAGAGAATGAGCGGGCGGTTGCGAACCAGTGGCAGGCGCGCGCGCAGCCATAGCAGCCGGCCGGCATGGAAGACGCTGAGACTGGTGCGCGCGAATTCCGCGGGGCTGGGCAGTTGCATGCGGGATCCCCCTGTTCTGCAGGTGTCGCAAAAGCTTCTGAATTTTGCGTCCGGGACGCTCGAATAAGCTGTAGGGTGCGCTGTGCGCACCTTCGAAGGCCAATGGTGCGCACAGCGCACCCTACGCTTTGCCTTTTGCGACACCCTCGTTCCGGTGTGAAGGTGGAAACAGGATTGCACCTCCTGCCTGCCGCGCCTAGGGCGATCGTGCCAATTTTCGGGTGTCGCTGGAGTCAGTTGCGCAATGATTTGCGGACCTGGTGTGCGATCTGTGCGCAACGGGCGTGCCCTGCGAGAAAGCGCGGGGGGAGGGGGATGCAATCTATTGCCTTTTGCGGGTATGGCGCCCTGTGTGTGCAGGAGCCGAGCCCCTGCCTGTATTACGATTTCAATAGACTGTCTCAGAACCGAGGTAACAAGGTCATGGACATACAATCACTGACCGTATCCGAACGCATCATGCTTGCCGAGGCCTTGTGGGATAGCGTTGTCGCAGAAGATGCGGAAATCGAACTCTCGCAGTCCCAGAAGGAAGAGCTCGACCGTCGGCTCGCCGCGTTCGAGATTGACCAGGACGCAGGTTCATCGTGGTCGAGCGTCAAGGCCCGGATACTGCCTCGGGAATGAGTTGCCGGGTCACTCTTCGGCAAGAGGCCGAGTTTGATATTGGCGAGCAATTCGATTATTACGAAAAGAAAAGAGAGGGGCTCGGGCGCGATTTCCTCCTGTGTCTAGCAGGCTGGAGAGAAACCCGCTCATTTATCCCCGGATTCACAAAGAATTACGACGCATCCCCATAAGACGCTTCCCGTATCGCGTATTCTTTTTCGTACAGGGCGATCACGTGATTGTGACGGCCGTATTCCATGTCCGGAAAGATCCTTCGTCGTCGAACGAGCGCACATAACGAACGGTTTCAGCCTTCCTGGTGTTCCACGTCAAGTAGCAAAAGCATTTCGCCTGCCACCCTGGAAGTTCAAGCGCCGGGCCAGATCGCATAGACGCAGTTGGAAAAAGCTGGATAAGCTCGCGGACGTGTTTCAGCATTGCGGGGCCTCGGCAGACCGGGGCCGCGTCGGTTACCGCCCCGCGAACCGATGGGTCGGGGCCGCCAGCCACCAGACCACGGAACCCAGCAAGCCGAGCAGGCCGGGCCAAAACAGGGCCCGCCAGGGGTTGTCCATGCTGCGGACGACCCGAAAATCTTCCACCAGTATGGTCTCGCAGGCGCCGTTGCCCGAGTCCGTACGCGTGGTGCTGGTCTTGCGCATGCTCTGGCCGGGCTCGCCATAGTGGGCGAGCCAGCCGTCGATACGGATCTGATCCCCCACGCGCAGGTCCTCGATCTTCCCGCGGACCCGGGGGTCGTTGGTGATCAGGTGGTTGTTGGAAAGCTGGTCGGGGTTGAACTGCTGCCATGCCTTTTCCGATCCGGTCGAGTACCGGCAGGTGAATTGCCCGTTCCAGAAATCGAAGGCATTGAGCGCCACCTCGCGCGCATTCCGGCCCCAGACCACACAGACATCGGCCACATTGAGGTGATCATTCCACAGCTCGTGCAAGCCGCGGTCGCCGCTGTGGCGGGCGTAAGAGACCACCATCCCGGTCAGCTCGTAGCGGTAGAGCGGCTTGACCCGGTATTCGACGCCGCTGGACTCCAGCAT
Organism: uncultured Alcanivorax sp.; assembly: GCA_913055795.1. Lineage (GTDB taxonomy): Bacteria > Pseudomonadota > Gammaproteobacteria > Pseudomonadales > Alcanivoracaceae > SLJS01. Next base: position 24,108 of record CAJXLA010000017.1, on the reverse strand, counting down.
CAAGGGCTCGCGGTCCACGCGCACCTGATCCGGTGTTTTCTCCATGCCGGAGATGGCCCGGGGCTGCTCGGGGAAGACGTCCTTGTTCCAGTACCACAGGGCCAGCAGCACGATACTGGTGGTGAGCAGAAGGCGAATGCCCAGGCGCGTGAAGTTCATTGGGACGTGTTTCTCCGTGGGCCTGATAGATCCCTGGTTACGGCCATGAACCACAACCACCACCAGAATACCAATGCCACCGTCCGCTGGCTGCGCCCTTCCGTTTTGTGTGACCGGAAACCAAGCGTACGTATTGACGTACGTCCGTAAAGGCGTACACTGAACCAATAAACCGGAGACGAATCATGGCGGACATTACGGCGACCGAGGCGCGTAGCAATCTGTACAGGTTGATCGATGAAACGGCGGAATCGCATGAGCCCGTCGTGATCACGGGCAAGCGGAACAATGCCGTACTGATTGCCGAAGAAGACTGGGCGGCGATTCAGGAAACCCTGTTCCTGTTGTCCGTGCCCGGCATGCGTGAATCCATTCGGGAAGGTATGGACACTCCCGCTGATGAGTGCGACGAGGAGCTCGACTGGTGACATGGAAGCTGGTCTATACCCGGCAGGCTCAAAAGGATGCGGAAAAGCTGGCCTCGAGTGGTCTCAAACCCAAAGCACAGGAACTGCTCCGGTTACTCGAGGAAGATCCCTTCCGCAAACCACCGCCCTTCGAGAAACTGGTCGGCGATCTCGAAGGGGCCTATTCCCGCAGGATTAATATTCTGTATCGCCTTGTGTACCAGGTGCTGGAAGAGGAGGGTGTCGTCAAAGTACTGCGACTGTGGACGCACTATGCATAGGCTCTGACGGGACATCCCTTTTCAGGAAGTAGGCGCGCCTCGCCCATGATCCTCCGATGAGTGCTCCGGCCGGCCCCGCGGCGCGCCAGGTCGGCCGCGCCCACCTTGCGCATGTGATGCCGGAAACCCTTTACTCCCGTGCTCCACCCTCGGCGGTTGTCCCGTCGGCCCCGGAGCGGAAGAATGGTTCCTGTTTCGCTGGTTTGCACAAACGGGGACGCCCATGACGGGCAAGATTGCTTGGAAGGGCAAGGTGCTGGGCATTCAGCCCCGGATCCGGCTGATCCGGTCCTTCGATGAACGCCACCACGAATATCTGGGTTATGTCCTCACGCTGGACGGAACCATCGGGGGTGAAATCGGTACCTTTTCGGTGGCGGTGGGACCGTCGCTGCGCGACAGGCACGAACCCAGGGCCGGGGATTGGGCCGAGGGGACCTGCCTGCCCGTGGCGGACGAGCGCCGGGAAGTGGCCGGCTATTACAAGGTAAGCGGTTTCCGGGTGACCGAGCGTGGGGACGCACCGCCGGAGCCGCCGCCCTGGCTGGGCGTTCCGCCAGCGCTGACCACCTATCGCGAGCGCGGCCACCGCCGGCTGGCCGCGCGGACCTACGACACCCAGTGCCACAACTGCATCTGGGGCTGCCGGATGCCGGTGGAGATGATCGTCGACCACTGGAATCCGTCGAAGGTCCAGTACCGCTTCGAGACCTTTTGCTATGGTCCGAAGTCGTGCCCGCTGTACAAGCCCGGGCCGAAACGGCAAGTGCCCGGGCGCCACGGGCAGTCGTTCGTGGAGGAGGACTGGATCGATGAGGAGGCGGTGAGGCACCGGGCGCCGGATGATTAGCGTGCGTGAACCCGAACGCCGTGAATAGGCAATCTATCAAGGATGACGATTATCATGGACTCTCAACGGTGTCTCTCAAACAATCGTGATCAGAGGTCAAGTGCTTGCTGCCTTGAAGACGAAACTTCCGATATGCGTGATTGCAGGTGGATTTTTTTGCTCAAACTGGCCAGATCGTCTTTTGAGCAGGTCATGAGCAGATTCTCCAGATCCTCGCAAGTTATGATGCGATGAAAACTTGAATTCCGCGATACATGGACCAGAGCGCTTTTCCCTTCCTTGAGCAATTCCAGAACATTGCTGATCGTCCCCGGGCTCTTGGCATCCCAGATCATGAAACCGTAATCGGCGTCATGGGCCATTTCCAGATCTTTTCTGGTATAGAAATCGCGTCCCCTTGCATCAGAAGGGACGGGAACGTTGTGAACAGGCCAGTCCCCGGTGTTGTTTCTGCACGTATTTCCGGAACAATAGATGACTACGTTTGGGTAATTCTTTTCCAGAAAGAATTTCTGAACGGCCTTGTCCGCGCCATGGGCATCTCCCACCAAAATCTCGTACGAACCGGAGATCAGATTTTCCAGTCGCTCACGAATTTCAGGGCTCAACTGTTTAAGGTTTCTTGATCCGGCAACGAATACAGTAGTCATCGTCTGCTCCGGGTTCTGGTCATGGTCAAAACATTGACGGTGGCGGCGTTTCCCTGTTCATAAAGGAGGCTGGTGGCCGCCCGCAGCGTTGCGCCGGATCGGTACAAGTTATCGACAAGAAGGATCTTGCTGCCGGGAACGGATTCGTGTGGCGTGAGGTGTATACGTTCATTTAACAAGTGTTCGCGCTCGTCTGTATCCAGGACATTCTTGAGTTCAGAACCGCCTGGAGTCTTGTGCAAAACATTATCCAGAGTCTCTACGCCGTGTTGAGCGCCAAGGGCTCGCGCAATTTCAACAACCGGCTGAAACTCGCGGTTCCGGTTTGTCGATGGAATCGGAATCAGGAGGTCCATGTTTTCAATACCTTTGATTCGATCCAGAAGCTGAATGATCGTTTGAATCTTCGTTTTGTCACCCCGATACTTTAACTGATAAAGAAGCTCGCCCATTTCGCTCCGGACGTTTTCCCAGTGCTCGTAGCCATTTTCATCCGGGCCAAGATAGGTGCTGCTCAGTGTGTGAACATCGAAGGCGAGCCCCTTGTGCCAGTTTCCGTGAAGCTCGATCGTCATGTGGTCCCTTACGTCGGTTGTGCTATCCATGCTCCAGAGGACGGATCCAAACGGTCCCTCCGTTCCATTCTAGCGTCGTGTACGCGTCCCGTCACAACTGCTCGGCCAGACCCGAGGCCCGCCAGGTCGGCCGCGCAATGGCATTTTCCACCACGGCCGGATTCGGGCTGAGCAGGGTAAACCGCTTCTTTGCGCGGGTAATGGCGGTGTAGAGCAGCTCGCGGGTAAGCACCGGGTTGTCCATGCCGGGCAGGACCAGGGCGGTGTGGTCGAACTCCGAGCCCTGGGACTTGTGCACCGTCATGGCATAGACGGTTTCCACGGCGTCCAGCCGGCTGGGGAGGACCATGCGGATCTCGCCGTTGGGTAGAGGGAAGGCGACGCGCAGGCGGCTGGCCGCGCCGTCTGGATCGGGCACGTTCAGGGTAATGCCTACGTCGCCGTTCATCAGGCCCAGCTGATAGTCGTTGCGGGTGAGCATGACCGGGCGGCCTTCGTACCAGCCCTCGGCGCGTTCGATCTCGCCGGCCTGGTGCAGGGCTTCGGCGATCAGGGTGTTCAGGCCCTCGGCGCCGGCCGGGCCCTGGCGCAGGGCGCAGAGCAGCTGGAAGCCGGTGAAGGCATCGAGCACTTTTTTCGCCCAGGCGTCGTTGGCTTCGGTATCGATGCTGGCGGGGCGTTCGTTGCGCAGGGTTTGCAGATAGGGGCTGTACCCGGCCACGGCGGTGCGGGCCAGACGCCGGTCGCGGGGCCCGGCCAGGGTGATCTGTTCGAGGTCGTCATGCTCCGCCTGCCAGACGGCCCGGGCGGCACCCGGGTCGCCGGCGTTGACCGCGGCGGCCAGTTCACCGATGCCGGGCGCGTCGCGAAAGCGCCAGTTGTGCCGAAGCATGGCGGTCTGCTGCGCCAGGGCGCCGCCGTCGCCGGCGAAGGCGTCGATGCTTTCGCCGGTTTGTTCCTCCACCCAGGCGCAGGTGGTTTCGTCATAGCCACCCCGGTCGGCGTCGCGGCAGAGATCGCCCAGCACCGCGCCCGCATCCACCGAGGCGAGCTGATCCTTGTCACCCAGCAGCACCAGCCGGGTCTCCGGCCGCAGGGCATCCAGCAGGCCGGCCATGAGTTCCAGATCGATCATGCTGGCCTCGTCCACCACTACCAGATCCGCGTGCAACGGGTTGTGCTGGTGGTGGCGGAAGTGGCGGCTGTCCGGGCGCCGGCCCAGCAGGCGGTGCAGGGTCGTGGGTTCGGTGGGAATTTCATTTTTCACCGAATCCGCAAACGGCAGTGCTTCGACGGCCGCGCCAATGGAACCGGACAGGCGCGCCGCCGCCTTGCCCGTGGGCGCAGCCAGGCGGATCCGCAGCGGGCGGTCGTTTTCCATGGCGCCGGACTGCAGCAGGCCCAGGAGTTTCACCACCGTGGTGGTCTTGCCCGTGCCCGGGCCGCCGGTAATCACCGTTAACGCCGAGCGTGTCGCCAGGGCACAGGCCACCTTCTGCCAGTCCGTTTGCTCGCCGGGTGCGTCAAAGAGGGTTTCCAGCCGCGCGCGCAGATTCGCCGGTGGTTGCGTTTCATGGGCCAGCTTGCGGCTTAGCTGATCCGCCACGGTCTGTTCGTATTGCCAGTAGCGGCGCAGATAAAGGCGATTGTGTTGTAGCACCAGCGGCGCATTGCCTTCGCCGGTATCCACTGCCGGCGATTGCGCCAGTGCTTCGGTCAGCGAGACCGTGGTGGTGCCTGCAAGAAGTTCGCCGGGCCGCGGCCCCATCTCCGTTTCCGCTGCTTCACTGGTAAAGAGGGCGTCGGGATCGGCCAGCAGATGATCCAGATCCAGACAGATATGGCCGTGGCCCAGTTGCTGGCTGGCGAGCGCGGCAAGCAGGAGAACCGTCTCGTCGGTCTCACCGCCTTCGTCGGCAAAAAAGCGGGCCAGAGCAAGGTCCAGTGGGCGCAGTTGTTCGGTGTCGCGCCAGCGAATCAGTGCTTCGAAGATGGATCTTTGCTGACTTGCTTCAGGCTGCTGCATTCCCTTCAATCTCCATCATCGGCAGGCCGGTCGCCTTGGGGTGCGCCCGTGCGCACCATTCCGGGCCCTGGTTGGTGCGCATGGGCGCACCCTACCGGAACGATTATCCATGGGGGACCATATCCCCGCGAAAGAGTGCATCCATTTCTTCCATCAATGCCTTCGGCGGACACTCGAAAAACAGACCACGGCTGTCGGCATGGATGCCGCGCAGGAAATAGTAGGCAGAGCCACCGATGTGCTGGTCATAGTCATAGGCGTCGCCCAGCCGTGTCTGGAGTAATCGATGGAGTGCCAGCAGGTAGAGGCTGTACTGGACGTCATAGCGTTTTTTCAGCACCGCTTCCCGCATGGCCGCTTCGGTATAGGCGTGGTCGTCCTCGCCCAGGCGGTTGGACTTGTAGTCCATGACGTAATAGCGCCCATCGTGTTCGAACACCAGATCGATAAAGCCCTTGAGCATGCCGTTGAGGTGTTCCTCGGCCAGTGGTGGACGGTCCTCGCCCGGAAGAACATGCGCGCGGATAATGCGATCCAGTTCGGCCGCCGGTACCTGATGCACCGGAAACAGGAATTCCAGTTCCGGGCGAAAGGCATGCGGCTGCAATTGCTGCAAGGCGACTTCGGTTTCGCCCAGCGGTAGCGGCGTTGCCACGAGTGCGTGCATCCATTCATGCAATGGCTGGTGCCAGTCTTCCCAGCGGCGTACGGCCAGACGCTGATGCAGGGCGTCGGCGAATACACCTTCTTCCGGTGCGCCGCAATCGAAACCTTCGTCGGCCAGCACTTCCAGCAAACCGTGCAGAAAGGTACCGGCCATGGGCCCGCTCATGAAGGCATGCAGGGGATGGCCCGAATCGGCTCCGCGTGACATGGACCCGGATGCCGGTGTTTCTTCGAGATAATCCTCGTCCCGGGCCGAATCCGGCGGCGTATTTTGACCCGCTTCATGTTGCAGGGCGCTGTAGCTGGCGACCCACCAGCGTTCCATGGGCACACCCTCGAAGGTCTCCGCAGACCCGATTCTGTTGTCTTTCTCTGAGGCCGGTTGCAGGGTTTCGCTGGTGATCTCCGGTGCCGGCACCACCTGGATGGTTTCACTGTTGTGCGCGTGGTGTTGCAGTTTCTCCTGCAACTGATCCACCTGATCGTCCGCGTTGATCCCCAGCAGGGTGCCTATCCCGCTCTGGTGCAGATCCATTCGGCTTTTGCCGCCGCCACTGCGCATGGGGGCCATGCCCAGCCAGCAGGCGAACTTCGCTCGTGTCAGCGCGACATAGAGCAGGCGCATGTCCTCGGCCAGACGTTCGCGTTCTGCCTGGGCCAGGATAGTCTCGTCCGGTTCGAGACTCAGTTGCAGCACATTGTTTTCGTCGTGATAGCGCAGCGGCTTGTCGTTCGGATTTACCGGGCGGAAGTTGCAGATGAAGGGCAGAAACACCAGTGGGTATTCCAGGCCCTTGGCCTTGTGAATGGTGATCACCTTCACCAGATCCGCGTCGCTTTCCAGGCGCAGGATCTGTTCCTCGCTGGCGGCACTGTCGGCGGCCGCGTCCTGTTCCTCGGCGAACCAGCGGATCAAAGCCTGTTCGCCGTCGAGACCGGTAGCCGCCTGTTGCAGCAGTTCCGAGAGATGCAGCAGATTGGTGAGCGAACGTTCGCCACCCTCGCACTGCATCAGCCGTTCGGGAACCTCGTGCTGACGCATCAGGGTGCGCAGCATGGCCAGCACGCCCTGACGGCGCCAGCGCCGGCGATAGTCGCGGAACTGATCGATCTTGTCTTCCCGCTGGCGTTCGTCGTTGCCCAGTTCATCCAGCTGACGCCAGCTCAGGCCCAGGGTGGCCGTGGCCAGGGCGGCGCGCAGCGCGCTTTCCGATTCCGGTTCGGCACAGGCCATGAGCCATAGCAGCATGTCGTTGGCTTCGCCCGTGGTGAGCACATTGTCCTTGTCGGAAAGATAGACCGAACGCACGCCGCGGCGGTCGAGTTCATTACGGATGGCGCGGGCTTCCCGGCCGGTGCGTACCAGCACGGCCATGTCCGCGGGCCGGACCGGTTCGCTGGTGTCGTCGTGCAGGTACGCCTCACCGGTGCGGCCCTGATTGAGCAGCCGGGTCATGTGCGAGGCGCAAGCGGCGGCCATCTGTTCCTGATACTGCCCCTTGGGCAGGCTGGTCTCGCCGGAGTCCGGATTCTGGAACAGCAGCCAGAAGTTGAGTGCGGGCTGCTCGCGTTCGTTCACCGTCAGTCGCTTGTTCTGTTTCGTGCCCGCATGGACGTGCTCGAACGGAATGCTGTGATCCAGCAGAAAGGCCCCTTCCGGGTTCCGGGCTTCGGCCGCGCCCAAGACCTGATTCACCGCTTCCACCAGCGCCGGGCTGGAACGGAAGTTGTGATCCAGACTGTGCCGGTTTTCGCCGACCGTCTTCCGTGCATGCAGATAGGTAAAGATATCCGCGCCCCGGAAGGCATAGATCGCCTGCTTGGGATCGCCGATCATGAACCAGCCTACGTCCGGCTGCTGGGCATAGATCCGGTGGAAGATGTCGTACTGCACCGGATCCGTGTCCTGGAACTCGTCGATCAGCGCCACCGGGAACTGGTTGCGAATGATGCGCGCGAGCTTATTGCCATTGTCTCCGTGCAGGGCATCGCGCAATCGGCTCAGCATGTCGTCGAAACCGATAACACCCTGACGCCGCTTGTGCCGCTGAACGCGTTCGGTGATCCAGGCGGCCGCATGGGGCAGCAGCTCCGGTGTTAGTTTCGGCAGTCCGGCTTGCGGGTCCTGGAGTTCGGGCAGCCGTTCCAGCCCCGGATGGCCGGCGAGTTCGTCCACTTCGGTGCCGTGCGCCCGGATTTCTTCCGGGCGCAGACGCTGAAAGGCGGTAGCCGTGAGCCCAGGCGTGACCGCTTCCGGGTCCTGGGTCCAGGCACGGATCTGGTCCAGCCACTCCAGTACCTTTTTCGAATTGGACGGCTTGCTTTTCGGCAGGCGCTTTTCGTTCCAGGCCTGTTCGAACTTGCCGATCAGATCGGGAAGCTGTTCGCGCCAGAAGGCCTTGCCGGCTTCGCGTTTTTCTTCGCGTTCATCGGTAATGCGCCGGAGGATATCGCCGGCGGATTCGCGCAGGGCTTCCCCATCCTGCCCCAGCAGGGGGCGCACCTCCGCCAGGAGTTCATCCGGCGTGGTGGCGATTTCTTTGAGCGTGTGCGCCTCGCGTTCGTTCAGTGGATAACAGAAGGTACGCCAGTAATCCCGGGCGGCGTCCTCGACGATCTGTTGTTCGTCCTGACTGAGTTCGAGATCAAAGAGACTGCCCGAATCAAAGGCATGTTCGCGCAGCATGCGATTGCAGAACGAATGGATGGTGTAGACGGCCGCCTCGTCCATCCACTGCGCGGCGGCGTCGAGCAGGTCCGCGCAACCGGGCCGTTCGGTTTCGTCATGTTCGGCCAGCAGGCCGGCGACGAAAGGATCGGCGTCGGTTTCGTCTTCCTGGCCGCGGAAAAAGCGCGCGGTTTCCGCGAGCCGGTTGCGAATGCGGTCACGCAGTTCGCGTGTGGCCGCCTCGGTGAAAGTGACCACCAGGATCTCGGGCGGCATGAGTGCACGCACAAAGGCATTGTCGCCCCCATGGCGCAATACCAGGCGTACATAGAGCGCGGCTAGTGTAAAGGTCTTGCCGGTGCCCGCGCTGGCCTCGATCAGGCGCGCGCCCTTGAGGGGAAAGCTGAGCGGCAAGGGTGCTTCGTTTTCGCTCACAGCGTTTCTCCTTCCGGCAGATGAACCAGGCGTTCACGCAAGGGTTCATAGAAAGACCGCATCCAGGCCTCGAAACCACCGGGCGCGGGTTCGTTGGCGGCGATCATGGCATCGAGATCGGGGAAGGCGCGCCCGAGTTCCGGTGTGAAATCCCGTTCGCCGGTCTTGTTGAAGCCGCCCTCGTATTCGGTCCGCGCATGCTCTGCCGGATTCTTCTTGTCGTCGTGATCGAGCCAGGCAAAGGCGCTGCGACAGGCCACGGGCAACGGCGCCTGCTGACCCAGCCACCAGCCCTCGATGAGACTGTGCAGAAGATCCCGGGCTTCCTCCGGTGCGATGGGCCGCAACACCTTGCGTTGATCACCGGCAATCAGTGCGGTGGTCAGATCCAGCCCCTGGGCACAGCCACCCAGATGAACGATCCAGGCGGGCAGGGCATTCCAGGTCTTGTTCTTGTCCTTGTTGTTGGCCAGGTCATTGGGCAGCATCAGCACGCGGGCGTGGCGGCCTTCGTCATTGACCAGCAGATCGTCCAGCCAGTCCTCGATGTGGATGTTCTGGTCCCCGACCTGAAATGCCTGCCGAATCTCGTGAATGTCTTCGGTCGGTTGCCAGCCGGAGCGCAGCTGCTGCCAGTGGCCCACGGCGGCGCGGGCCTTTTCACTGATTTCGGCCAGGGCGGATTCGCCAAAGACGCCGGGCGGAATCCGGCCCGCGCGGCGCAGCGCGGCTTCGCGTTTGGCCAGGGCCGTTTCGGTATTGTGCTCCGTGGCGGTTCGCGTGGCGTCCAGCAATTCCTCGGTGATCTGGTACTGATCCAGGCCATCGAAGTCGAAGGGCTCGGCGTCCTCGGCTTCCAGATCGGGACGCTGGAAGCGCACCTTGAGCCGTTCGTGAAAGAACAGGGCCGCGGGCTGTTTGAGAAAGCGGGAAAGCTGGTTCAGCGCCAGTACGGGTTCGCTTTCCGGTTCCGGTGGCGGCAGGGGACGATTCTCCTCAACCACAGGCTTGTCGTCATGAACAGCGACCCATTCTTTGGCAAAGGTGAAAAGCAGACTGCCCTTTTCAAAATAGCGCCGGCTGAACGGCTGCAAGGGATGCTCGGTGGTAATGGCTTCCAGCAGTGATTTGCCTCGGTTTGTGCGCCAGCCCTGTTCGATATAGTCCTGCAACTGGGCCAGCAGGACCGAAGGCGGGCGTTTGTCGTTGTCGCGTACGTTGCGCCCCACCCAGCTGATGTAAAGTTGTTCACGCGCGGACAACAGCGCTTCCAGGAACAGATAGCGATCATCCTCGCGTCTTGAACGGTCACCCGGACGATACTGATCCTTGACGCCCATGAGATCGAAATCCAGTGGCGTCTGGCTGCGCGGATAGTCGCCGTCATTCATGCCCAGCAGGCAGACCACGCGGAAGGGAATGGAGCGCATGGGCATGAGGGTGCAGAAGTTGACCCGGCCGGCGAGAAAACGTTGTGACAGACCGGATGGATCCAGCGCGGACAGCCAGGCCTGACTGGCCACGGCCAGTGGCAGAGGCTCGTCGAAGCCGGCCTCAAGGCAGGCGGATTGCCATTGCTCCAGTGCGTCCAGCAACGTGGCTTCGAGTTGCAGGTCTTCGGGTTCGGTGAGCAGGAAAAGCGCTTCGGTCAGTGCGCGCAGACGTTGTACCCATTCCGTGGGTGTGCCGTCGCGGCGCAACTCGTGCCACTGGGTTTCCAGGGTCTCGAGCAGTTGCACCAGACGCCCGGCAAGGTCCGCTTCCAGACCGCCCACTTCGTCATAGGGTTCAATGCCCTCCCAGGCCTCGCCCTGGCCCACGGCATAGCCGAGCAGCATGCGTTTGAGTCCGAACCACCAGCTGTTCTGTTCGAACTCCGCGGGCAGATCCAGAGCGGCGCGTTGTTCGCCGTGCAGGCCCCAGCGGATGCCGGCGCCGTGTATCCATTGATGCAATAAGGGCAGATCGTTTTCGTGCAGGCCAAAGCGTGCGCGCAGCGCCGGCACATCCAGCAGATCCAGCAGCTCGCCCACGGTAAAGCGCCACTCGGGCAGCTCCAGCAGTTTTTCCAGTGCGCCGGCAAGCGCCAGGGTATGACGCTGACTGCGGTCGGAAATGGTGTAGGGAATATGGCGCGGATCGTCGCTGTCGAGATTGCCGAAGACCGCCTCGATGTGCGGCGCATAGGTTTCGATGTCCGGGACCATGACGATCACGTCGCGTGGGCGCAGATCGCCGCCGGCGTCCTTGAAGCGCTGGAGCAACTGATCGTGCAGCACTTCCACTTCGCGCTGGGGACCGTGCGTGACCTGCAGGGACACCGAAGCGTCCGGTGAACGCATCCGGGACTGATCCGCCGGCGGCAGGGGTTCCAGATCAAGAATGGCCTGCTGGATTTCGGCCAGCAGACTATCGGGTGCATGGTGTCGGGTGGTTACGTCCGAGAACGCATCAATTTCATTGAACCAGCCCTGATATTGCTCGGGCAGGTCATAGTTGTAGAGCAGACCGATATAGTCGCGGCCCTGCTTGCCCCAGGCGGCGAGCAGCGGGTTGGCGTAGCGATGCATTTCCTCCGGGTCGAGCGTGGCCAGTTCCGGCTTGCTGCCATGGCGGTTCTGGTCAATGCGCAACAGGTGCCGGTCCTCGACGATATCCGCCCAGTAATGCCGGCAGGGGTTCTGCACCAGCATCAGGATCTGACAGTGACGCGAGAGCGCATGCAGCGCTTCCAGCGCCTGCTGGGGCAAGGAGCTAATGCCGAAGACCACGATGCGCCGGGGTAGATCGGCGGGCGCGTCGCCCTGGTCCAGCGCTTGCAGAAAACGCCGGTGAATCTTCGCGCGCGAGGTGTCGCGCTGATTCGTGTCCATGTCCTCGATCAGCCGGCGCCAGAGAATCGCCTGCCAGCGCTGATCGGCGTCCAGTTCGCTCCCGTCGTCGGCGGGATCACGGCGGATGCGGTCCCGGCCCGCTTCCCAGTCATCCAGCCAGTCCGCGCGGTAGACCTGGTACTGGTCCAGCAGATCGGCCAGGCGTTCGGCGAGCTGATAGCGCTTGCGCTGGTCGGTGCCCTCGTCGAGAAAGCGGCGCAGGGCCGCGAAGGCCTCGTCACCGAGCAGTTCCGGCAGTAGCCGCATCAGCCGCCAGATCAGCCGGGACTTGTCATAGGGCGAGGTGCGCGGCACCTGATTCTCGCCCAGCACCTGGCGGTAGACCTGCCAGAGAAAGCGCTGGGGCATCTGGAATTCCTGTGCGGCGGCAATGCCACAGGCGTCGTCGGCGGCCAGCTCCAGCTTGAGCCACTGGGCCATGCCGTTGGACTGCACCAGAAAGACCTCGTTTTCCAGCGGTGCCAGAGGGTTATCGCGCAGCCACTGGACCGTGATGTCGGTCAGGTCTTCCAGATGGTTGGCGTGGATGACGGCAAAGCCGGGTTGCATGGATCCCCACGAGGCGATGGCAAAGCCCCTTTATAAAGGTAAAGGCCGGGGCGCTCAATTCGGCGGCGCCTTTTGTGTTTCCGAAAATTCACGACGCCTTGATTCACCAGGCTTTCACGCATCCGGTCCTAAAGTGTGACGCAGTTCAAACGGTCGCTGTGTACGCGTTCCGGCGAAAATCCCGGGACGCGCCCAGAGGCAGGGGGTAATTTATGTCCAACGAACAAGTGAAAGCCATGAACGACGAAGCTGAATTCCATCCCGGCGACGTCCTGGTCAAAACGGAAAAGGGCAACCGGGAGAGCCGCATTCAGACCGCCGAGTCGTCGCTGCCGCGGCGCCTGCGCACGCTGCTGATGGTGGTCGACGGCAAGACCCCTTTTCATGTCTATGAAGAGACGCTGGCGAATTACGGCGACGTGGGCTCGCTCTACGAGGCGCTCGTCACGGGCGGTTATCTGGAATGTCAAGTCCGGGAGCATACCAAAACAGGCGCGGCCGGGCCGCCGCCGGTGGAGGAAGTGCAACCGACCGCGGCGCCGGGAGCCCAGCCCGAGCCGGAGCCCCGAGCCGAACAGTCACCCGCGCCCCGCGCGGAACCAGCGCCGGAATCGGCCGGCAATCCCGAACAGCCGGCGGGCCGTGGCATCGATCAGCACGAATTCCGCGAGCTGATGAGCGATATCAGCACGCTGATCACCGAAAAACTGGGTTCGGATGCCATGGAACTTCTGCTGAAAGTGGAAGCCGTGGATACGCCCCAGCAATTGCTGGATCTGTTGCCCGAGCTTGCCGAGGAACTCAAGGCGGGCATGGGCAGCCGGGACGTCAAGCGCTTCGTATCTGAAGTGCGCAAGCAACTCGCCTGAAGGAGACAACATGCTCACGCGTATCATCTATTGCAGCACTGCCACCGAGGGTGTGGATATCGACGAATTCCGTCGCATTCTCGCCACCGCCCAGAAGAACAATGCCGCGAAGGACCTCACCGGCATGCTCATGTTCAATTCCCGCATCTTTCTGCAGGTGCTGGAGGGCGATCGCAAGGAGGTCAACAAGCTCTACAACACCCTGGAGCAGGACCCGCGTCACAAGGATCTGATGATCCTCAAGTACGAACGCGCCGAGAGCCGCAACTGGGCGGAATGGTCCATGTCCTTTGCGCCCGCGAGTGAAGCCAGTCGCTCCATCTATCTCAAGTACTCGGTGCGCAGTCAGTTCAACCCCTATGTCATGGAAGGCGATGCCGTGGAGAACATGATGCAGGAACTGACGGATACCACAGTGGCCATGGAAGACAAGAAAGCCAAGCCGCAGGAGACGCCGGAAAAAGGCGCGCTGGCGCGGTTGTTCAGTGCGTCCTGAGTGCGCGTTGCCCGGGTGGAGCGTGATGGCCGCGCAGCTGCACAAAGGCTTGCGTCACCGTGCTTTCACGGGCCGGTGTCCACAGTGTTCATCGGTCGGGGTTGAAGGCATTGCGCTTCGATCCGGTTTGACCAGGCCGCAAAGGAGGGTAATTTGATGCATGCCGCTACGCGGGCTGAGGGGCAGCAACGAAGCTTTCACACCGAGGATGTGTTCATCAAGACCGGACAGGGGCACCGCGAGAGCCGGGTGCACACGTCGCAGTCGTCGCTGCCCCGGCGTTTGCGGACCCTGTTGCGGTCGGTGGACGGGCACTCGCCTTTCCGGGTCTATGCCCGGACACTGGAAAATTACGGCGATGTCGCCGCCAGGTTCAACGAGCTTCGTGACCACGGCTATGTGCAGCTGCTGGAAACCGACGAAGCGCAGACGCAGGGCAACCGTGTCCAGCGCCTCCGCAAGCGTCTGGCGCTGAAGCATGCCGGCTGAAGCCGTTTACTGGTAGCCCGCGGCCTGAAGCCGGAACAGGCGGGCATAGGTGCCGTTAAGCGCGAGCAGTTCCTCGTGTTGGCCGCGCTCGATTACACGACCTTCTTCCATGACGATGATCTGATCGGCCATGCGCACCGTGGAAAAGCGGTGCGAAATGAGAATGGCGATACGGTCGCGGGTCATCTCGCGGAAGTGCTGGAAGACCTGTGCTTCCGCTTCGGCGTCCATGGCGGCTGTGGGTTCGTCCAGCACCAGAATGTCCGCGCCGCGACGCATGAACGCGCGCGCCACGGCGATCTTCTGCCACTGACCGCCGGACAGTTCGCGGCCGCCGCTGAACCAGCGGCCGAGCTGGGTTTCATAGCCTTCGGGCAGTGCTTGGATAAAGTCATCCGCCAGACCCTGCTCCGCCGCCTCGCGCCAGCCTTGCGTGTCCTCGAAACGCTCCACGTCGCCGGCGCCGATGTTTTCGCCCACGCGCATTTGATAGCGCATGAAGTCCTGGAAGATGACGCCAATGCGCCGGCGCAGCACGGGCGGATCCCAGTCGCGCAAGTCGGTGCCATCCAGCAGGATCCGCCCTTCCGTGGGTTCATAGAGCCGTCCCAGCAGTTTTATGAGCGTGGTCTTGCCGGAGCCGTTCTGGCCCACCAGGGCCAGGCTCTGGCCCGGAGTCAGGTGCAGGTCGATGTTGTGCAGCGCCGGCTCTTCGTTACCCGGATAGGTGAAACCGACGTTTTCGAAGCGCACCCCGTCGCCGGGGCGCGCGCCCTCGGTGGCGCTGCCGGTCGGGCCCTCCACGGGTTGCTCCAGGTATTCGTAGAGGTTGGACAGATAGAGGTTGTCCTCGTACATGCCGGATATGGCGGTCAGGCTTGCGCTCACGGCGGACTGGCCCTGCTTGAACACGGCCAGATACATGGTCATCTCGCCCAGGCTGAGCTGGCCCTGCATGGTGGACCAGACAATCCAGGCATAAGCGGCGTAGAAGGTCAGTGTGCCCAGCAGCCCCAGAATGAAACCCCAGGTTTCCCGGCGCAGGGTCAGCGCGCGGTCCTCGGCGTAAATGCGTTCGAAGATCCGGCGGTACCAGTCCAGCAGCAACGGACCGATCTGGAAGAGTTTGACTTCCTTGGCACTGTCCTCGCGCGCGAGCACGGTTTCGAGATACATCTGCCGGCGGTTGTCCGCCGAGCGTCGGCGAAACAGTTGAAAGGCGTCGCCGGAGAACTTCGCCTCGGCCACGAACTGGGGCAGGCCGCCCAGGATCAGGATCACCACGGCCCAGGGCGAGAACGCCAGCAGCAGGGCGGCATAGCTGATCAGCGAGATGGCGTTCTGGATCAGGCTGAAGGTCTTGTTGACCAGCCCCAGCGGCCGGGTGGAGGCTTCGCGCCGGGCGCGGGTGAGCTTGTCGTAGAATTCCGAATCCTCGAAGTGCGCCAGCTGCAGCGTGAGCGCCTTGTCCAGGATCATGACGTTCACCCGCTGGCCCAGCAGCCCGCGCAGCAGGGACTGCCCCAGCGAAATCAGGCGCTGGGCGCCGGCGATGCCGGCCATGAGCGCGCCTTCCAGGGCCACGAACCAGAACACGGTCTCGGCGTCACCATTGCCCTCCATGGCGGCCACCACGCCGTCGACGATCCACTGGCCCACCTTGGCCGCGGCCGCCGGCAGCAGGCCCGCGATCAGCGTGCCCACGGCGAGCAGGATCGTCAGGCGGCGATTGGTGGTCCAGACCAGTTCCAGGGCCCGGCGGCTGTAGCGGAACACGCCCAGCAAGCGGCCGGGCGTTTCACCGCCGGTATCGGAACGGGGTTGGGCGGGTGGTGACATGCGCGCATTGTACCCGTCCGGTCCAGTGACGAAAGGTGGCCTTCAACAGCTTGCCAGCTGATCGGGTTCAGCTGGACGACCGTCTGATCCGGGTTACTGCTGCTTGAGTCCATCAAAACGCTCATCGACGTAACGGCTGTGACAGGTAACACAGGCCTGGGTCATTTGCGCGAAGATCTCTTGCTGTTTCGCGGTATTCCGCGCGCCGGCGCTGTTCGCAAGTTGCCTGGCGAGTTGGTGGAATTGCTGGTCCAGTTTCAGAAACGCCTTCGGCACAGCGGCTTTCAGCGCCTTGCGTTTTTCCGGCGTCATGGACTGCTCCAGGATAAAGCTGTCATGAATCGCCTGTCCTTTTGCCTGCACGACCTGATGCTGTCCGCGAATCATGGCGCTATGGATGCTTTTCATGGCCGCGTCGATTTGCACCATTTCTTCCTGCAGCAATGCGCGGAGCTCGGCGGGCAGTTCGGTGGTGACATCCCGGGCCGCCACCGGTTGGGCCATAACCGCCAGGCCGAATGTGAACAGGGCAAACAGGACCTTGTTTCCGGAACTCATGGCGTATCTCCCCGGGCCATTGGCGGTCGAATTCGGGCTTCATGGCTGAAAGTGGATGCCAGCAGTGTCTCCGGTTTTCGCGCGCGGGGTCAAAGGTGATGTCGCGACATTGCGGCCATCAGCCTCGGTTGTCGCTGTCTTCAAAATCGCCGCGGTAACAAACCGGTGAAGCGCTTTCGCCCGGGCGTTGTTCCTCGGCGATTTCCTGCTGCAATACTTCGCGCAGGACCCGGGCCTGGTTGTGTTCCCGGTCCACCAGAATCCGTGCGCCGTCTCCGGCGGCCACCGGATCCTGGATGCGTTTGAGCCGGATGGAATCAGCCATCGCCGTGAATCCCGAAAGCGCGCAGGGCGGGCCGCCGGGGCAGCCGCCTCAGGATGCGCCCAGGTGAGTGATCAGGTCGTCACAGTTGGCGTCCAGGATGCTGACCTTGTTGAAGCCCATGTGCTCCAGCGCGGACGCGGCCAGCGCGGCCCGGCCACCGCTGGCGCAGTGCAGATAGATGGGACAGTCCGGATCCATGGTGTAATCGGTGATTTTCATTTCCAGAACGCCGCGCGGGATATTGATGGTGCCCCGGGCCTGTTTCTCGGCCACTTCGCCGGGCTCGCGCACATCAATGATCAGGGCGTTGCTGTCCTCCTTGAACACTTCCGCGGCCGCCTCCGGGCTCAGGCAATGAACACTGGCCTTGGTCTCGGCGACAAGTTCCTGAAGGGGCTTGAGACTCATGGTGGACTACCTCTTTTGCGGTACAATGATCAATATATTAGCACAATCTAAAATAAAAAGAGCCCGGACGCAAAAGGTCAGCTCTGTGATGGCGGTTCGCAGTAGAGTTCGTACAGGTTGGACATGAGCTCGACGATCCTGGGATCACTGATGCTGTAGTGAACCGTCTGGCGCTCCTTGCGGGTGGTGACCAGGTTTTCCGCTCTCAGGCGGGCCAGGTGCTGGGACAGCGCCGATTGACTGAGCGGCACCAGCTCGTTGATGGCGCTCACCGTCTTTTCCTCTTCAATCAGGGCACAGAGGATCATCAGGCGGTTGGGGTTGGCAATGGATTTGAGCACCTCGGCCGTCTCATCCGCATGGTTGGCCATTTCCCCGGGGGATAGCCCTGCGATGCTGTTGTGTTTGAGCTTTTGGGACGACATTGTTGGGTTTCTCCACTGTTGGATCGCTATTGTCTATCAGAGAACGCTGAATCTGTCCCTGTGAGAGCACCCGACGGCAGCCCGGGCATTTCATCCAGGGCGCTTTTGGGCCTGGTGGTTATCACGACATAATCGTAGTCCAGGCTATTGCCACCGTTGGGCTCGACGCGTTGTTCGTCCGGGTCGATGTGGCTGACGGTATCTACCCCCGGGTTGACCTTGCGCTTTTTCAACGGCGGAGCCAGTACGGTGGTCGTTCGCGGCCTTTTACGCCAGCCCAGGGCCCCCCAGGGGTTGGAAGGCACGAACTGGAAGTGATCCACGGCACTGACCCGGGTAATCCTTGCGTTGTGGCCGCAGGTCTTCCTCTGCTCCAGCGCGAGCGGCATGCCGGCACCGATGATAACGGGATGTGCCATGGAAGTTACCTCCGATGGCTGATCAGGTTCCGGTTGGTTGACAGCCGCTTCCGCTGGCCTTCAGCCGTTTGAATCGCTGCGTGAGCGCGTCACGCATCGCGCAGCCCCGCCTTGCGCAGCAGGGTCATCATGGGGCACCACTGGGTCAATGCCGATTGCATCAGGTTCAGTGCGACAAAACCAGTGAAGAACAGCCAGTAGCCGTGATGGAAATGGGCCAGCAGAATGCTCGCGAGCACAAAGGTGCCGGCGATGAATCGAAGGGCCTGGTTGACGGTCATGATTGCTCTCCTGTCGATCGGTGTGGGTCAGAAGTTATACCGCAGCCGGGCATAAACGCTGCTGTCGGGTTCAAATTGTCCGTAAAAAGTGGCCGGGCTTTGCCCTTCGAACAGGTTCGCACCGGTATTGAAATACAGCTGGTCCGTGATGCGGTACTCGACCGTGGGACGGATAAACGAGTCCTCCTCGTTGGGGGAATGGAAGTTCATCAGGCCCAGCACCAGATTATCGCGCATCAGTCGCCACGTCAGGCGCAGTGTGACGACATGGCGCTTTTCCTCCGGCCGTTCATCAGTGGCGAAGGGGTAGGTCTCGCGGAAGGCGTCGTAGTCCTGCATCCATTCCAGGTAATACTGCACGCCCACGTTGAAGTTGGTGAACGCTTCGCGCTCATAGCCCGTTAGAAAACGCAGTTCGTCGTTGGGCACCCGCGGGTCGTCGCCGTCCGGGTCGTCGGGCGCGTTGTGGTACGCGAATTCCAGATTGTAGAGCGCATCGCCCAGGGGCCCGCGCAGGCTGGCGCCCAGACTGTCCAGGCGGGCAAAGGTGGGCCGGCCGGTATCGGTGTCCACAGCTTCCGGCTGACCGGCGAAGCCACGGTAGCCATAGACCGCCCATTCCTGATCGCCCGCCATGCCGTACACGCGCAGGGCCGCTTCGCTGTTTTCCACGGTGCGGGCGGGCTCGGTGGTTCGCAGCTTCGGGGGCGCGGCGACACGGCGGCCGGCGCGAGGGTTCCAGTACGACAGCCTTGTGCCGTCGATGTAGACGTCCGGTTCCCGGAAAGGCAATACAGCGAGGTCCACGTTGACATTATCCCCGAACCAGCTGGTACGGATCGCATCCGACGGGGCCTTGAGGTATTCCCGGTCCCGGCCGCTCAGGAAGGAGACCCAGTCCTTGGGGAAAAGGTCGTTGAGAAAGACCAGATCGCCGGTGCCCCAGGTCAGGATCTGACGGCCGGCGCGGACATCGGTGCGCTCACCCAGGGTGAAGCTGACCTTGGCTTCACGGACATTGCCCGTGAAGTCGTCTTCCACACCGTCGGCGATACCGTCGAGCTTGAAGTCCCAGGTGGCGCCATCGCCCTGATATTCGCCTTCGACTTGCAGGCGTAGCTCGCCCAGGGGCATGTCCTCGTCGATGAGCGGGTTTTCGTCGGTGCGCACACCGGCCGCGCCCTCGACAAAGCCGTACCAGGACCAGGGCGAGACGTTCTCGCTTGCCCAGGGGTCGTCCCCCCAGGCATCGTCCTGGGCAACGCTGGCGAGCGGGAGCAGGACCAGCCCGGCCAGCAGGGCAAGTCGGGTTCGGGCATGCCTTTTGTAATAATCAAAGCGCATCATCATTGCCTCGGTCGTTGTCTTACCGTTCCGGACGCTGGAGCCATTCCCGCGGCGGATTGCGCAGCGAACGTTCGCTGAACACGGATTCCGGAATGCCCAGGTCATAAGCGTTGTACCGGAACTGCACCAGCGTATGGCCGCCGTTCGCGACATCCTCCATGCGCATACGCACGCCCGTGGGGTAGCCGTCGATCTCCTTGACCTCCTCGATCTTCATGCGGCGGTAGATCTTGCCGTCGGCATTCACGTATTCACTCTCCATGGGCAGGAACGTGTCCCGGTCAATGCGTGTGTCGAAATACGCGAACTCCACACTGTCCGGGTCTTTGGGCGTGCTGCGTACGACGTAGTGTTCGTCCGTGGTTTCGATCAACTCGTGTTCATCCGCCTGGATATCGCGGCCGGAGACGTCCTCGTAATAGACGTGCGAGCCCACGAAGCTGGTGCGCTTGTCGCCCGGGGCGATGCGGCGAACCAGATCCAGACCGGGCAGGTAGAGCCAGCGGTTGTCATCCGCACCCGGGTTCTTTTCCACCAGAAAGACGGTGCCGCGCACGTCGGCGGGACGGCTGAAGACCACCAGGTACTGCTGGCGGCCCTGGTCGCCATCGCGGCGCAGCATGGTGAACTGGCGGACCTGTTCCCGGCCGCTACTGCCCACGATGCGCATCCGCGCCTCGGTCCGTCCGTCGTCACCGGCGTAAAAGGATGCCTGGTTGGCCCGTTTCACGATTTCCATGGTCGAGGGTCTGTCCTGTGCACTGGCTGCCGGCGCGAACGCGGTTGCCGCCAGGCCCAGCCCGATCACTAGGGTGCGAAGTACTCTGTTTTTCATCGCGATTCTCCTCTGCGTTTTCGTTGATGTCCGATTCACTCCTGGCGTGTGGCTCGCGCGATCTCGCGTCCGAAGAACAGGCTTGGAATTGCGCGCAGAATGGCCGGCAGCATCAGCAGCGTTACCACGGCGGACAGGGCCATGATGCTCGCCAGGAAGATGCCCACCGTGATGTAGGGCACCAGCGGCGCGGCCAGCAGCGGCAAAAAGCCCAGCGAGATCACGATGGCGTTGCGCGTGATGGCCCGAGCCGGTTCCTCGAATACCGCGTCTATAGCCTGGCGCCAGTTGCCGGTTTCGGCGGCCTCGGCGCGCAAGCGCTGGATGAAGTGGATGGCGAAGTCCACCGAAAGGCCCAGGCTGAGCGACGACAGGACAGCTACCGGCATGTCGTAGGGCTTGCCGATCAGACCCATGACGCCGTAGATCAGCGCGATGGTCAGGGTCAGGGGCAAAACAGCCAGCACACCGAAGACGAACGAACGGAACAGCAGGATCATCATGGCAAGCACGAAGACCGAGGCGGACAGCAGGGCCGCTCTCATGCCTTCCACCATCTCGCCCTGCCAGACCAGGTTGATATAGGTGGAGCCGCCCCAGGTCATGTCCACGCCTTCGGGCAAGGGGTGGTTGTCCTTGTACTGCTCCACCGCATCCACCACGGATTGCATGGCGCGGTTGTCGCCACTGGGCAATTGTAGCCAGATACTGGCCTCCTCGTAGTCTTCACTCACGAAGTGCCAGAGATCCTCGGGCCGGTGCGAGCTCTGATAACTGAGAATGGTCTGGGCTACACCGGACGGCCGGTCGGGGATGCGGTAGTCTTGCGGTTCACCGCTGACCAGTTCGCGATTGATGGTTTGTACCAGATCGGCCAGCGAGCTGGACTTGCCCACGTGATCGCGTTCTTCCAGCCATGTCTGCATGTTGTCCATGTACCGAAGTGCTTCGGGCTT
Organism: uncultured Alcanivorax sp.; assembly: GCA_913055795.1. GTDB lineage: Bacteria > Pseudomonadota > Gammaproteobacteria > Pseudomonadales > Alcanivoracaceae > SLJS01. The sequence goes on along the minus strand of CAJXLA010000017.1, from coordinate 2,701 downwards.
CTGGAAGTATTGCGCTTCGCTGCGGATGCGCTCGGTGATGGACAGCAGCTCGTCCCAGTATTGGGCCTGGTCACGGGGCGCGTTGAAGGACTGGTCTTCCAGCGCGAACATCAGTTCGTCGAGGGTCGCGCCGACCTCGTTTTCGGTATTGCCCGAGCGCGATTGCTCCAGGATTCGGCTCCAGTCCTTGCGGATGGCGTGGCCGTCCTCGGCCGCCTGGTCGAGAACCGGCTCGGCGCGCTCGTTGAGCGTCGCCATCAGATCCCCCACCCGGGTCTGTTCAAGAACGATGTAGGCCTCGTATGTGCCCGCGAAATGCTCATTGAGCACGCGGTCCGCGACCCGGATGCGGTGATCCTCCTTGAACCAGCGCGTGGGGTTGTCGTTGATATAGATCTGGTTGATGCCGTAGACCGCCACCACGACCAGCCCGGCAAAGGTGACCAGCAAGGGGGTAGCGTGTCGGGTCGCGAAGCGGCCGGTGGCGGACATGAAGCGGCAGAGCCGGCAATCGGCTCCCTTCCCCGACTCCTCGTGTGTGCGCACGCGGCTCACCATGCCGTCCACGGTTTTCTGTGGCAACGCGGCGACGAAGGCGGGCAGGAAAGTGAGCGAAAGCACGATAGCGAAGAGCACACCAATGGCCACGAAGGCACCGAATATCTGCACCGGCGGAATGGGCGTGAGCATCAGCGACGCAAAACCCACGGAAGTGGTCAGGCTGGTAAAGATCAAAGGCTTGTAGAGACTCTGAATAACCTCCGCCATGACAAGCTGCTTGTCGTCGCCGGCGCGGCAACGGTCGGCAAAGCTGGACAGCACATGGATCGAGTCCACCACCGCGATGGGCATGAGAAAGATGGGGATCATGGAGCTCATGATGTGCACGGTGTAGCCCATGCCGATGAGCAGGCCCATGGCGGTGATAACGGTAGCCATGGCCAGCAGCATGGGTGCCACCACCAGCGGAAGGCTGCGGAAGAAGTACAGCATCAACAGGAAGATGAGCAGGCCCGCCAGCGGGGCGGAGATGGCCATCTGCTGAAACATCTCCACGCCGAAGGTGTCCTGCGCCACGGGCTGGCCGGTGATATGAAAATCGTCATTGCTGTCCAGCTCATCAATGATGCCCTGGATCTCGGTGGCGATGCGGTGGCTTTCGTCCTTGCTTTCAATGGGCACGAAAATGCCCGCGGCCTGGTCGGTTTCGGCCACCAGGGTGCCGTAGAACATGGGCAGATCCTGAATGGCGCGACGGATGCTGTCCGCTTCGGCCTGGGTGGACGGCGGCTCGGACATCATCCAGTCGAAGCTGATGGTGCCCGGACTGACCTGCTCGACATTGTCGATGGTGGCCAGCGAGAGCATGTCCTGCTCAATCACGCCCTCAATGTCCTCGATGGACTCTGACAGTTGATAGAGAGCGCTCAGTGATTGCGGGTTGAAGATGCCTTCCGGGTGCTGCTCATTGACCACGCCCACGACGATCATGTCATGGAGATCGAAACGCTCCTGGATACGGTTATGCTCGACCCGGTCCGGCTGATCGGCCGGCAGCATGTTTTCCGGGTCGGTGTCGATGGTCAGCCGCGGAATCAGCAACCCCGTGGCCACGACGATGGCGAGGGTCACACCGAAAACCCACCACCGGTGGCGCATGCTGAAGCGCGCAATGAGGCGTCCCATGTCCGGATCTCCCAACTATGCTAAATTAGTATGCGCTAAATTAGCATATACTTATAATAATGCAAGAGGCCCTGGTAACAGGGAGACAGGAGGACGGGGGGAGTACTGCGGTCGCTGCGCCGTGATCCTGGCCCGGTAACCCGGCCCGGGAATGACCGGCCATGGCATGAGGCATGGAAGAGCGAGAAGCTTTTGCCACGCTCCCGTCGCGCGCCCGAAATCGCTCTCCCGACCGTCGTTTCCGCCATCGGGCGAGCAGGGCCCCACCCGATTCGATATCGTCGGAGGCAGAACCGGGCAATCCGGCCTTGCGGGAGCCGCACGGTCTTCGCATCAACCTGAAGGTAGGGGCTGTTCCGTTGCACGGCCAGCGGGAGAGATCGCGACGGTCGGCCCGAATGCGCCGGAATAACCCGGTCCCGGCAGACTACGGGTGGATGTAGGGAGTGAAATGGTGCCGAGGGGGACACTCACATTCGGCGCTCAAGTCCCCGGAATTCCTCGGAAAAGTCCAATGTGAAAGCGCCATGTACCCCCTCAGGTACCCCCAAGCCAATCTGGTACGGTGAGGGCTTCGGTTCGATGCCCTCCAGGACTTGATAAAGCCCCTGTAGCGCCCTGTTACCGGGGAATAAGCTATGCCCGAAAAAGGCTCATCCAGACCCGTACCTACAGGGCTTGGCGGTCAATTATGACCCGGGTTTGGTTTCTGGTCGAGCGGTTTCAGGGTGGCCTCGGCCTGTCGAAGACGATCAGTAGGAACCGGTTGCAACAATCCCGGACCACCCGATAGTAGCCGGACAAGCGTTTTACGAAACACTGCACTAAAGCTGAGAGACCACGCAACTTCTACTCTTGCTTTGTCTCGGATGTGCAGTGTTTGAGACAGCATAGCATCAGTACTGCTCACGTGCGTCATTACCGGCTGGTTAGGACATCGGCCAGCCCCGACGCGCGCCAAGTGGGCCGGGCGATAGCCGTTTCGACCACGGTCGGGTTGGGAGTAAGCAGGGTG
>CAJXLA010000016.1 GCA_913055795.1 uncultured Alcanivorax sp. | reverse complement strand
CCCGCGGGGCGCGGCCTGAAGCGCCCATCTGCTGCACTTTGTCGCTCGGAAAGGGAACCACCCTGTCCGTCGCAACCAAGTACACCAGCTGCACGCTTCAGGCCACGCTGAGTGCGCAAGGGGTTTTTCAACAGCCTGCTAGAAAGTCGCGGCAAGGATGCCGCTCCCACAAAGGGGCAACATTACCATGGGAGCATGAATGCCACGCGTTTTTCTCTTTATAGCCGCCATCCTCTTCGTCCTGGTCTGCCTGGGCGTACTCTTTATCGAGGGTTCGGTCTGGGTGGGCGAACATCTGCTGCCCTGGCTGGAACCCTTCATGTGGAGTGTGCTGGTAGCCAATGCCTTGGTGGGTGCCCCCCTGGCGTTCTTTCAGCGCACCCGGCCGCTGGCCGCGACGGTCTTTATCGTCGCCTCCTGGATCTATGGTCTGACGCTGTGGTTCTGGGCCCTGGTGCTCACCTACACCCTCTGGGGCGTGGTGGCGGTCTTTATCGGGCTCTTCCTGCTGGGCGTGGGCGTGGTGCCCGTGGCCATGCTGGCCACGCTGATCGATGGTCAGCTCGTGACCACCCTGGAATTACTCCTGTTGACGGTAGTCACCTTCGGCGCGCGCTCCATCGGGCTGCGTCTGGCCCTGGGTCAGGGCCGGGTGAGTATTCGCTACACACGCTATTAATCCGCTGATTCGTGGCCATCTTTGACGCCCACCTGCACATTATCGACCCGGCCTTCTTCCCGGTGCAGGCGAATCAGGGCTATGAACCGCCCGCCTTTACCGTGGACGATTACCGGCAGGCCAGCCGCGATCTCGGTATCACCGGCGGCACCGTGGTATCCGGATCCTTTCAGGGCTTCGATCAGGCCTATCTGGTGGATGCACTGAAGCGCCTGGGGCCGGATTTTGTGGGCGTGACCCAGCTACCGGCCGACACACCCGATGCCACCATTCTGGAACTGAACGAGGCGGGCGTACGCGGTGTCCGGTTCAATCTGCATCGCGGCGGCTCGGAAAAGCTGGCGCGTCTGGCGGATTTCGGCGCGCGCATTCATGAACTGGCGGGCTGGCATGTGGAGCTGTACGCGGATGCCGCCGAACTGGAGCCCATCCGCCGGATTCTGCTGAGCCTGCCGGCGGTGAGTCTGGACCATCTGGGTCTCACCGCGGCCGGCCGACACGAGACACTGTTGCTGGCCGAACGGGGCGTACGCATCAAAGCGTGCGGTTTCGGCCGGCTGGAATTCGATATCGATAGCCTGTTAAACGACATCCACAGGGCCAATCCCGAAGCCCTGATGTTCGGCACCGACCTGCCCGGTACCCGAGCGCCGCGTGTTTTCCACGCCGGGGATGTCGAACGCATCCGGAATCTGCTCGGGCCGGAAGAAGCCGACCGCGTCCTGCGCCGCAATGCCATGAACTTCTACCGGCAAAGCGGCTGAACACGAGCCTTATTTCGCCGGCGTGGACAGCGGCCTGATGCGGAAAAGGTTTTCCGGTTCCTTGCCCGTACCGGCAAAGTGTTTTTCCGTGAAAAAAGGCTCTTCCGTCATCTCGGCTCCCTCGGACCGGGCAAAGGAGGCGAAAAGACCGCGCGAGGGTTCATTGGATGGCGTAATGGTCGTGTGCAATGTATGCACGCCGCGACAGCTATCCCGGGCCAGAATCTCCTTGATCATGCGTTTGCCCAGCCCGTGGCCGGCGGCATCTTCATGAACGCCCACCTGCCAGAGAAAATACACACCTTCTTCCTTGGGATGAAGATAGCCGGTGACATAACCGACCATCCGCCCGTCCAGTTCCGCGACACAACAGGTACGCGAGAAATGCGAGCATTGCAGCAGATTGCAGTACAACGAATTCTCGTCCAGGGGCGGACATTCGCGCACCAGCTGATGGAGACGTGCCCCGTCCTCGGGCGTCGGCTCGCGCAGGACTACATTGTCTTCGGTCATCTTTATCTCCCGCATGATTGTCAGAGTGCAAAGGTTGCCCATGGCTACCGAGTCATGCAAGTCTGCCCCTTGGCAACACTTCGCCATTCATTCGTAGTTTTTGCGCATAGCCTACATCAAGGTTTAAAAGCCGCCCTTACGGGCGGCAAGCCGGGACGCGCCCCGGCGGGCGCCTTCCTTCTTTTGCTTGTCCAAAAGAAGGAAGCAAGAAAAAGACACCCCGCTTCGCCGTCCGCCCACCCAATCAGAGATTGGGCGGGCGGATCCCCTCAGTTGGCGGGCTCCACGCAGAACGCGGCAAGACAAATCATCCACGATTTGGCTTGCCTAGCTTCGCCAATCCCTGGCGAAGCTGTTCTGCGCTCCGCCCGCCGCCCTCGGCGGTTCAGCGGGGCCCAAAGGAGTCCTGCTTCCCCCATCGCTGCCTTCTCTGCGCGTTTGTGTTGGTGTTGGCCAAGGCGCTGGCTCCGCCGGCGTGGTGTCGCCACGTCCAGGAGCCGCAACGCAGGCCAGCGCCATCACAGGCGCGCCCTTCGGGAGCCGCGCAAGGCAGCGCTCGCGGCGTTGCGTTGGCTTGATGTAGCGTCACTACACCGGCGCCAACGCGCCTTGCGAGCCCTGCCTTGCGCGGCTCAGAGAAGGCAGGGATGAGGGAAGCAGGACTCCCCGAGGCTCGCCTTCGGCTTCGCCCGTTGACCGGTGCACGAACTCCGAGAACACATCTTATTTCCAATCTCTGTGTTCTCTGTGATCTTTGTGGTTATTTCAAACCGGTTGTGGCTCGGTCCGAGGCCCGTCTCGGCTTGCGCTAAGGGCGCTACGAACGAGCAACTGTGTCCCATGCCTGGGCCCAGCACCTCTTATCGCGCTAATCGACGTCTCTTCGTAAAGATAAGGCTGCCCATAATCCGGCTCATGGCTCTTGCTCCACAGCCGCATCCTCAAGGATCCGATCACAGGTGGGTGGAATGCCGTTCCGCCGGTCAAAGCTGCCATGATCCAGAAAGTGCAACGTCTGTCGGATGACTTCGTCATCGAGCATCATGAAGGTGTGCGTAACCGGCAGGGCAATACAGGCCGTCATGCCCTTCACTCGTGCACGCGACAGGGCCACCTTGCCGTCGTCCGGATCGGGCAGGAAATTCGACAGGATCAGGTTGATGCTGTCGGTGCCGGCAATGATGCCCGTGGGAAAATCCACCGGCGGCAACCGCAACGGTACGCTGTGGGCTCCGGTACCGAGTTGATCGCCCGCCGGACCATGCCAGAAAGCAAAGCCGGGCATGTCGTGCAATTCGTCCACCACCTGACTGCCGCGGTTGGGCGGCGCCAGCATGACCACGCGCTGCGGCCGTGACCGGGAGTTGCGGTGATAATACGAGCGCACCAGGATACCGCCCAGCGAGTGGGTCACGAAGTGGGGCTCGGGGTCACCGGCTTCGGCACAGCGCTCGAGCCCCCTGGGTACGGCCCGATCCGCCAGCTCGGCCACCGGATGATCGCGCGATGGATAATCCACATTGGCTACGTCGAAGCCCGCATCGCGCAGCGCCTCCGCCATGCGGGTCATGGAAGCGTCGGTGCGGGCGAGCCCGTGGAGCAGCACCACGCACTCGCCGGCCCGGGTCAGCCCGGGCAGCAGCACAAGGATTACCAGCAGTACACGCATCGCCCGAGCTCTCCCGGCCCCTGCCCAACCCGCGCAAGCCCGTGCCGGGCATTAATCGCGCTTGTAACTGCCCATCATGCGGTTCATGCCCAGAATATGGGGTTCCACTTTTTCCAGGAACTGCTCCAGCGTGAGCCCGGCTTCCAGATTGAGTTCCTGGTCCAGCGCCAGCACCCAGAAGAAGTAGCGGTGCAGGCCGTGTCCGGGCGGCGGCGCGGGACCGTTGTAGCCGCTGTTGCCGGCGTCGTTCACGCCCTCTGCGCCTTCGCTTGCAGCCTCTTCCAGACCGGAACTGCCGGCCGGCAGGTTATAGATCAACCAGTGCGTGAACCCGTAGGCACCGGGCTTGACCAGGGGCGCGTCCGGGTCATGGCAGAACACGGCCACGGATTTCGTCTCCTCGGGCAGGCCCTTCCAGCTCAGCGCGGGCGAAACGTCGTCGCCTTCGCAGGTGTGTTTGGCGGGAATGGACTCGCCATCACGGAACGCGGGCGTGGTGACTTCCAGATCGGAAAGCGCGAAAGCCATGGACTACCTCCTGTCGAAAAAATGTCGGAACGGCCCTGATGGTACCTGACTGCAAGGGTCAACGTGACCGGGGACAAGGGATGAAATCAGGCAACGTCCAGCGGCTCAATCCGTGCGACTTCGTCCTCGATCATGCGCTCCGCCATCCACAGATCAAGGGAACGCTGGGCGTTCAACCAGAACTCCGGCGAATTGCCGAATAGGCGCGCCAGGCGCAGCGCCATTTCCGGACTCAGTGCCCGGCGTTCGCGCAACAGTTCGTTCACGGACTGCCGCGAAACCCCGAGAGCCCCGGCGAGTTGGGCCACGGTCAAACCGTAATCCGGCAGAAAATCCTCGCGAAGCATGGCACCCGGATGTGTGGGTCTGCGTTGCATGGTGTCAGTATTTGCAATCGCCATTATCCCTACCTCACCTCAATGATAATCGCACACCTCAACATCATAGGCATTGCCGTCTTCAAACCGGAAACAGATCCGCCATTGATCATTGATGGCGATGGCAAACGCTCCCTTGCGGTTACCCGAAAGCGCATGAAGACGATTGCCCGGCGGCACCTTCAGATCATCCAGACAGCTGGCCAAATGAATATATTCCAGCTTCCGGGCGGCCCTGGATGCCAGATCCGCCGGGAATTTCCGGGCACTCCCATGCAAGAAGAGATCCCGGCTACGTTTGTCCAGGAACCTCTGGTTCATTCATACGTGAGATTTGTTTCGCTCAAAATCGTGCTCTACGCGGCGCGCGCTGCAGGCAATGGCCTTAGCCCTTGTCAAAGTGCGCAACAAAGTAGAGCGCGATTTTGAGCGAAACCCCTCCGGGGCCATGCCGTTTTTCGTCTGGCTCGGCGTTGCGCCTCCTACCCGTACAGGCAGTACGGCGGCGTCGGCGCGCCTTGATCCAGACGAAAAATGGCAATGGCAAATCCACGTATGAATGAACCAGAGGTTCCCCATCTTTATCATAAGGGAAGTGTGATCTGTCACGTGACACAGGTCAATAGTGATCCTGACTCCCGCTTTGCTTTTCGGTACAGGTGCTGTCCAGATCCCGCACCTGGTCCATCACACCGCCGGCGGTCAGGGCCGCAAAGGTGCGAACGGGTTTGCGGGCGGCGGCGAGCATTTGTGCGGTCCAGGTGTTGCAGGTGCGGCCCAGCCAGAATCTGCCCCGGGCGCGGTAGAAGAAGCTGTCGCCGTACAGGCCGGGTTCCATCACCATCGGCTTACCTTCGTCCGAGCGGGCAAAGCTGTCCGCCAGCGCCTGCTGCAGATCCGTCATGCCCGCGGGCGTGATCGGCACCGCCGCCAGGGCGGTATGGGGCAGGCGCGCCGGGGCCTTTTTCAGCCCCACCACATGGAGCACGGTATCCGTGGGCCAGAACAGCGCCTTGAGCATGAGCCAGAGGTTGTCGGTGTTGCGGTAGAAATCCGTATCGCCCCAGCCGAATTCCAGATAGCGGGCCTCGGGAAAGGCCTCACGCAGAAAGGTCAGGGGTGGCTGTACCGAATCGGCCGGAATCACGATGCCGGTATGCCAGCGGTGGCGCACCACCTGGATGCCGGTGTCGGCGGCCGGACAACCCGCTTCCGCCCGGATGGCCAAGCAGGCCAGGCCTACGAACAGCAGCGCCGCCCAGACTCGCGTGTTGACGGCACCAGCACCCATGGCCCACCCCTAGAACCGGTACCGGCGCAGCTCGCCCGGGGCGGACACATCCTGATCCTTCTCCGGCGCGGGACAATGGCGCTGGAGGAAACTCCGGATATCGCTCTGGACCTCCTGGCTGCGCGAACCGGCGATATGGTCCCCCTCGAGCTTGCGAAAGGCCTTGGGTTCGCCCGCGGCATCGAACAGGGCCCGGCCGTGTTTGAGGGGCACGATCTGGTCCTCGCTGCTGTGCATCAAAAACAGCGGCGTACCGGCAAGCTTGCCGATATGGTCCTCCGGATTCCACTGATCCGGCATCAACGCCGCCACGGGCCACTGGAAGGGCCACAGCAGCCAGCTCTGGCTCATGGCATCCCGGGTGATCTGCGAATATCCGCTGAAGACCGCCTCCAGCAATACACAGTCCACACGCTCCGGATTACCCTCTTCCGCCAGCACCTTCACGCCCATGGCCCCACCCAGGCTCTGGCCGAACACGATCAGCGGCGCCTGGCCCAGGCGGCCGGAATTGTGCAGCCAGTCCAGGCCCAGGCGGATATCCGAGAAGACCTCGGGTAGTGAAGGTTCACCTTCAGACAAGCCATAGCCGCGATAATCCAGCATGAAAACCTGGTAGCCCGCTTCCGGCAGCCAGGCCACATTCATCATGTGGGTGCTGATGTTCTGGGCATTGCCATGGAGAAAATAGACCGTACCCTGAACCTCGCCCCGGGCGGGCAGCCACCAACCGTGAATGCGCAGACCGTCCTCGTGGATCAGCACCACGTCCTCATAGGCCAGCCCCTGCCGCGCCGGGTTCTGGACCCAGTCTTCCATGGGGTAGAAAAAGAGGCTGGTACATCCGGTCATGGTCAGTGACAACAGCACCAGAGACAGTCCACGTCCGATTCGCTTGAGCACGTGATCCCCCTTAGCAGGCTGTTGAAAAACCCGTTGCGTACTCAGGCTTTCAGGCTGGTTCGCAATCGAGGCGCCCTTTTGAAGGCGGGGCTCGGTCCCGTCGAAAAAGGGCAACGATGAGTGCGGGCCAGCCTGAAAGCCTCGCCGGGCGCGGCCTGAAGCGCCCATCTGCTGCACTTTGTCGCTCGGAAAGGGAACCACCCTGTCCGTCGCCACAAAGTACACCAGCTGAACGCTTCAGGCCACGCTGAGTGCGCAAGGGGTTATTCAACAGCCTGCTAGTCGTAATAGTGCCGGTATTCCAGCCGGCATTCATCCCGCTCGCCACCGCGCCAGCCGTTGCGTTCGCACACGCCGCGCAGGGCCTGATTCTGCGACAACGGCAGTGTAACCCGGGCACGGAAACGATGACGCCGGAAGTCGTTTTCGAAATAGACGCCGCGCGCGCTCAGATCCGCCTGCAGGCCGGGTTGCTGATACAGCAGGCCCAGCTCGGCACCGGCGCCGGTCTCGATCAAGGGGGTCCAGGGCGAAGCATGTTCGGCCCGGGCAATGGCAAAACCATAGGGCATGACACCGCCCGTCCGCCAGGCCAGCCCCGGTCCGGCCTCCAGAAAACGGGTCGGGTGACGGCGCCCGTCGGCGCGCGCACGCTCCCAGCCGGCATGGACATACCAGGACACGGGTTTCACGAAGGCATCACGTGGCGACAGCGAGCGAATATGCACCAGATCGAGCTGTTCCAGCTTGAGTGGGCCCGAATCCGTGGAGCGCAGACGCAGATCCAGGCCCTCGATACCGGCACCGGGCAGAAAGCCGGTAATCGGATCGAGCACATCATGATAGGTCAGCCGCCAGCCCAGCTCACCGAAGGCGCGGTCCTCGTCCAGACCGCCGCCCAGGCGCACCATCTGGGTCCGGTGTCCGCTTTCGGGTGGTTCCGGTTCCGGCACCGATCCGGTTTCGGGCGCGGGATTGCGCTGAATGACACGCAGCAGCGCAAAACTCTTGCCGGCCTGATCCTCCTCGCGTTGACCTTCCCGGTTTTCAAAACGCCGCGCCTGATACGCCGTTTGCGCCATGAGATGACGACGTTCGGGCGGAAAGGCCTGAAAGGTTTCGCTATCGGCCACATCCGGGTTATCCCGCAGACGTTGCGCCAGGTCCTTCTCGGCCGGGCCCAGCCGCCCCGCCAGGTGTTCCAGTTCGGCGGCCTTGGATGGCTGGTAGCGACGCTCGGTAATCAGATCCGCGTCCCGCAGCGCGCGTACGGTTTTCACCGGCAATTCGGCGAAGCGCAACTCCGTCATCAGACGCGCACGCGGACGCGCCACCTGCACCAGCTCCAGCAACCGGTAGGAGCAGTTTTCGTCGAAAAAGAAATAATCGAAATTGATGTCACGCAGTTCCCAGAGATGGCGCACCACCCAGTCGAGTTCCCGCGGCTCCAGGTCCAGGGCATACTCCCACATGTCCCGGTTTTCCAGATGCGCGTATTCACGGATCTTCTGCGCATAGGCAACCACGGAGAACCGCCCCGGGTAGCCGCCGGCCAGTCCCTTCCAGACATAGAACAGGGAATTGTCACCCTGATCCACCTGGGCGCCGAAGTTGATGGCCTTCGACAACCATTTCGAGTCGGGATCCGGTTTTTCGTCCAGGCGCAACAGGGTATGACCGAACATGGACGATGGACTATTGAGGTAAGCGGCCGGAAAGACGAGCACCATCTGGCCCGTGGGCATGTTTTCGCGCCATTCGCGATATTCGTCGCAGTGCGACAGGGGTTGTTCTTCGTTCCAGTTCAATTGTTCCGCGAGAAAGCGATAGCGGGCCGGAAAATGGCAGCGCTGGTCACTGTCTTTCTGTTGCAATGCCTTGCGGCTGGCGACAAGTTCCGCGCGCGCATCGGTCTTGCCGTTTTCGGCAAGAAAGAAGTCGGTATCGTCCACATAGCTGTTGCCCCGGTCACGCAGGGTACCGCCCAGGTTGATATGCAGCAGGGCCTGCCAGCGCGGATGGTCCGCCAGCTCGGACAACGCCGCGGCCGGTTCCGCACGCACAACAGCGGCTAGCGTCAGCAACAGGACGCCGAGAAAATAAGGCATAAGGCGATGAATCTTTGTGCATCGGCGTGCTCAAGCGCGCCGATCCTTCGGTAGGGGAAGGGCCCCGCGGACGGGACCCCGGCCGGATTCAGCCCACGTAGGTGGCCAGCTCCCGGTCCTGCTTCATGACGGTGACGATGTTGTTCATGACATCGGCGGCCGTAACGTCATCACTGGGGAAGACGGTCGCGAAGTTTTCGTGCATGACCTGCTGGAAGCGTGCACGGTCTTGCTCGGCAATGCCCATGGATACGGACAGCGCGGTCAGGGCATCGCCCTCGCCGGTGGCCATGTCCTGAGCCACTTCTTCCACCATGCCGTTCATGGCCAGCATGCTTTCGCCGTCATAGGCCAGTGCACCACTGGTGCTGCAGCCATTGGTGCCCGAGGTCATGCCAAAGGTCTTGTTGCCGGAAGTGCCGTTCACGATCGTTGCAACCAGATGAATCGGCAGGCCCGACTGGCCTTCAAACAGCATGTTGCCCCAGCCACAGCCCGGCCCGCCCGGCGCCGTGGCAAAGACCGGCATGGAAGCGCCCAGCATTACGGCTGCCATCAGTACTCGTTTCATGATCACCTCTCCATTTTCTGTGGTAGCGGTCCCTGTGATCCCCCCGATCGGAAGGACAGGTTCCACCCAATCATAGGCCAGCACGCCCCCTTTGCAACAGCCCTTTCGCTTGCCAATTGAACACCGGCGTGGCCGAGGTCACGACTCCAGCAGAAAGGTTACCGGACCGTCATTGATCAGCTGCACTTGCATATCCGCGCCGAAACGGCCCGTGGCCGGCATGATCCCGCCTTCGCGCAATGCCTGCCAAAAGGCTTCATAGAGGCGCTCGCCCTGCTCCGGGGGCGCCGCGCTGCTGAAGCTCGGCCGCGTACCCTTGCGCGTGTCCGCGGCCAGGGTGAATTGCGGCACCACGAGGAGTTCGCCGCCCGCGTCCAGCACACTGCGATTCATCTTCCCTGCGTCATCGGCGAAGACGCGATAACCCAGCACGCGCCGGGCGAGCCGCACGGCCTGCTCGTCGTCATCGTTTTTTTCCGCGCCCAGGAACAACAACAGACCCGGTCCCGCGGCCCCCACTGTTTCGTCATCCACCGTGACCCGGGCTTCAGTCACGCGCTGCAGCAAAACTTTCACAGCCGGGCCTCCATGTCGCGCGCGGCGTTCACCAGCGCCGCTTCAATCCCGGGCTCCCGGGCCGAATGCCCGGCCTGTTCCACCACCCGCAGGTCCGATCCCGGCCAGCGCTCATGCAAAGCCCGACCCTGTTCCAGGGGGCAGACCATGTCGTAACGGCCGTGAATCAGGATCGCGGGTAGATGCCGGATAGTGCCCAGATGGGCCAGCAGGACATTTTCCGTCAGGAAGTTCTGATTATGAAAATAATGGCATTCGATTCGCGCCATGGACAGATTCACCGCACCACCGGGCTCGCCCGGGATCAGGGTGGAACAGGCCGCTTCCCAGGCATTCCAGCGCCGGGCCCAGGCGTCCACCTCTTCATCGGGGTTGTCGACCAGACGCCGGTGATAGGCGGCCACCGGGTCATGCCGTTCCGCTTGGGGCAACGCGCCGACGAAATCCGCCCAGGCCGCGGGAAACACCCGCCCGGCGCCGTCATGGAGCAACCAGTCCAGATCCCGCCGCCGGCCCAGGAAAGCACCGCGCAATACCAGGCCCAGACTGTGTTCCGGATAAGTCTGGGCATAGAGCAGGGCCAGGGTCGCGCCCCAGGAGCCGCCCCAGAGTAACCACCGATCAATGTTGAAATGCCGCCGGATCACTTCCATGTCCGCGACCAGGTGAGCCGCGGTATTGGCCGCCAGGCTGTCGCGCGCGCGCGAACGACCCGTGCCGCGCTGATCAAAGACGATGATGCGCCAGCGATCGGGGTCAAAGTAGCGCCGCATGTGCGGACCGGCACCGGCACCCGGGCCGCCATGGAGAACCACCACGGGAATGCCCCGGGGATGGCCGCATTCCTCCACATAGAGTTCATGGCCATCGCCCACGGCCAGGAATTCGGCGATGCGGGGCTCGATTTCGGGGAACAGGCTCATGGGTTGTCCATCAGTCCGAGAAAAGCACGCAGCATAGGCAATCGCCGGTCACGAAAAAAGGCAGCTTGTACGCTTCATAACAGGTATCCTCGAACACCATGAAATGGATCATCACAATCGCGCTGTTTGGGTTGCTTGCCGGCTGCTCGGATCCACCACCGGCGGAAGACGATATCGAGAAGGCGCTGGACTCCATGGAAAGGGCCGTGGAGAACAACAACCCGGGTCCCGTGCTCGACCGGCTCCACGGTGACTTCGAGCTGGACCGTAGTGGGCGTTCACTATCGCGCTCGCAAGCGCAACGCCTGCTTCGGCTGACGTTGAAGCGCCACCAGAATGTTTCCGTGGTGCTGACCCGCGTGAAGGTGGAATCGGAGCCGTCGCGCAAGGACCGGGCGCGGGCCTGGTTCAGCGCCGTGGTGACCAGTTCGTCGCGTTCGCGCTTTCTACCCGAGGACGGCGAGCTCTACCGCATCGAGTCCGAGTGGGCGCTGGAAGACGGCCAGTGGAAACTGCTGAATATGGCCAGTCGGCGCACGCTGGATCGCTGATCCACCGGAAAGGCCGTTGAAAACAGACTGCTAGCCCGAAGCGGCGTTCTCGTCGAGCTCCAGTTCATTGATCTTGCGCGTCAGGGTATTGCGTCCCCACCCCAGCAACTGACTGGCGTCCCGGCGCCGCCCGCCACTGTGTTTGAGTGCCACCTCGATCATCACCCGTTCGAAGGCGGGCTGAGCCCGGTCGAGCAGCTTCTGTTCGCCCGCGGCCAGGGCCTGGTCCGCCCAGGCGAACAAAGCCTGTTGCCAGTCACCGCCGGTATCCGCCACGGGTTTCTGCTCGCGCAGTTCGTCGGGCAGATCCTCGGTCAGGATCTCGCGCCCGCTGGCCATGACGGTAAGCCAGCGGCAAGTATTTTCCAGCTGACGCACATTGCCCGGCCAGGGTAGTGTGGACAAATAAGCCTCGGTGTCCGGATGCAACACCTTGGGGTCCACGCCCAGCTCGCCCGCCGCCTGGTGCAGAAAATGCGCCGCCAGGCGGGGAATGTCCTCGCGCCGCTCGGCCAGGCCGGGGATGTGAATGCGGATCACGTTCAGCCGGTGAAACAGGTCGTCACGGAAATCGCCGTCGCGCACCAGCTGTTCCAGATTCTGGTGCGTAGCGGCAATGATGCGCACATCCACCTTGATCGCCGAAGTGCCGCCCACGCGGTAGAACTCGTTTTCCTGCAAAACGCGCAACAGCCGGGTCTGAGCCTCCAGCGGCATGTCACCGATTTCGTCCAGAAAGAGCGTGCCGCCATGCGCCTGCTCGAAGCGGCCCAGCCGCTGGGCATTGGCCCCGGTAAAGGCCCCCTTTTCGTGGCCGAAGAGTTCGGATTCGATCAGCTCGCGGGGAATGGCGGCCATGTTGAGCGCCACAAAGGGCTTGTCCTTGCGCACCGAATGATGGTGCAGGGCCTGGGCCACCAGCTCCTTGCCGGTGCCGGACTCGCCGTTGAGCAGCACCGTCACATGGCTGTGCGAGAGCCGGCCAATGGCCCGGAACACCTCCTGCATGGCCGGCGCCTCGCCGATGATTTCCGAGGGCTGTTCCTCGCCGGTGTCCGCCGAGGCGGCCTTCTGCTCGGCCCGGTTGCGCAGCGCGCGCTGGACCAGCGCCACCGCCTCGTCCACATCAAAGGGCTTGGGCAGGTACTCGAAGGCGCCGCCCTGATAGGAAGCCACGGCGGAGTCCAGATCCGAGTGCGCCGTCATGATGATCACGGGCAGGTCCGGGAACTTGCGCTGCAGTATTTTCAGCATGCGTAGCCCATCCGTGCCCGGCATGCGCACATCACTGATGAGCACGTCCGGCTGGCTTTCCCCGGCTTCCAGACGATTGAGCACCTCGTCGGCATCCTCGAAACCGGTGACCGCGAAGCCTTCCTGACCCAGGGCGCGGTCGAGCACCCAGCGGATGGATTTGTCGTCGTCAATGACCCAGATATCAGCACTCATGAGGTTTCACTCCCCGCCCGGTTTTCCGGGGCGTCCACGGGCAACAACAGGGTAAAGGTGGTTCGGCCCGGCTCGCTGTCACATTCGATCAGGCCGTGGTGCTGGCTCATGATGGACTGGGCGATGGACAACCCCAGTCCGGAACCGGAGGCGCGGCCGCTGACCATGGGATAGAACAGGGTTTCCTGGAGTTCGTCGGGCACACCCGGTCCGTTGTCCTCGATATCAATCCGGGCTACCAGACGATGGCGCTCCGCGCCGATGGTGAACTGACGCAGAATCCGCGTGCGCAGGACAATACCGGGGTCCGGGGTCTCACTTTCCAGCAGTGCCTGCACGGCGTTGCGCATGATATTGAGCACCACCTGGATCAACTGATTCCGATCCGCCGCCACCTCGGGCAGGCTGGGATCATAATCGCGCCCGATGGCCGGTTGATCGGGGTACTCCGCCACGATCAGCTGGCGCACATGCTCCAGGCATTCATGGACATTCATGGGCTGAAAATCGGGGAGCTCACGCGGACCCAGCATGTGATCCGCCAGGCTCCGAAGTCGATCCGCCTCATCGATGATCACCCGGGTATATTCCGCCGTCTCGTCATCGGGTGCCGCCCGGTCGAGCAGCTGAGCCGCGCCCCGGATACCGCCCAGCGGATTCTTGATCTCGTGAGCCACGCCCCGCACCAGTGCCCGGGTAGCCTGGTGCGCATGAATGAGGCCGTCTTCACGGCTGATGCGCAGCAATCGATCCAGTGACTGCATTTCCACCAGCAGGCCCCGGGCTACGCCCGGTTCGTTGAGCTGGCTGACGCTGTAATCCACGGTCACTTCCTGATCCGGACCCACCATGAGATGTGCCTCGCGGCGGGTGAAGGGATGCCCCTGTTCGATGCACTCTTGCAGGGCATGGCGCACATCCTGATCGTGGAAAAAATAATCCGGCAGCGGGCGGCCCACGGCCCGGGCGGAGCTGGTGGACAGCAGCATCTCGGCGGCCGGGTTGAGATAGCGCACGGTCAGGTCCTCATCCAGCAGCAACACGCCGGTGCGCAAATGATCCAGCAGGCGGCGCTGAACGCCGGGGTTGTCCGTCATGGTGCTCATACCCGTGTTCAAGCAAGTTTCAGGCCAGTGCGCGCCCCCGTCTCCGGACGGCGTTGGGCGATGCCGGCATCAGATATTGCACCACTTTGGTGCAGTAAGGGAAGGAACCCCGGCCGGGCCGGGGTTACAAGGGATCAGGGTCCGTAAGGCAGCTGCTTGCTGGGGCGGTGCACGAAAAAGGTGTTGGGTTCGGACTTGCTCACCACATTGCCGTCGGCGTCCACCACCCGGACGCTGACCTGGTGCTGGCCGCGAATGGGCCATTTTAGCGCCTCGCCCTCGAGAATCTTGCCGTTATGCAGCAACTGCACCTTGTGGCCGGATTTCAGGGCGGGTTTGACGTTGTACTGCACGGGCACGGGTTCGGTGGGATGACGCAGGACCCCGTCATTCTCCGGGCTCGTGACCTCGATTTTATAGGCAATTTCTTCTTCTTTCTTCTCGGGTTCCGGCCGCGACGGAGCCGGCACCGATTCCATGCGCATGCTATTGCCTTGCTGCAGCTCCACTTCCTCGCTGTCCCGATCCTTGGGCGCTTCGTCGGTAAAGGTGACAGTGCCGTCTTCGTCACGCACCTTGTAGATCTTTTTGCCGGCGTCGCCCGACTCCTCCTGGTCCCCTTCCGCATCGGCGTTACCCGCGCCGTCGGAATCCTGGGCATAGAGGGCGCCGCCCGCCAGCAGGGCGGTCAGGGCCAGTAAATTCAATAACAGACGTTGCATCATATGCCGATTGTGGAATGCCCCGGGCCAAAAGGGAAGGCCCGGCCCCGGAAGAGCACACACAAAAAACCCCCGCCGTAGCGGGGGTTTCAAGCGGATGGATCCCGGCGTCGTGCTTACACCGAATAGTAGAGCTCGAATTCCACCGGGTGGGTGGTCATCCGGAGGCGTTCCACTTCCTCTTGCTTGAGCTCGATGTAGCCGTCGATCATGTCCTCGGTAAAGACATCACCCTGGAGGAGGAATTCCTTGTCGTTTTCCAGGGCGTTCAGGGCCACGTCCAGCCCTTCCGCCACGGTCGGAACCTCCTTGCCTTCTTCCGGCGGCAGATCGTAGAGATCCTTGTCCATGGCGTCGCCGGGATGGATCTTGTTCCGGATGCCGTCCAGGCCCGCCATCATCAGCGCCGCGAACGCCAGATAGGGGTTGGCCGAAGGATCCGGGAAACGTACTTCCATGCGCCGCGCCTTGGGATTGCTCACCCAGGGAATGCGGATGGAAGCGGAGCGGTTACGGGCGCTGTAGGCCAGCATGACCGGCGCCTCGAAGCCGGGTACCAGACGCTTGTAGGAGTTGGTGGACGGGTTCACGAAGGCGTTCACCGCGCGCGCGTGCTTGATCACGCCACCGATGTAGTACAGCGCTTCCTCGCTCAGCCCGGCATAGCCGTCGCCGGCGAACAGGTTCTTGCCGTCTTTCGCCAGGGACATGTGCACGTGCATGCCGGAGCCGTTGTCGCCCACCACGGGCTTGGGCATGAAGGTGGCGGTCTTGCCATAGGCATGGGCCACGTTATGCACGCAGTACTTGAGGATCTGCACCTCGTCGGCCTTCTTGGTCAGGGTATTGGCGGCCACGCCGATCTCGCCCTGGCCGGCCGTGCCCACTTCGTGGTGATGCACCTCGATATCCAGACCCATCTCTTCCATGGCCGAGCACATGGCGCCGCGCAGGTCATGCATGCTGTCCACCGGCGGCACCGGGAAGTAGCCGCCCTTCACCCCGGGACGGTGGCCGATGTTGTTGCGGCCGAGGTCTTCGTGGGACACCCAGGCCCCTTCCTCGGAGTGGATGTTGTACATGGCGCCTTCCATGTCCACCTTCCACTGGACATGGTCAAAGCAGAAGAATTCCGGTTCCGGGCCGAACAGGGCGGTATCGGCAATGCCGGTGGACTTGAGATATTCCTCGGCCCGCTTGGCCACCGAGCGCGGATCACGCTCATAGCCCTGCATGGTGGACGGCTCGACGATGTCGCAGCGCAGGTTCAGGGTGGTGACATCCGTGAACGGATCCAGCACAGCCGTGTCATCGTCGGGCAGCAGAATCATGTCGGACTCGTTGATGCCCTTCCAGCCGTCAATGGACGAGCCGTCGAACATCTTGCCGTCGGAGAAGAAATCCTCGTCGATCTCCTTGGCCGGCAGGCTGACGTGCATCTCCTTGCCACGGCTGTCGGTGAAGCGAAGATCGACCCACTTCACCTCGTTGTCCTGAATCATCTTGAGCGTTTTGTTGGACATCGGTTGCGTCCTCCTGAAGGTGAATTTGTGGCAACGCCTGGCGGGCTCGGGCACGGCAGGCGACCTTGGCCTATGGGTAGCAATAGGTGTGCCAACTCCGGACTTGGCACACGCCCGCTATGAGGGCACGCAACCCGGAATGCGGCACTATTTTAGTGCAAGGCAAACCGGTTTTGCATCATTATAGTGCAACACTTTCCTCGCCGGCCCGGATCCGGATCCGGATTTCGCCGTTTTCCTGGCTGGTTTGGAGTACTTCATGGCCGTTGATGCGGCACCAGGCGGGAATATCCTCCAGCGCCCCCGGATCCGTGGCGATCACTTCCAGCTCCTCCCCTACCGCCATCTCCTTGATGCGGTTCTGGGTCCGGATCACCGGAATGGGGCACAGCGATTTCTTTACATCCAGTTCATCCATTTTTCCTGCCTTTCAAGGGATCGGGGGCGGCTACGCCGTGACGGGCCCTGGCCGCGATCCGGTTCCAGAAATCAGGGAAAGGGGCGAGGCGCGTGGGGCGAGGAACCCCCTCTGTGATCTCCCCCTTGAAAAGGGGGAGAAGCTCTGAAGAGCTATGAGGGCTTCATCAATGCTCTTGCTCCCCTTCTCAAGGGGAGGACCGAGGAGGGGTTGCCTCGCTCCTCGCCCCTCGCGCCTGGCTCCTTTTCAGCCCACATGCCACTCATCCGGGATATCCCGAGGTCCCATGGGCGCGACATTCAGCACCTTCGACACGCCCCCCGCGCGCTGGAGCTCGACCGTGACCTGGTCATCCATGCGGCCCTTGGAGTAACGCGCCACCAGGGACGCGGCGAATTGCTCTTCCTCTTCATCGGCCAGATCGCCGTCGATCAGCGCCAGCGGTCCCGGGCAGGATGTGGTTACCAGGCTGGTGAAGCGGTACTTGTAGCCCTCCAGGAAGTTGTTCTCGCCCTCCTCGCGACTGACAATCAGCTTGAAGTGCGGGCGCGGCCGGATATGGCGGCCCACCTTGAGCAGCATGATGTCGTCCATTTCATAGTCGCGGCTGTCGCGCGCCTGCCACAGGTCCTGGAGCTTGCGCGAATAGGACTCGTCGGTGAGAAAGCAGCAGCCCCCGGACGGCTGCGCATAGTCCTCCAGACCATACTTCCGGGCCAGCTCCATCTGCGGCTTGCGATTGCGCCCGGAGAAGGCATGGAGCTCGTCGCGGTTCACCCAGCCCTCGCGTTCGGGCAGGGTCTCGGGCAGATTGCGTGCACACAACGGCCGCAGCAGCCGGTCGTCGGCGCCGGATTCGCTGGACACGATGGGCATGGTTTCCGAGCGCTGGCTCTTGGGGCGCTGGCCCACCACCTCGCCGGTGATGACGAAGTCGAAACCCTTCTCGCCGGCAAATTCACGGGCCTTGTTCACCATCAGGTTGGCCTGGTTGACCATGAAAATCTTGCAGTCCAGGCAGGGGTTCAGGTTGGCCCCATAGCCGTATTTGGGGTTGAGCACCACATCCTTGTACTCCTCGGAGATATCCACGATGTGGAGTTTGATGCCCAGTACCTCGGCCACCCAGAGGGCATCGTTGCGCTTGTGCTTGTCCTGGTCCTTCTTGCGGATGGCCTGGGTGTGGCCCTCCACGCAGAAACCGGTGAAAAAGTTCACCCCTTCGACATGGATGCCCTGCTCCTGCATGACCTTGACGGCCAGCATGGAATCCAGACCACCGGAAACCAGGGCGATGGCGCGCCGCTGCACCGGTTGTTCGGCGCCTTGTTCGGCTTGCTGGGGCTGTACAGCTTGGGCAGTCACGCTGCGTTACCTCCCGGCCTTGTTATCAAACGGGGGCGAATTGTACACCAAAGGGTCCCTGCTGACCGCCCATGGACGCCCCTGTGTTGAACACCGTCCGGCGGTAGCTGTGGCCGGGGCCGCGCTGATACCGGTACAATGCGCCGCTTTCCGGCGCGGCCGGCCCTAATTTCCCGTCATCGCGAGGTTGGAGTGATCAATCGCCTGCGTAACATCGCCATTGTCGCCCACGTGGACCATGGCAAGACCACCCTGGTCGACAAGCTGCTGCAACAATCCGGCACCCTGAACGAGCGCAGCGGCGCCGTGGAAAGGGTCATGGACACCGACGACCAGGAACAGGAACGCGGTATCACCATTCTGTCCAAGAACACCGCGCTCAACTGGAACGACTACCGCATCAATATCGTCGACACCCCCGGTCACGCCGACTTCGGCGGCGAGGTGGAGCGTGTCATGTCCATGGTGGACTCAGTGCTGCTGCTCGTGGACGCCGTGGACGGGCCCATGCCGCAAACGCGCTTCGTCACCGAAAAGGCCTTTAAACAGGGGCTGCAGCCGGTGCTGGTGATCAACAAGGTGGACAAGCCGGGCGCGCGTCCGGACTGGGTCATGGACCAGGTGTTCGAGCTGTTCGACAACCTGGGCGCCAGCGACGATCAGCTGGACTTCCCCATTGTGCACTGCTCGGCGATCAACGGCATCGCCGGCCACGAGGGCGGCGAGATGGCGGAGGACATGACGCCGCTGTTCGAAGCCATCGTGGAACACACACCGGCGCCGGAAGTCGATCCGGAAGGCGCCTTCCAGATGCAGATCTCGTCGCTGGACTATTCCAGCTATCTGGGGGTGATCGGCGTGGGCCGCATCAAACGCGGCCAGATCCGGCAGAAAACCCCGGTCAAGATCATCGGCAAGGACGAAAAGACGCGCAACGGCCGGGTCATGACCATCATGGGCTATCACGGGCTGGAACGGACCGAGATTTCCGAAGCGGGCGCCGGCGACATTGTGTGCGTCACCGGCATGGATCCGTTGAACATCTCCGATACGCTCTGCGATCCGAACCAGGTGGAAGCCCTGCCCGCGCTCACCGTGGATGAACCCACGGTGAGCATGTTCTTCCATGTGAACACCTCCCCCTTTGCGGGGCAGGACGGCAAGTTCATTACCTCGCGTCACATCCGTGGGCGCCTCGAGGAAGAGCTCAAGCACAATGTGGCGCTGCGCGTGGAAGACACCGACAGCCCGGACCGTTTCCGCGTCTCCGGCCGGGGCGAGCTCCATCTGGCCGTACTCATCGAGAACATGCGCCGCGAAGGCTATGAATTGGGCGTGGGGCGCCCGGAAGTCATCCTCCGCGAGGTGGACGGCGAAACCCAGGAGCCCTATGAGTCGCTCATGCTCGACGTCGAGGAGCAGCACCAGGGCGCGGTCATGGAACAGCTGGGCCTGCGCAAGGGGGAGCTGAAAAACATGGAAGCGGACGGTCAGGGCCGGGTGCGCCTGGAATACATCTGCCCGGCGCGCGCGCTGATCGGCTTCCGCTCGATGTTCATGACCCTGACCTCGGGCACCGGCATTCTCAGTGCCAGCTTCTCGCACTACGGACCCTACAAGCCGGGCGATAGCGTACGGCGCCCCCAGGGCGCCATCATCTCCATGGTGACCGGCAAGGCGCTGGCCTATGCGCTGTTCAACCTCCAGGACCGGGGCAAGCTCTTCATAGCGCCCAATGCCGAAGTCTACGAAGGCCAGATCATCGGCATCAACGCCCGTGGGGATGACATGACGGTGAATCCCACCAAGGGCAAGCAGCTGACCAACGTGCGCGCCTCGGGTACGGACGAAAACGTGGTCCTGACTCCGCCGACCGTATTCTCGCTGGAGCAGTCGCTGGACTTCATCGAGGATGATGAACTGGTGGAGGTGACGCCACACCATATCCGGCTGCGCAAGAAACTGCTTACGGAAAACGAGCGCAAGCGGGCGGCGCGATAAAGCCGAAAGTGGCAAGTAGAAAGTAGCAAGCAAGTAAAGCCGGGGCGCCGAAGGCGCCCCGCTGGATTGCGCTGGTCTTTCGTCTTTCTGCTTTCGACTTCCCCGGCGCGGAGACGCAACCATTCGCCGGGGTGGTGGTGTACCATGACCGCATGCTGGATGTCGTTCTCTATCAGCCGGAAATACCGCCCAATACCGGCAACATCATGCGCTTGTGCGCCAACACCGGATCACGTTTGCACCTGATCGAGCCACTGGGGTTCGAGCTGGACGACACCCGGCTGCGCCGGGCCGGGCTGGACTACCGGGAGTTCGCCGAAGTTGAGGTCCATCCAGGCTGGGAGGCTTTTGTGCAGACCCGGCCGCATGCACGCATCTTCGCCTTCACCAAATATGCCACGCGGGCGCACACGGATGTCAGCTATCACTGCGACGACGTACTGCTCTTTGGTCCGGAAACGCGGGGGTTGCCTGGTGAAGTGCTGGACCCGTTGTCGCCGGAGCGGCAACTGCGTATTCCCATGAAACCCGAGCGCCGCAGCCTGAACCTGGGCAATTCAGCGGCCGTGGCCGTGTATGAGGCCTGGCGTCAGTTGGGATTTCCCGGCGCCGTCTAGCGGGCTCTTCAAACAGCCTGGCGCACTCAGTGTGTGCGCTCGGACCCGGATTCGCCCTCGCCTTCCGGTTGTTCCCGCTGAGCCCTGGCGTCGCGATACAGCGCATCGAAATTGATGGGCTGGAGCACGAACTGGGGGAAGGAGCCGCGCGTAACCAGATCCGTGATGGTGGCGCGCAGATAAGGAAAGAGCAGGCCCGGGCAGTAGGCGCCCAGAATCTGGTCCAGCTCTTCGCCCTCCATGCCCTCGATGGTGAAAATGCCCGCCTGGGTCACCTCGGCGAGATAGATGGTCTTGTCCTCGCGGCTGGCGGTAACCGTGGTGGTCACGCTCACCTCGAACTCGTTGCCCTCGCCCAGGCGCCGCGCATCATTGTTCAGCTGGACATTGATCTTCGGATCCCATTCCTCCAGAAAAGCATCCGGTGCCCCCGGCGCCTCGAAGGAGATATCTTTCGCGTAGACACGCTGCAGCTGACAGGTCTTTCGGGTTTCGTCGTTCATGCCGGATCCTCCCCGGATTATGTTGCTGTTGTTCTGAAAAGCCGATCACTGCTGAACGACGGGCAGCTTCTCGCCGCGCCAGGCATTCAGGCCGCCGCTGATGCGCCAGATGCTGTCCAGACCCTGGCTGTTCAGATGGCGCCCGGCCGGACCCGCCCGCGTGCCGCTTTCACAGACCAGAATCAGGGGACGGTCCCCCTGGGCCTTGAGTTCGGACAGGCGATTGTCCAGCTGATCAAAGGGCACATTGATACTGCCCGCGATATGGCCCTGCCGGAACTCATCCTCCTTGCGCAGATCCACCACCACGGCATCGTCACGGTTGATCATGCCCACCGCCCCCTGGGGGCTGAGCGTGCGTCCGCCACGGCGCGACTCGGTAACGATCAGCAGAATCACCAGCACCACCAGCGCGGACACCAGCAGATAATGATTGACGACAAATTCGATGAGGCGGTCCATAAAACCTGAATGATCCACGGAATCGGGGCTGACGAGTATACACTCTCACACGGGTCGAGGATAACCTGGCGGGCTGTGGACCAACCCCTTGGGCACTCAGACTTTCAGGCGGTTTCGCAACCGAGGAGCCCTTTTGAAGGCGTGTTCTGGCCACGTAGGAAAAAAGCAACGGAACGTGCGGGCCGGGCTGAGAACCCCAGAGGCCATGCTGAGTACGCACGGGGTTGGTCCACAGCCTGCCAGGAGATGACTTTCGGGCCCAAGGTGGCCACAATCGGCAGGGATTCACCGGTGGCGATCCCTGTTATGCGTGTCGTTGTCATTTTCTGGCTGGTGCTGGCGCCGCCGCTGTACGCGGAGCAAGTCTCGCCCGAGCAGCTGGAGGCCTTGCGCGAGCGCATTGACCGTGTTCAGCAGCAGCTGAATGAAGAGCGACGCGAGCGCGACAGTCTGCAGCAGCAGCTGCGGCGCACGGAAAAACGCATCGGCGAAGTCACCGCCGAAATCCGCCGCCTGGACCGCAAGCGCGAAGAGACGGCGCAACGGCTGCAACGGCTGACCGAACGCCGCAACAAACTGGCCCAGGACAAGGCGAAGCAGATCGACTGGCTCGCGCGCACCGCCCGCGCGAGTTATCAGAGCGGACGCCAGCCCGGACTCAAGCTGCTGCTCAACCAGGAAAATCCGGAGCGTCTGTCACGGCTGCTGCGTTACCAGGACTATTTCCAGCAATCACGCAGCGAGCGCGTGGAGACGCTCGATCAGGATCTGAAGCGGCTGCGTGAACTCAGCCGTGAGGTGGAAACCACGCGTAAAGAACTCAACCGGCGCCGCCGGGCAGTGGAAAAGCGTCGCGACCATCTGCAGCAGGCCCGCGCCGAGCGCGGCAGGGCGCTGGAGCGGATCAACGCGGAACTCGACCGCGACCGTGAGAAGCTCGCGCAACTGCGCAAGGACGAGCAGCGCCTGCAACGGCTGGTCGACGACATGAGCGAGTCCATGGAAGACATCCCCGCCGAACCCGGCGGGCGGCCCTTTGGCGAACTGACCAACCAGCTGCCCTGGCCCGTGTCCGGTGAGCGACGCGTGGCCTACGGCGATCGGCGCCAGGGCGAGATGCGCTGGAAGGGCGTGGTGCTGGACGCCGAGCCCGGCGAGTCCGTGCGCGCCGTCCAGGGGGGCCGCGTAGTCTACGCGGACTGGCTGCGCGGCTATGGCCTGCTCACTATTGTCGATCATGGCGGAGGTTATCTCAGCCTTTACGGCTATAACCAGAGCCTGCTGCGCGACGTGGGCGAATGGGTCTCGACCGGCGACGAACTGGCCCTTGCGGGGCAGTCCGGGGGCCATGACCGGACCGGAGCCTATTTCGAAATCCGCCATCGGGGCGACCCCGTGGACCCGAGCCGATGGTGCAACCACCGTGTTACACTGCCGCCATTGGCTGAACAATAGAGAACGACTAATGATGCGCCTGCCACGCCTGCTCGGCCTGTATCTACTGCTGATAACCACCGCTTATGCCCAGGATCCGGCCCTGGATGAACAGGCCCGCCAGAAGGGTGTCCCGGTGGATGATCTGCGGGTGTTTTCCGAGGTCATGGAGCGCATCCAGAGCGCCTACATCGAGGAAGTAGACGACAAAACCCTGCTGCGCAACGCCATCCGCGGCATGCTCCATGAACTGGATCCGCATTCGGCCTATCTCACCCCGGACCGGTTCAAGGATCTGGAAGCGTCCACCAGCGGCGAATTCGGTGGTCTGGGCATCGAAGTCACTACCGAGGAAGGTTTTATCAAGGTGGTTTCGCCACTGGATCAGACACCGGCGAGCAAGGCCGGTATTCAGGCGGGTGATCTGATCCTGCGCCTCAATGACAAGATGACCAAGGAACTGACCCTGAGCGAAGCCGTGGACATGATGCGCGGCGAGCCGGGTTCCGAAATCACGCTGTCGGTACTGAGCGAGGGCGAGCAGCAACCGCGCGAAATCACCCTGCAACGCGCGATCATCAGCATCGAGAGCGTGCGCAATCGCATGGTCGAGCCCGGCTATGGTTACCTGCGCATCACCCAGTTCCAGAACAACACCGGCGAGGATGCGCGCAAGGCGCTGGAACAGATGAAAAGCAAGGGCCTCAATGGGCTGGTGCTGGATCTGCGCAACAATCCGGGAGGCGTGTTGGGGTCGGCTATCGAGGTAGCGGATCTGGTGCTCGACGACGGCCTGATCGTGTACACCGAAGGCCGTGCGCAAAAAAGCCGCAGCAACCATACCGCCGAGGCGGGTGATCTGATCAAGGATGTCCCCATAGTCGTGCTGGTCAACGCCGGTTCCGCGTCCGCCTCGGAAATCGTCGCGGGCGCGCTCCAGGACCATGAGCGCGCCATCATTCTGGGCCAGCGCAGCTTCGGCAAAGGCTCGGTGCAGACGGTGCTGCCGTTGCACGACGAGCGTGCGCTCAAGCTCACCACGGCACGCTATTACACGCCCGACGGCCGTTCCATTCAGGCCGAAGGCATCAAACCGGACATTGAGGTGGGCGTGGACAGTGTCGAACTGCGCCAGGGTGGCGACGGCGTACGCGAGGCGGATCTTCCGCGCCATCTGCGCAATCCGGGCGCGCAAGACGAGTCGGACACATCCGACGAGGACAAGACACCACTGGCCAGCCGGGATTACGCGCTTTATCAAGCGCTGTCCATTCTCAAGGGCATCCATCTGTCGCGGGGCGGTCACAAGCAATGAGGCGTTTCCTGGCGCTGCTCGCGCTGCTGCCCGTGCTGGCGTTGGCCCAGGACAAGCCACGCATTGCGCTGATCATGGACGATCTGGGCTACAACAGCGCGCGTGGGCAGGCCGTACTGGAACTGCCCGCGGCCATCACCTGTGCCGTCATTCCCCAGGCGCCCCAGTCCCCGCATCTCGCGCGCGAAGCCATCGCCGCCGGCAAGGAAGTCATGCTGCATCTGCCCATGGCGACCAAGAACAACGCGCCACTGGACAAGGGCGGGCTGCGCAACGGCATGTCACCCGAACAGGTACGTGCCACGGTCCGTGCCGCGCTGGAACGCATCCCCCAGGCCGTGGGGGCCAATAATCACATGGGCAGCGTGATTACCACCCGCGCCGAGATCATGCGTCCGGTCATGCGGGAACTGGCAAACCAGCAGCGCTACTTCATCGACAGCCTGACCACGCCCGAATCCATAGCCGCGGACCTGGCCCGCCGGATGCAGTTGCCGTCGGCGAGCCGGGACGTGTTTCTCGACAACAGCAAGGACCTGCTGCGTATCAACGAACAGTTCAACAAACTGGTCGCAAAAGCCCGGCGCCAGGGCAACGCCATTGGCATCGCCCACCCCTACCCGGAAACCATTACCTACCTGAAAAAGGTATTGCCCCTGTTGCCGGAAATGGGCGTCGAGCTGGTGCCCGTATCCCGGCTTTTGACCCGTCCCGTCGAAGCGGGGAAAAAACTGGCGGAACGGCAGCAGTAGGAAGACGAAAGACGAAAGACGAAAGACGAACAGAGCATTATTCCGGCCGCCATCCACGTCAAGGTATGCGGTAACAATAAAGCAAGGGCGCCGAAGGCGCCCACAGTTTTTCTTGCTACTTTCTACTTGCCGCTTTCGGCTGTTTTATTCCAACCGCACCTCAATGCCGGCTTCGCGCATATGGCGCTTGGCTTCTTCCACCGTGTGTTCACCAAAGTGAAAGATGGACGCGGCCAGCACGGCATCGGCGCGGCCCTCGCGCACGCCCTCGGCGAGATGCTGAAGCTCGCCCACGCCGCCCGAGGCAATGACGGGCACGGACACCGCGTCTGATACGGCCCGGGTAAGAGCCAGATCGAAGCCGTCCCTGGTGCCGTCACGGTCCATGCTGGTGAGCAGGATCTCGCCCGCGCCCAACTCCACCATGCGCCGTGCCCAATCGATCGCGTCCAGGCCCGTGGGCTTGCGGCCGCCGTGCGTGTAAATCTCCCAGGTGCCTTCACCGGTATTGCGCGCATCAATGGCCACCACAATGCACTGGGAACCGAAGCGCTCCGCCGCCTGGCGGACGAAATCCGGATCCTTCACGGCGGCGGAATTGATAGCCACCTTGTCCGCGCCGGCGTTCAGCAGATTGCGAATATCGTCCAGGGTACGCACACCGCCGCCCACCGTAAGCGGGATAAAAACCTGGCCCGCCATGCGTTCCACCGTGTCGAGCGTGGTCTGGCGTTCTTCGTGGCTGGCGGTGATATCGAGAAAGGTGATCTCGTCCGCACCGGCTTCGTTGTAGCGCCGGGCAATCTCCACCGGGTCGCCGGCATCACGGATATCGACGAACTGCACGCCTTTCACCACCCGGCCCTGATCCACGTCCAGGCAGGGAATTATGCGTTTGGCCAGCGACATGATCGATCTCCCGAAGCAACCGGAGGAAGAGTCAGTTGTTGTGCATGCGGCCGATGATGGCATCCACGCCCGCGAGTTCGTCCGCCAGCGCCTGCCCCTGTTCGAAATCCAGGCTGCCTTCGTAGATGGCTCGCCCGGTAATGGCGCCCGCAATGCCGGCGTCGGCGTTGTGACACAGGGTTCGAACATCATCCATGCCGGTAACACCACCCGAGGCGATGACGGGAATGCTCATGGATTCGGCGAGCCGCCGTGTGGCATCCATGTTCACGCCCTCCAGCATGCCATCACGACTGATGTCCGTGTAGACAATGGCGGATACGCCGTCGTTTTCGAACCGCCGGGCGAGATCCACCACATCGATATCGGTGACCTCCGCCCAGCCATCGGTGGCGACATAACCGTCGCGCGCGTCCAGGCCCACAATGATATGACCCGGGAAACGGCGGCACATCTCGCCCACGAATTCCGGCTCCTTCACGGCCTTGGTGCCCAGAATTACCCACTGCACACCGGCGTCGAGATAGGCCTGAATGGTCTCGGGCGAACGGATGCCGCCGCCGATCTGAATGGGCAGATCCGGAAAGCTGGACGCGATCCGCCGCACTACCTCGCCATTGACCGGTTCGCCGGCGAAGGCGCCGTTGAGATCCACCAGATGCAGACGCCGCGCGCCCAGATCCACCCAGCGTGCCGCCACGGCCACCGGATTGTCGGAAAAGACGGTGTCATCTTCCATGCGCCCCTGTTTCAGGCGCACGCACTGACCGTCCTTGAGATCAATGGCGGGGATGAGCAGCATGAATCCAACCTCGTCGTCAGGGCGTCCAGCGCAGAAAATTGTCCAGCAGGGTCAGCCCGTGGGGCGCGCTTTTCTCCGGGTGAAACTGCACCGCAAACACATTGGCGCGTTGCGCGGCGGCGGCAAAGGACACGCCATAGTCACAGCGTCCCGCCACCTCGGCATGCGGCAACCCGGCCACGTAGTAGCCGTGGACGAAATAGAAACGGGCGCCATCCGGAATGTCCTGCCAGAGCACGTGGTCGCTCTGGCTCACCCCGTTCCAGCCCATGTGCGGCACCTTGAGCCGCTCGCCATTATCGTCGGTGCCTTCGGGAAAGCGCAGCACCTCGCCATCAAACAGGCCCAGACAGTCGATACCCTTGTTCTCCTCGCTGCGGCTCATCAACGCCTGCATGCCCACACAGATGCCCAGCAGGGGCCGGCCCGCCCGGGCCGCATCCAGCACGGCCGCGCCCAGGCCGGTGTCGTGAAGCGCCGCCATGCAATCGCGGATGGCCCCCACGCCCGGAAACACCACCCGGTCAGCCTGAACCACCTCATCCGGCTCGCGGGTGATCCGGATGCGCTGATCCGTGGCGACCTTCTCGAGCGCCTTCTTCGCGGAATGGAGATTGCCCATTCCGTAATCCACTACGGCAACGGTTTCGCTCATGCATCCTCGCGATCGCAGGGGTCAGTCACTCAGAGTGCCCTTGGTGGACGGCGAGACATCGGCCATGCGCTCATCGTACTCGACGGCCATGCGCAGCGCCCGGCCGAAGGCCTTGAACACCGTCTCCACCTGGTGGTGGGCGTTGCGCCCGCGCAGGTTGTCGATGTGCACCGTGATCATGGCGTGGTTTACCAGCCCCTGGAAAAACTCATAGGCCAGATCCAGATCGAAGTCGCCCACCCGCGCACGGGTGAATTCCACGAACATCTCCAGCCCGGGCCGGCCCGACAGATCCAGGACCACGCGCGACAGCGCCTCGTCCAGCGGCACATAGCTGTGCCCGTAGCGGCGCACGCCCTTCTTATCGCCCCAGGCACGGGCCAGGGCCTGGCCCAGGGTGATGCCGATATCCTCCACGGTGTGGTGCGCATCCACCTCCAGATCCCCCCGGGCCTGGATATCCAGATCCACCAGGCCGTGGCGGGCGATCTGCTCCAGCATGTGCTCGAGAAAGGGAATGCCCGTATCCAGCTTCGCCTCACCGGAGCCGTCCAGATTCACCGTGGCGCTGATCCGGGTCTCCAGGGTGTCGCGCTCGACGCTGGCGCTGCGCTCGCTCATGCCTGACCTCCGTTGCAAGAAGCGCTATTATACGGGCTTTGGTGCCGGAATTGCATGGAAGGCTCCGGATGAATGCGCCTCGCGTACGCTACCAGGGCCCGGATGAGCCCTGTAGTCGACAATCCCATGCCGCTTGAGATCAAACAGAGCCCGCTGACCCCGAACACGGTGGAGCACTTCAAACAGGTGCTGCGCGACCGTCCCGACGACCGCCACCGGCTGGCCACGGCCGTGGACGAAACCGGCACCCGGCTCTTTCATGCGATCTTCAACGGCCGCAGTGTGGGGCTTTTGCTGCTGCGCGACACGCACGTGCAGCCAGTGGTGGACACCGTGGTGGCCCACCCGGCCACGCGCGGGCGCGGTGTGGGCCGCGCCCTGCTTGAGCATGCCGCCCGGGCCCTGGGGAGCGACCCTGTCGTGCCGGACGAGTGTCGCAAGAGCTAACACCCTGTTGGGCCATCCAGGAGTGCTATGATGCCGGCTGATCCGCTTTCGGACAGGAGGCTGTCATGCCCCGCGCGCTGCGCATCACGCTGATTTCCCTGGGCGTTATGCTGCTGGTGCTGATCACCGCCCTGGTGGCCGCTACCCAGCTGATTGATCCCAACAGCTTCAAACCCCGCATCAGCGAACTGGCGCGCGAGCAGGCGGGCCTGGATCTGGCTATCCAGGGGGATCTGGACTGGGCCTTCTGGCCTTCGCTGGGGCTGGGCTTGGGCCGCACCGAGACCCGTCTGTCGGGCGAAGAAGAGCTGTTCGCGGCGCTGGACGAAGCCCACATGGGCGTGGCCGTCTGGCCCCTGCTCTTCGGGCAGGTGCACATGGACGAAATCCGCCTGGACGGGCTGAACCTGAACCTGGTGCGTACCGCCGACGGCGCCAATTGGGAAAGAATCGGCCCGGTCAACAAGAGGGCAGCCGAAAAAGCCGACAAGGATCCGGCCGGACAGCCGAGCAAGCCGGGGGCGCTGGACATTCCCGTCACGATCCCGGAAATCGCCGTCACCGACAGCCGGCTGCGCTACCGCGATACCACAACCGACACCGATATCCGGGTGGATCATTTCAACCTCAATGCCCGGGACGTGACCCTGGAGCAAGCTTTCCCGGTCTCGCTGTCCCTGCGCTATCAGGATCAGGCGGATATCCGCGTGGATCTGGATCTGGACACCAAAGCCCTGCTGGAGCCCAACAACAACCAGTACCGGCTTGCGCCCTTCAACCTTACGGCGGACGTCGGCGGGCTCACCGCGAACCCGGCGACGGTGCGCCTGCAGCAGAGCCTGGATCTGAATCTCGAACGCGAACGCCTGCGTATCGAGGAATTCACCCTCCGTGCCGCCGACACCCGCACCCGGGGCAGCCTGGAAGTCACGGGCTGGTCGTCGCAGCCGGTATTCTCCGGACAGGTGACCACCGAGCCCTTCGACGCCAACAAGGCCCTGCAAACCGTGGGCATTGCCCCCATCGAGACCAGCGACCCGAAAGCACTGTCCCGGGTAGCATTCAACGCGGAACTGCAGGGCAGCAACAGCCTCATGGCCGACCCATTGACCCTGACCCTGGACGACAGCGCGATCAGCGGCCGTGCCGGCCTGGCCGATCTGGACACCGGCCGGCTGGTGGCGGATCTGGAACTGGATCAGATGAACCTGGAGCGCTACCTGCCCCCGGCGAGTGGTAATGAAGACGACAACGACATGGAAGGCAAGGCGGAACCCGAGCGCAACCAGGGCGCAGGCAGTCCGGGCCCGGCACGGCCGCTATCCACGGAGCCGCTGCTGCCCCTGGAGACCCTGCGCGGCATTAATGCGGAACTCGAACTGGCCGTGGGCGAGTTGAGCCATGAAGACCTTGCACTGAGCAAGGCGCAGTTCGCCGTAACCGCCCGGGACGGCCTGATCAAGCTGCAACAGGCCGAGGGCCGGGCGCTGGATGGCCGCTTCAACGCCACGGCCGAACTCGACGCCCGCGAGGACCAACCCGCGATGCGGTTTCAGTCGAGCGTCACGGACATGCAGATCCAGCCGGCGGTTCAGCGGGTGCTGGAACGGGACCTGCTCAAGGGGATTCTCTCACTGCAGACCGAGCTCCGCGCGGAAGGCAACAGCGAAAAGATGCTCACGGACAGCGCCCGCGGCACCACGAAACTGAGCCTGGTCGACGGCACCCTGCGCGGCGTGAATGTCCACAGCACCCTGGTCCAGGGCATGAACGAGATTCTGGGCCGCTATCAGGGTCTGACCGCCTTCCTGCCTACCCGGGGCTCCGGCCGGCTGCCCGATGAGCTGAGCCGGGACACCAAGATCCTGGACCTGACCAGCCGCACCCGCCTGGAAGAACGGGTGCTCTATGTGGACCAACTCGATGCCGAACTGCGCAAGGGCAACCTCTCCGGCGACGGCTGGCTGAACCTCTACAATCAGGACTTCGACCTGACCCTGGGCCTGCAATCACCGGAACTCGGTGACAACAAGCATATCGCCGGACGCACCTGGCCGCTGCGCTGTGCCGGCAACCTGGCCGGTGCGCCGGGCGAGTGGTGCCGCCCGGATCGCAAGGGCTTTCAGACCATGGGCAAGGAGATCGCCGCCGAAGCGGCCCGCGAGCGAGTGAAAGAGGAAATGGGCGTGGACGCCCAGGGCGACTCGGCCGAGGAAGTCATCAAGAATGCCGCCGAAAAGAAAGCGCGGCAAAAGGTGAAGGAAAAGGCCGAGGAAAAACTGCAAGAGGAACTTGAGGGTCTGTTCAAGTAATGCGGGCCACCGACTTCCGCCAGAAGGTGCTGCGCTGGTTCGACCGCCACGGCCGGGATGATCTGCCCTGGCAGCAGCGGATCACGCCCTACCGGGTCTGGATCTCGGAAATCATGCTGCAGCAGACCCGGGTGGCCACCGTGATTCCCTATTTCGAACGCTTCATGGCCGCCTTCCCGGATGTCCGGGCCCTGGCCCGTGCGGACCAGGATCAGGTGCTCCATCTGTGGACCGGGCTGGGCTACTACGCCCGGGCGCGCAACCTGCATCGGGCAGCCATTCAGGTCGTCAACGAGTACGGCGGCGAGTTTCCCCGGAACGTGGACGAACTGCAGAAACTACCGGGCATCGGCCGCTCCACCGCCGGCGCCATTGCCAGCATCGCCATGGGCATTCGTGCGCCCATTCTGGACGGCAATGTGAAACGCGTTCTGGCCCGCTACCACGCCGTGCCCGGCTGGCCGGGCGAAACCGCCGTCTCCCGACGCCTGTGGGAGCTCGCGGAGCACTACACCCCCAGCAAACGGGTGGGCGACTACAGCCAGGCCATGATGGATCTGGGCGCCACCCTGTGCACCCAAACCTCACCGGACTGCGATCGCTGCCCGCTGGCGCGCCATTGCGCCGCCCGAGCGGAAGGCAACCCCGAGGCCTATCCGTACCCCAAACCCAAAAAACAACTGCCCGTGCACCAGACCACCATGGTTCTGCTTACCGACGACGAGGATCGGGTGCTGCTGGAACAACGCCCGCCCGCCGGCCTCTGGGGCGGACTCTGGAGCTTCCCCGAACTTCAGGACGCGGAGGAACTGCCCGCTTTCCTGCAACGGCTGGGCCTGCGCGAACGCGAGCGCGGCCGGCTCCGCCCTTTCCGTCACAGCTTCAGCCACTATCATCTGGATATCACACCCCTTAAGGTGCGGGTCCGCGACGCGGCCGGGGCCGGGGCCGTGGCGGAAAATGGCCATGCCTGGGTGGCGCCGGACGAACCCGGCGAGCGCGGGCTGGCCGCCCCTGTAAAGAAATTGCTGGACCGCCTCGGCGATCCGGACCCGCAAAACGAGCTATTCTGAGGAGGCTCCATGACGCGCACGGTTTTCTGCCGCAAATACCAGCAGGAAATGGAGGGGCTGGAACAGCCACCCTTCCCCGGCCCCAAGGGCCAGGACATCTTTGAGCATGTCTCGAAACAAGCTTGGCAGGACTGGCTGGCGCACCAGACACGGCTGATCAATGAAAAGCAACTCAACTCCCTGGACCCGGAACACAAGCAATATCTCGATCAGCAGCGCGATCTATTCCTGCAAAATGAGGCCCACGACCAGGCCGAAGGCTATGTACCGCCCGAACAGGACTGAGCCCCCGGCGTGCAAGGCCTGCGCCCGTCGTCATCCTTGACGCGGGGCCGGCCAGCCGGTTTAATACGCGCCTCACCCGCCCGGATAGCTCAGTCGGTAGAGCAGTGGATTGAAAATCCTCGTGTCGGTGGTTCGATTCCGCCTCCGGGCACCAAGCACCTTCCTAAGTTTTGACTCCCGTCCTTCGATAAACCTCTCAGGTGCGTCCGCGACGGGAATCGAACCTTGGTTAGATTGACGGACGCCATCCTTGGCGTCCGCCCTGCGGGTAGCGCTTCGCGCTATCTGCAATCTACCTCCTGTAGATTGCTCCGCCTCCGGGCACCAAGCACCATTACTATCCTTTGGCTCCCGTCCTTCGATACGCCACTCAGGCGCGTCCGTGACGGGAATCGAACCCGGTTAGATTGACGAGCGCCTCCCATGGCGCTCGCCCTGCGGGTAGCGCTTCGCGCTATCTGCAATCTACCTCCTGTAGATTGCTCCGCCTCCGCGCACCAGACCTTAGATGTTCCTCGATAAGTCCCGTCCTTCAAAAAGCCTCTCCGGCGCGTTCACACGGGGATCGAATCTGGTTGGATTGATGAGCGCCTTTTATGGCTCTCGCCCCTGGAGTCATTTTTCGAGCGATTTTCAAGTCACTTTTCCGCCAATTGGTCCGCTTCCAGGCGCCAGGGACATTCCCTGCGTTTTGACTGCCGTACTTGGTGTGCCCCGAACAGAAAACCAAGTGGTTACTGATACACCCGCCCGCATCGACCCCATGGGGGTATTTCCGGGGGTACCTGACCTTCGGTACACGGAGTTACCCCTGGGCGGTCGTTCCATGGAAATGCCGCACCCAAGCCGGGCCCCGTGGACGGGGCCACACCAGGTTTACAAAAAGGGTTGTCTACGCAAGGATTTACGGAAATAACGGCAAGGGAGTGATTCACGATGAGAGCCTTGATTACGGTAGCGGCGGCAGCCTTTTTGTCAGGATGCTCTTTCCTGATGCCCTGGAATCAGGATTTGACCGTGAACGCGAAACCGGACGACGCGCAGATCTTCGTCAATGGTCAGGCCGAAGGGAAAGGGAAAATCACTTCCAGTGTACCCAGGAACGAGCCGTCGGAAATTCTCGTCACCCATCCGGATTACGCCCACACCAACCGGCGCGTCGGCACGACCCTGAGTGCAACCGGAACGGCTGATCTGGTGGGCGGCTACATACTGCTTTTGCCCGCTATAGGTCTACTCAGCCCCGGCGCCTGGGATCTTGACCAGGAGACCATGACCATCGTGCTGGAGGAATAGCCAATCAGAGTGCAATGGCGTGCCTCCGGGTTCCTTTTCTGGCACCAAAGCGCACCATTCGGGGACGCGTAAACTGCACCGGTCTGCAAACATGCGTGGCTTTTGCGCTTCCCCGGATCGAATTGCGGGCTTGATCCAGTCGTTCCGTTAATCAATGGGCGAGAGCACGTCTTCATCATCGTTCGTCGGATTGTTGACCCTCGTACTGATGCGTTCGGCCTCGAGTTCTTTCGACGGGCAGGGGTTGAGGGATACGCCCTGGTTGCGGGCGAGCCAGTCGAAGGCTTCTTCCGGGGAGAGAATAACCGGCATGCGCTCGTGGATGGGCGTCATGAGTTTGTTCGCATCCGTGGTGAGGATCGCGAAGGTATTCATGGGGCCTTCCGGGCTTGTGGTCCACTCGCTCCAGAGGCCGGCCATGAAAAACGGGTCGCCGTCCTTTCGATGGATGTGCCAGGGTTGCTTGCGGCTGCCCTTGCTGCCCTGCCATTCGTAGAAGCCGGTGGCCGGGATCAGGCAGTGGCTGTTTTGCATGGCGTCCCGGAAAAAGGGCTTGTCCATGGCGGTTTCGGCACGGGCATTGATGGGCCGGGCCCGGGGATTCGGGTCCCGCATCCAGTGGGGCACGAAGCCCCAGCGCATCCCCGTCAGTTCCGGTTCGGTCTCGCCCGGGCGCACGACCGGGAGATCCTGACCCGGGGCGACGTTGTAGCGCGGCACCACCTCACGCAGCAGATCCGTGGCGATGCCGAAACCCTCCAGCCAGGCCACGGCGTGGGGGCGGATGTTGTAGCGGCCACACATGGGGCGTCTCCTCGAAACAAACGAACCCCGCGCATCGACGGACTCTGCGCCGATGCCCCGGATCATGCAGAATACGGGGCTATCCATGCACCGAAAAGCTCCCATCGGGAGCACCGGGAGCTGATCCGCCGTGGTTGCTGTTCCTTTTCCGCGTCCTCGAGAAATTCCATTCCGGCGGTCCATGGTGCGCTCCTCGGTAGCCCTGATTTACCGGGGTGCCGGAAAGGACCCAGGGGAGTTGCTGTTTATCCAGCGCGCCCATCGGCCGGGCGATCCCTGGTCGGGGGACATGGCCTTTCCCGGCGGACGCATGGAGGCCGGGGATGCGACGCCGCGTGCGGCGGCGGAGCGTGAGGTGCTGGAAGAAACCGGTATGGATCTGGCGACCCGGGGTCGGTTCGAGGCGCGGTTGCCGGATCTGGTTACGCGGCAACATACGCGCTGGCGTCCCATGGTGGTCACGCCCTATGTCTATCAGTGGTTCGGCCCCGGGGATTCGGCGCTGAATCACGAGGTCGATAACCTGGTCTGGATACCGGTTTCGGAACTGGCCGCGCCGGAGAATCGGTCGACGCTACGCTGGGGAACGCGCTTTGGCCGCATTCGCCTGCCCTGCATCCGGTACCAGGGCTACTGTATCTGGGGGTTGAGTTACAGCATGCTTCAGCGCTTTTTGCCGCTCATGAGGGAGCGCTGACGCATCACTTGCACTTCCCCGAACCGGACTGTACAGTATCCTGTACATATAAAGACAAATTCCGGTAACAATTATGGACGCCATCACCTATACAACTGCCCGCACGAAGCTGGCGAAAACCATGGACCAGGTCTGCGAGGATCATGCTCCGATCATCATTACCCGCAACAAGGCACAATCGGTGGTCATGATGTCCCTGGAGGACTACGAGGCTCTTCAGGAAACGGCCTATCTGCTCCGTGCACCCAAAAACGCCCGCCGCCTGCTGGAATCCGTCGCCGAACTGGAACAAGGCGGGGGTGAGGAGCAGGAACTGACGGAATGAAGCTGGTTTTCTCCGAGCATGCCTGGGAGGATTATCTCTATTGGCAGAAGACCGACAAGAAGGTCCTTCGCCGGATCAATCAGCTAATCAGGGACATTCAGCGGACACCCTTCGACGGCATTGGCAAACCGGAGCCCCTGAAGCACAGCCTATCCGGTTACTGGTCGCGGCGGATTACCGATGAGAACCGGATCGTTTACAGGATCACCGAAGATGCCATCCTGATAGCCCAGCTTCGCTATCATTACTGATCCTGATTGCTACAAAAAAGTCCCGCACCGTCCGGAGCACTTTACGCCATCACCCGAAGAAGCAACCGTACTCATCCCGGCCCACCACCTCCAGAAAATCCCGCACCGTGGTCACTTCGGGGCAGGGCCCATATCCGTGCCACTTCAAATCGGCCCGCTGCCAATAGAGCTTCCAGACACCCTTGGTCTTCACATAAGTTGCCTTGGCAATTTCCAGTTCGATTTTCTCATCGGGTTGTCGCGGGGCCGGCCGTAGCTCGAAGATCTCGATGCTCTGCCCCGAAATCCGGAAGTCCAGATCCAGCTCGGCCCGAATATGCGCCGGCGGCCTGCGGCTCTCGACGAAAGCGGCCACTTCCTTTTCAATACGCTTTTGTTCCAGTTCACTGAATGCCACGGATAACTCCCGTAAAGACTATATCGAAGCTTTCAACCACAGAGGGCATGAGAACCTTGTCCCGTCTGCGTTAACGTTTTGACTAAAGCGCCGCTAAACACCCACGCGACTCGGCGCTCATGAGCAGCAGCAGTGGCTGCCGATCGATGACGATCCGGGTGACATACCAGTCGCCCAGCGCCGTGTCCGATGGACCCGCCCCTGTGTTCCGAATAGATGCGTCATTAAGACTTATGTTGTTTCCCGTTGTGCACGGCCAGCCGCTCGGTGGATATCCCCGGAAACCCTGCCGCATCAAGGGTTGGGCTCGCTATGGCAAATTCCCTACAACGGTAAAACCGGCATATCCTTCTCGCTATTTTCTCTGTGCTCTCTGTGTTCTCTGTGGTTTATTCCCATACCTCCCGAACGGAGTCCCTATCGCTGGCCCCGACGGTCGGTGAAATGCCAGTTGCCGTGCTCGTCCTGCCATTTGTGAATCCTGGTGGATTCTTCCCGGGACTCGGCGGCGTCGGTGTCGCCGCCGGACGCTTCTGTTGATTCGACTCCTTGGGGCTCGGAGGCGCGCGCGGCATTGGCCGGTTGTGCCGGTTTCGGTTGGGTCTGTTGCACCAGGCTGACAATTTCCTTGCTGCGGGGATCGTTCATGACCGCCCACAGGTTGCCGGAGTAGAGCTTCTTGTTGAAATCCGATTGCTCGACGATCTCGCGGAAGCGCGGATGATCCCGTACCGCCTCCACCCGGCGCATGAGATCGCTGAACTCGGCGGCCATGGCGCGGTCCTGTTCCGCGCGGTCCGCGTCCGCCGGCACCAGGCCACTTCGGATCATAAGCCGGCGGAAGCGTTCATGGCGGGCAAGCTTCTGCCAGGCCGGCTGGCGCAGCACGGTGTCCACGTCGCCGCGGGACAGCGCCGAGCGTACCTGCTGATCGTACAACGCCTTCTGGACATCCTTGCCCTCGGCCAGCGCGCGCAAATCCTGCAGGGTCGCCGCCGGACGCGCGGCCACTTCGCCTACCATGCGGGCATGGGCGGGATTGTCCGGCTCCGAACGCCGGGCCAGCCCCGTCACCACTTCGGAGACGGCACGTTCAGAAAAATGCTGAATGGGCGCATCACTGAAGCTCTGTCCGGGATACAGGGTTGCGTGCGCCTGGGCCGAGAGCCAGACCACGGGTATGGCCACCAGGGCCCCGAAAACGCCGTGGAAGGTGGCACCACCGGCACGGCTGGCCCGTCCTTCTTCGGCGTCCTCTTCGCGGAGCCAGCGGACGAAGAGGGTGCCGGGTACGGCAACGAGCAGCGCGGCCACCATGAACAGTCCGATCATGGCCGCCAGGATGGGCACGAAACCATCAAGGGCCGTGTTCTGCCCCAACCAGGCGCCCGCCGGCGCGCCGAAGACGATAGCCGCCTCATAGCCGGCCGCAAGCGCGAGCAACCGCACCGCCACCCGGGGAAAGCCCAGGAACCAGCCCCGGAAGACGAACAGCAGTACCACCACGCCGAAGATGAGCGTCGCCTTGTCCAACACCACTCTCCTTGATCCGATCCCGTTGATCATTCTAGCAGGCTGTTGAAAAACCCTTTGCGTGCTCAGCGTGGCCTGAAGCGTGCAGCTGGTGTGCTTGGTTGCGACGGAC
>CAJXLA010000015.1 GCA_913055795.1 uncultured Alcanivorax sp. | reverse complement strand
AAAGGGCGCCTCGATTGCGCACCAGCCTGAAAGCCTGAGCGCGCAAGGGGTTTTTCAACAGCCTGCTAGCCCATGGTGCTCGGCGTGGAACAGCGGATCCCAGCCTTCACGTGGTCTGCACATGCTAATGTCTCTAATAAGGGCAGAAACGGCACGGAGGGCAGAATCATGTCTCTGAACAACATCAGCATCCTGCTGGTGGAGGACCATCGCCAGCTGGCCCAGACCATTGTGGAATTTCTGGAGGAAACCGGCGCGCTGGTCGACTACGCCGGCGACGGCAATCTGGCGCGTACCCTGCTCAGCGAACACCATTATGATCTGGTGCTGCTGGATATCATGCTGCCCGGAGAGGACGGCTATGCGGTCTGTGAGCACCTGCGGCAGGAACTGGCTCTGGACACGCCCGTGGTCTTTCTCACCGCCCGGGATCAACTGGACGACAAGCTGGAAGGCTTTGCCCGTGGCGGCGACGATTATCTGACCAAGCCCTTCGCGCTCCCCGAACTCAAGGCGCGTGTGGAAGCGCTGGTGCGCCGGGACCGGCGCGAAGTAGCTGAACACGTGATGCGCGTGGGTGATCTGGAAGTGGATGTGGCCCGGCTGCGCGCCACACGCGCCGGCGAGCCGCTCAAGCTCTCGCCCACCGCGTTCCGGATCCTGCGGATTCTGGTGCGCGAATCGCCGCGCGTGGTCAGCCGGGAACAGCTGGAGCAGGAACTCTGGGGCGAGCTGGTGCCGGACTCCGATGCGCTGCGCAGTCACCTGTACAACCTGCGCAAGGCCGTGGACAAGCCCTTTGCCTCGGCCATGCTCACAACCCTGCCGGGTGTGGGTTTCAGTATTCAGGAACCCGAAGTCGCCACCCAGTCTGAATAGGCCAGGGCGTGGAAAAGCCGTTGCCAACCAGCCTGAAAGGCTGCGTACGCAACGGCTTTTCCCGTGTCCCGTCCGGGTAACTCGGTCATTTTCTGAGCCCCCAAGCGCGTTGAGAGCAAGGCGCGCTGGCGCAGGTGGGGTGGTTCCCGATCAAGCCAGCGCAAAGCCGCTATCAGGGCGCTCGGGGGGCTGCCGAAGGGCGAGAATCTGCGTACCCTGGGCCTGCGGTGCCAGTCCTTGATGGGGAATCACCACACCGGCGGACTGGCGCCTTGTCCAGGGCGCGCAGATTCACGCAGAAATGTAACGAATTACCCGGACCGGACACTAGCAGGCTGTTGAAAAACCCCTTGCGTGCTCAGCGCGGCCTGAAGCGTGCAGCTGGTGTGCTTGGTTGCGACGGACAGGGTGATTCCCTTTCCGAGCGACCCAGTGCAGCAGATGGGCGCTTCAGGCCGCGCCCTGCGGGGCTTTCAGGCTGGCCCGCCCTCATCGTTGCCCTTTTTCGACGGGACTGGGCCCCGCCTTCAAAAGGGCGCCTCGATTGCGAGCCAGCCTGAAAGCCTGAGCGCGCAAGGGGTTTTTCAACAGCCTGCTAGTGGCTATGTCCGATTACCTGATTGTCGGGAAAGACGACACGCACCCGGGTGCCCTGCTCGAGTACACTGGCCACTTCCAGGCGCCAGCCGCTGTACTCACACAAACGCTGCACGATAGCCAGCCCCAGACCATGCCCGCCCTCACCGGAGCCTTCCCCGCGTTCAAAAGGCCGCATGATGCGCTCCAACTCCTCGGGGGTCATACCCCGGCCGGAATCGCTTATGAGGATATCGCTTGCCCCCACATGGACCTTGACGAGACCGGAACCGGAATAGTTGATGGCGTTGCGTACCAGGTTGGTGATCACAATCGAGAGCAGGGTCTCGGGCACATGCACATGGAGCAGGCTTTCCTGTTCCAGCCCGATTTCCACTCCCTTGCGCCGAGCCAGTGGCTCCAGCCGGTCGGCCAGATTGAAGAGCAGATCATTGACGATGAGATCCTCCGCCGGCAGCCGTTGACTCTCGCCCCGCGCGAGCAGCAGCAGGCTCTCGATAACCGCATCCATGTCCTCCACCGTGTCCTCGATCCGGCGCAGTGCCGGAGACGATTCCACGCGCATGGACAACAGTTCCAGATTGGCCCGAATGACCGCCAGCGGCGTGCGCAGTTCGTGGCTGGCGTCCCGGGTAAACTGACGTTCGCGCTCCACGAACCGCAGTAGACGATCCGAGTAACTCTCCAGGGCACTGACCAGCACGGCAATCTCGCTGTCCGCTTCGGCTTCCGCTTCCACGGATGTCAGATCCGGCCGTGCACCGCGCGGATCGTCCACGGGCGTGCTCCGCAGCGCATCGGCGAGCTGTACAATGGGCGAGACCAGTTGGCGGGACTTGCGCCAGGTGAGAAAGGAACTGAGATAGATCAGCAACAACACCAGGATGAGCGGCGCCACGCCGAATACCGTCGCCAGTTCCGTGACCCGCTTTTCATCGAAAACCAGATAAAGACGTGCTTCTCCCTTGTCTTCCACATAGACAATGGGATCGGCACCGTCCATTTGAACACGCTGATAGCCGGGTTCGAGTTCCCTGAGCGCTTGTGGAACCGGATCCTGAATCCGGGGGCCGTGCAGATAGCCCAGCAGATGACGGGTTTCCGGACGGTGCTGATCCGGGTCATTCGCGCGTTGCTGCCAGAAATAATCCGCTTCCTTGATCAGCGCTTGCTTGAGCAGCACCTGTTCCATGATCATGGCCGTGCCCACCACGCCCATGATCGTAGCGGCACTAATCAACAACACCTGAATCAGATAGGCGCGGGTAAGGCGATGCTGAAGACCGCCACGCGCGCTCATGCCGACGCCTCCTCCGCCCGGGTGAAGCGATAGTGGCCCACGAACCATTCCTCGCCACCGCGGTACCGGAACAGCTCGGCACAGGCCATGAAAAAGATCCGCCAGCGCTGCCACCAGCGTTCGGCTTCATCACCATGCGTGTCGCGCAGGGCGGCCACCACCTCCGAACGGCGGCGATCACCCCGGCGCAGCCAGGCTTCCAGGGTGTTGGCGTAATGACGGCCGTTCACCCGCCAGCTCCGCTCCAGCGTCAAGGCATTCTGGCAACGGCTCAACAGATCAAAGGACGGCATCACGCCTCCGGTGAAAAAGGTGCGCGCCATCCAGCTGCCTTTGTCGTCGTCGTCGAAGGGATAAAAGGCCTCGCGATGACAGAAGATATGCACGAAGAGTTTGCCCCCGGGGACCAGCCAGTCGCTGATTCGCTCCAGAAGCCGGCCATGATTGCGCATGTGTTCCATCATTTCCACCGACACCACCCGATCGAAGCGCTCCCCCGGTTCAAAGACGGCCACATCCCCGGTATGCACGCGCACGTTGGTCAGCCCGAGCTCCGTCGCGCGCGCTTCGATCCATGCACGCTGGGATCCGGAATTCGACAGCGCCATAATCTCGCTGTCCGGGTAAGCCTGCGCCATCCACAGCGTCAATGAACCCCAGCCGCACCCAAGCTCGAGAATGCTCTGCCCATTTTCCAGCTCGGCCCGTTCACAGGTAAGCCCCAGCATGGCTTCTTCCGCTTCCTCCAGTCCGCGCACATGGCGGGGCCAGTAGGCACTGCTGTATTTCAGGCGCGGACCCAGCACGAGCTGATAAAAGTCGACGGGCACTTCGTAGTGCTGTTCGTTGGCCGAGTCCTGAGCCACCGCGATCCGGCTGGTGGCATAGTGTCCGATCCGTTCGCTTTTCAGGCGCTCGCGGCGCTGCGGATCATCGGCCTCCTCGCGCTTGAGGCGGCGGCGCAACAGCATACGAATACCGGCACGAATCCAGGCATCGGGGATCCAGCCACGTTCGGCCAGTGCAATCAGCATTTGGGTCTCCAGGGGATGAACGGCGAGGTGGTGCGCTGATACTCACGATAGTCTTCACCGCGGGTT
Source organism: uncultured Alcanivorax sp. (assembly GCA_913055795.1). Classification (GTDB taxonomy): domain Bacteria; phylum Pseudomonadota; class Gammaproteobacteria; order Pseudomonadales; family Alcanivoracaceae; genus SLJS01. The sequence goes on along the minus strand of CAJXLA010000015.1, from coordinate 35,536 downwards.
TTCAGCGCCTGTCGCTCCGTATAGGGAATACCGGTCACGAACCAGAGAAAGACCAGCATGAGCACGGGCGCCAGCCAGAGCCAGCCCTGCCAGGGCGAGCCCGCGGCCAGCAGCGGATAGCTGAACCAGTGCAGCCACTCGAAAAAGTAATTGGGATGACGCGAGTAGCGCCACAAGCCCCGTCGGCAGGTATAGCCGCGATGGGCCGGATCCGCGCGCCAGTTCGCCAGCTGCCGGTCCGCCAGCGCCTCACCCACCAGCGCGATGCCCCCCACCAGCGCGCCCGCGCAAAGCCATGCCGGCGACGCCGACGTCGTATTCGCACCAATGGCCGCGAACGGCAGGGCAAAAAGCCAGGCCAGCAACCCCTGGCCCTGAAAGAAGAAGAAATGAAAGAGGTTGATCCGTGTGCCCATGGCCTCGCGCATGGCCTGATAACGACCGTCCTCGTGCGCTTCCGAAAACACGCGCCGCGCGACATGCCATCCCAGCCGCAGGCTCCAGGCCAGCACCAGAAGGCCGGCAATAAGACGTGGCAGCCATCGCCCCTCGCCGACCAGCAGATACACCAGCGCCGTCGCGCCCAGTCCAAAGATCCAGATCACGTCTGCATGGCCGGCGTTGCGCGTGCGGCATTGCCACCACCAGCCGAGCAGACAGATCAGTGCCAGCGCGGCAGCCGTCAACCCGATCACCGAAATCATGCGGGAAGGCCCTCGTCACGTTGGTGATAATAGCGGGCCAGCCACCCCAGCAGGGGAACGACCAGGGCCCAGCAGGTGCCGTAAAAAACCACCAGCGGCAGCACACCAGCGGGCAGGCTCGCCGCTCCCAGGGAAGCGCCTACCAGCACGGACGCCGGACCGCCGAATGCACCCAGCCCGGCGCCGAGCCACCAGCGGCCCTGTAACCAGGCCAGGCAATGATTGAAGTTCAGCGCGAAGCCGGCCCAGAGCATAAGGATCCAGAGCGGGACCCAGCCGGGTCCGGGCATGAGCCGGTATTCGATCAGACCCAGCCCCAGCAACACCACCTCGAAGATGACACCGATGACCAGGCCGGCCACCACCATGCGCAAGTCGCGGTTAATGGGCAAACGCCGAATCCCGCTCCAAAGCGGCATCGCCGCCACGACCAGCGCCGACTCCCAGCGCCAGCCTTGCACCGCACCCAGTACCGCGACCGGCCATAACAACTGCAACAGGATGAAGTGACCCAGAAGCGTAATCCATTGCTTTTCTTTCATCTCGCAAGCTTGAACCTGTTATCGTCAATAAGCTGTGAAAAGCTCGTATTCACATTGCATTCACTGGCCCCAGCCCATGGTTGGAACATGAGAACTTCGCCACGCATTCTGGTCGCTATTTTGATCGCGTGGGCGCTTACCGCCTGCGGCGGCAACTATCAGCCGGGTGATTTCACCCGGGATTACCGGCAGGCATTGAAGCAGTATCCGGGCGCGCCGGTCCAGCCCGACTGGGTGGAGCATTTTACCGGAACCTATGGGGATTTCACCGGCGAGGCACTGGCAACACGCTTGCGCGAGCTGTATGCGCGCCGGCTGTTCTTCAATGACACGCTGCACACCCATGAACAGCGCTCCCGGCTCATCGACTATCTGGAGCACACCAGCGAGCGTCTGGACGCGATGTCGCTGGAGATCCTGGATACGCGCATCGCCGGACCCGACCTCTATATTCGCTGGATCATGCGGACCGATTTTCAGGCCGGTTTTCGCGACGTCAGCGCGGAAACCATCGGCATGTCCCACTTGCGTTTCAACGAAAACGGCAAGGTAGTCCTGCATCAGGACTTCTGGGACAGCCGCCAGGGTGTCTTTGAACATATTCCCGTAGTGGGAGGAGTCATCGAATGGATTCGAAGCGGTTTGTAATGGCGTTGATACTGGCGGCGCCGGGGCTGGCCCCGCCGGCCTGGGCCGTGGACAAGACGCAACCGGCACCGGAGTTTCTCGAGCGCCCGGCGAAGGCCGAACTCGAAGCCTGCTCCGCGGCCCAGGTAAAAGCCTGGATGATGTTCAAGGTGGCCCGGGCGAATGTGTACCTGCCGGATTGCAAGGAGCTGAGCTGGCCCTTTAACGCCCCGGTGGCCTTGCGTTTTGCCTATCAACGCGAAGTCCCTGCCCGCGGCTTTACCGAGTCGGCCAACGAGATGCTCAAGCGCAATCTCACGGAAGAAAGGTTTCAGGCTCTCGAAGAGCCCATCCGGACCTTCAATGCACAGTACCGCGATGTGGAAGATGGCGACACTTATTACATGTTGCGCACCGACAAGGGCCTGACCCTCTGGCTCAACGGCGAACAGCTGGCCTCCGTGGACAACCCGGAACTCGCCCGGATCTATTTCCGCATCTGGTTCGGCGAAGAGCCCTTTTCCGGCAGTCTGCGCGAGGACCTGCTCACTCCGCTGGACTAGCGAGCTGTTGAAAAACCCCTTGCGTACTCAGGCTTTCAGGCTGGTTCGCAATCGAGGCGGCCTTTTGAAGGCGGGGCACCGCCCCGTCGAAAAAGGGCAACGATGAGTGCGCAAGGGGTTTTTCAACAGCCTGCTCATCCCTGACGCCCGTTTCCCGTGACGCTACAATGGCTTCACGGACACGGACGGGGGAATGCCGGTGAAGGCGCATCAATATCTCTGGGTGAATCCCTTTCGACGGGAGCATCCTCAGGCCGTGGTGCACAAGCTCTGGCGCGATACCGCCCTGTTGCGCGGCATCAGCCCCGGAGACTCGCGCGAGCTGGTCACCCATACCCATCCGCGCCACTACCAGCCCGGCGAAGCCCTCTTCCGTGAGGGGGAAACCGGGGTGGCTGCTGCCCTGGTGGTCTCGGGCCAGCTCAGCGTCCAGTCGCGCGGACAGACACTGGTGCGACTCGACATCGGGGACTTCGTGGGCGAAACAGCGCTGCTGGAAGACACGCCGCGCAGCGCCACCGTCGTTGCCGAGACGCCGGTAACCGTTTCCCTGCTGGTACGCTACCAGCTGGAAGAATTCGTGCAGTTCCGGCCGCGGGTAGGCGCACGCATCATGACCAATCTGGCCCGGCTGCTCGCCGCGCGCCTGCGTATGGGGAATCAGGCGGAGCCGTCGTCATGACCGGGCGCGGGCTGGGCCAGCTGGCGCTGATTCTGGCGCTGCTGCTCGTGGTTCTCTACGCGCTGAAACCACTCTGGGGCGCCCTGATTCTGGCCAGCCTGTTCTATCTGCTGCTGCATCCGCTGGTGCTGCGTTTGCGCACGCGGGGCTGGACACGGAATGGCGCCATCCTGCTTGCCCTGGGCGCGCCGCTGCTGGCGCTGGGCTGGCTCTTTCATTACCTGACGCTGGAAGCGGCGAACTATCTGCCGCGCTTGCCCGACGATCTGCGGCAACTCCAGAGCGGACTGGGCCAGATGTTCTCGGAGCTGGATCGGCGTCTGCAATTGCTGCTCGGCATGCAGACCCGCCTGGCGGAACAATTCGACCAGCTACGCCCCGAAACCTGGCTGAACACCGAACAGCTTGTGTCCTCGTCGGGCTGGATCGCCGCCATTGCCATCAATGGTGTGCTGGCACCCGTGCTCGCCTTTTTCCTGTTGCGTGACTATCGACGCTTTCGGGATCGCGCCCTGGCCCTGCTGCCCAACCCCCGTATCGAACTGGGCTGGCTGCTCTACCGGCGTATCGCCGGGCGCCTGCAATCCTATCTGCGGGGGCTGCTCATGCAGGCCTCGATTCTGGCCACGGTCACGGCCACCGGCTTTGCCCTGGCCGCGTTCCCCTCGGCGCTGCTGCTGGGCCTGCTCACGGGGGTGGCCGGCCTGGTGCCCTATCTGGGGCCCTTTCTGGCGCTGGTACCGCCGGCCCTGGTGCTGCTGGCCAGCCCGGCCATGGGGCTGGAATCCCTGATTGAAGCGGTGCTGGTGATTCTGGTGGGCTTCGGCTTCGACAATCTGGTGGTCATTCCCTTTCTGCTCGCGGGTACGGTCAATGTACACCCGGCTCTGGCGCTCATGGCCGTGCTGGCCGCCGGGCACCTGGCAGGCATTCCCGGCATGGTGATCAGTATTCCGCTGCTGGGCATGGTGGGCATCGTCATCAAGACCCTGCTGGAGGCCCCGGGCCGTGCCGGCCAACCCCTGGCCCATCCGGCCGGCTTGTGACGCTTGAACACGAAGTTTTGTCCATACTCTGTTAAAGCTCATTCCGGGATCGGGGGAGATCCGGTACCCTTGGACCCTCCTTCGGCGACAGGGACTCCATAATGGCCACGACAAGGTCCGTTTTCGCTGCATTGGTAATGGGACTGATGCCGGCCGCCTGGGGGTCGGGTGGCGACATGCCGGACGAATATGCCTGGCTGGGCTTGCATCTTTCCCAGTACTGGCCCTATCACGAGGAAATCGGGGCCGGTTTTATCGAGGAAGCCACGCTGCCCGGCGCCCGGCTCGGTTACCGTCTACCACAAGGCTTCTCGATTCAGGCTCATTGGGAACGCAACGAAGTGCGTTTTCCGGATTCCTCGCGCGAAGTGCGTATCAACAACAGCTTCGTGTCGTTGCGGCGCCACCTGAACGGCGGTTTCGTCGAACCCTATCTGGGCGTGAATATCGGCGAACTGGTCTTCACCACGAACGAGCCCAACGACGAAACCATGCTGGGCGTGGAAGCGGGCATGCAGAAACGCATTCAGCCGCACTGGATTCTGGATGTCGGCGCGCGCGTGCCCCACAGCCTGGATAATGAACGCTTCGACGTTCAGGCCTGGATCGGGCTCAATCACGTCTTCGAGATCAATCGTACCGAACGCGCCAACACGCGCGAAGCCGAGGAAAAGGACACCTCGACTCCGGACCCAAAGCAGGACTCCCTGCGCGACACCGACCGTGACGGGGTTCCGGACAGCCGGGATGATTGTCCGGGCACTGAAGCCGGCCGCACCGTGGATGAGCGCGGCTGCGCACGCAAGCGTTGACCGCCACGCCCGGAGCTGTGTCGCCACGGCCCTGACCCTCCCGACTCCGGGGATGGTCAGACGAGTCATTGCCTCTGCTCCGTCAACGGCCATAATCAACTCCATCATTCCATTCGGAAAACAAGGGTGCTTTATGGCCAAAGATGCTGTGGGTTATGCCCTGACGGCGCTGAACCGGCTGGCCGGCTCCGGTCTGGTCGACCGCATGGGTATGCGGCGCTTGATGGAGCGCATGGCCTATTCGCTTACCAAGTCGGGCTTTCGCGTTATTACCACCACCGCCCGGGCGTTTCAGTCGTCCGGCAAACTGGGCAAGGCGGAACGCCTCAAGGCACCGGGTGTCACCCGGGAGCTCTTCGACCTCAATATCACGGACGAACAGCAGATGATCCGCGACAGCGTGCAGAGCTTCGCGGAGGAGGTGCTGCGCCCGCGTAGCGAGCCCGCGGATGCTGAAGCCCGGACCTCGGACGAAACCCGGGCCGCGGCACTGGAGCTGGGCCTGAATTTCTTCGCCGTGCCCGAGTCCCTGGGCGGGGCCGCCACGGAACGCTCGCCGGTCACCACCATGCTCGTGGCCGAGGATCTCGCTCATGGCGACATGGGTCAGGCGGTGGCCATTCTCGCCCCCATGAGCGTGGCCAACGCGCTCACACGCTGGGGCAATGCGGATCAGCAATCCCGGTATCTGCCCGCCTTTGCCGAGGATCAACCGCCGGCGGCGAGCCTGGCCGTGGCCGAACCGCATGTGCTCTTCGATCCGCAACAGTTGCGCACCACGGCAAGCAAATCCGGCGATCAGTGGGTGCTTGATGGTGAAAAGGCCCTGGTGCCGCTGGCCGCCGAGGCAGAGCTTTTCCTGGTGGCGGCGCAGACACCGGACGGCCCCGGCGTCTTCATTGTCGAGGGCGGTACCGAAGGACTGACCACCTCGGAGAATCCGCCCATGGGCGTGCGCGCGGGCGGCATGCGGCCGCTGCAGCTGGACAGTGTCCAGGTGCCCGAAAGCAATCGCCTGAGCGCCGAGGACTTTGATTATCGCGAGTTTGTCGACCTGGGCACGCTCGCCTGGTGTTCGCTGGCCGTGGGCACCGGCCAGGCCGTTCTGGATTACGTCATTCCCTATGTCAATGAACGCGAAGCTTTCGGCGAGCCCATCAGTCATCGGCAATCCGTGGCCTTCATGGTGGCCAATATCGCCATGGAGCTGGAAAGCATGCGCATTCTCACCTGGCGCGCCGTCAGCCGTGCCGAGAAGGGTCTGCCCTTCCATCGCGAAACCCATCTCGCGCGCACCCTGGTCAAGGACAAGGCCATGCAGATCGGCACCGACGGCGTCCAGTTGCTGGGCGGCCACGGCTATACCCACGAATACCCGGTGGAACGCTGGTACCGCGACATGCGCGCCATGGGCGTCATGTTCGGCGGCCTTCACCTGTAAGGAGGCAACATGAACCTCGAGATTCCGAACAAGATCAAGCCATTGATCAACAACGCCCACCAGGTGGCGCTGAGCGTCTTTCGGCCCATTTCGCGCAAGTACGACCGCGCGGAACACGAATATCCCAAGGAACTGGACACGCTGTCCTCGGTTCTGGACGGCATGAACGAAGGCGACCCGGATTCCGGTGCCGGCGCCGCCCAGACGGGCAAGGGCCGGGGCAAGGAAGACGACGGCTCGGTCAAGAACGGCGCCAACATGACCACCTGCCTGGGCTCGCTCGAACTCGCCTATGGTGACGTCGCGCTGCTGTTGTCCATGCCGCGCCAGGGGCTGGGCAACGCCGCCATCGCGGCCGTGGCCAACGACGAGCAACTGGAGCGTTTCGGCGACAAATGGGCGGCCATGGCGATCACCGAACCGGGTACCGGCTCGGACTCGGCCGCCATCCGTACCACGGCGCGCGACGAGGGCGATCATTACGTGCTCAACGGCGAAAAGATCTATGTCACCTCGGGCGCGCGCGCGGACTGCATTGTGGTCTGGGCCACACTCGACCCGAAGATGGGCCGTAATGCCATCAAGTCCTTCGTGGTCGAATGGGGCACGGAAGGCATGGAGCTGGCGCGGCTGGAGAAGAAACTCGGCATTCGCGCGTCGGACACCGCCGCCATTACCTTCAACGAATGCAAGGTGCCCAAGGACAACCTGCTGGGCGATCCGGAGATCAATCCGGAGAAAGGCTTTGCCGGTGTCATGGAAACCTTTGACAACACGCGGCCGCTGGTGGCGTGTTTCGCGTTGGGCTGCGCACGGGCCTCGCTGGAGCGCACACAGGAACTGCTCGAGGAAAGCATCGAGTACGATTACGACAAGCCCGTGGATAACGCCTCCGCGGTGGAAGCAGAGCTCTACCGCATGGAAGCCGAACTGGAGGCATCGTACTGGCTGACGGTCAAATCGGCCTGGATGGCGGACAACCGCCAGCCCAACTCCAAAGAGGCCTCGATCTGCAAGGCCAAGTCCGCACGCGTGGGCAACTGGATTACGCTGCGCTGTGTCGAGCTGGCCGGCAGCATCGGCTACAACGAGGACGAACTGCTGGAGAAATGGTCCCGCGACTCCAAGATTCTGGATATCTTCGAGGGGACCCAGCAGATTCAGCAGCTGATCATCGCCCGCCGGCTGCTGGGCAAGTCCTCGAAGGAACTGAAATAAGAACTCAACGGCCTGTCAGCAGGCCGTCTTCCCGAAGCCGGTCTGCAATCAGGCCGGCAAATTCACGTATGCTGCGCTCCGTATCGCCGGGGTTGCGGGTCAGGGTCAGTGCGCGCCAGGTCTCCCGCCCGGAATCCCGGTCGTAGAGTGAGGTGCGCACCCGGTATTCGCGCTGCGCGCGAAAATAACCGCCGCCCCAGTCATAGTTGGCCTGCACGCGCTCACCGCGTTGCAGGCCGGGCGTGGTCAGATCCGGACCCAGCGGCGCTACATAATCCATGCGGTCGCTGACATCTTCCAGCACCACCACGAGCACAGCCTGCGCCGGCGAAGCCGCACTCAGCTTGCGGATCCGCTCATGCAAGGCGTCACGATCCTCCAGTTCCAGTTGCGGCGCTACCTTGTGCGAGGCCGTGGTGTCCACCCCTTCTTCCTTCAATGCATCGGCCAGCGCCTTCTCCACGGCACGGCGGGTGGCATCTTCTTGCGTCAGGTTGAACAGGAACAGGTGGCTGTATTGCGCCGAACGGGCCCCGTCGTCCCGCGACACGGACACCAGCTCGGTATAGTGCCCACACCCTGCCAGCAGGAGGAGAGCCAGCAGGAGGAGAGCCAGCAGGAGGAGAGAAGAGGATCTGAAGCGTGCCATTACAGCCTCCGGAATGCTTGAACGAACTTCCACTCTACAACGGCCATGCACGTTTTTCCCGCTCCGGTAAGCATAAACCGGTGTAATCCAACGCTTACAACCATATTCGTAGCCATAAATGCGAACAAGGCGCGAAATACATCACAAAAATGTTGTGATAGCTTCAAAGCATGACTCCAAAGTCAGTCCAGCCAAGCAGAAGAAAAGGGCATAACGGACGCGCCCGGGAGGAAGTGTCACCATGCGCACGCTCAGGATGATCCCGACCATGGCCTTGACCCTGATGCTGTTGAGTGGATTGCCGGTCAAGAGCCTCGCTGCCGAAGGCATGATCATGATGTCCGGAGACTGTCCCTATCTGGTGCTCGACACCACCGAGGGCCAGGCATTGATCAAGCGCGTAACCGGACCCACGCCCGAAACCGGCGATATTCTGGAAGGATCGTTCGATCCCCGGGAGTTTGCCACGGTCACCAATCGCCGTACCGGAGAGACCCTCAAGGTCTGGGTGGATTCCATCGCCGAGCAAGGCCACCGAGCCCTGGCCCGGCACGGACGTCACTGCGGCTAGCGTCTTTTGAAAAACCCGTGGCGTACTCCGTCATCAGCCGGGTTCACCATCCAGGGACCTTATCGCGGACCCCGAACCCCCTGCGGCTGGAGATGATCGGGCATGGGCCGCATTGGCAAGCGCCGCCTTACGCCCGGGCCTGCCGGGTCTTCAGGACTGAAATTGCGTCAAAAAAACAAGCCGAACCAGGACTGGACCATGCCCGTGAAAAGTACAGCCACGCCGCCAACCTCGGCCACGATCAGCAATCCCATGAAAGTCGGCAGCACCCATGCCGGCAGTTCACGCCTGCCCAGCCGGTGCGGCCGACGGAACTGATTGGCGGTATCGCCAAGCAGCCCATGCAGGACATAACTGCCCACCGCCAGCGCGAAAAACAGCACCGCAGCCAAAACCGCGGTGAGATTGATAAGCTCCGACCAGGCGCTTTCCGCGGCCAGGCGTTCCAGCACCAGGCAGGCAAAGGCATACATCAGGCTGGCCCGATGGGCCACGTCCACGTAATAGTGGGCGCTCGCGGTTTCCGAACGCCGGATCTGCAGGTATTTCCAGATACCGGTGACCACGCCGGTTAGCAAAAACAACCCCGACGCCAGCAGGGCCGCCTGGTCCGCTGCCAGCATCATGATTACAGGCTCGCCGCCAGTTCGGAGCCCTGTTTGATCGCCCGTTTGGCGTCCAGCTCCAGGGCGCGTTCGGCGCCACCAATGAGATGATAGGCGGGCTGCTCCTCCGTGGTGGCGTGATCGTCGTAGAGTTCACGCAGCGACTCCTGTCCGGCGCAGACGACGACATGATTCACGGGCAGTACCCGGGGTTCACCGTCCACGGTAATGTGCAGGCCCTGATCGTCGATGCGCTCGTACTGCACACCGGGCACCATCTCCACGCCCTTATTGCGCAATTCGCGGCGATGCACCCAGCCCGTGGTCTTGTTCAGATCCTTGCCCAGACGCGTGGTCTTGCGTTGCAACAACCACACCTGCCGGGGCGACGGATCCACATCCGGGTCCACCAGTCCGCCCGGCGTATCGGTCTGGAAATCCACGCCCCACTCCTTCATCCAGTGCGGCACGGGTTCGGGGCGCGGCTCACTGGCATGGCGCGTGAGGAATTCACAGACGTCGAAGCCGATGCCGCCGGCACCGACCACGGCGACCGAGTCCCCCACCTCGACGCGCCCCTGGAGCACATCGGAGTAGGAAACCACATTGGGCCGATCGACGCCGTCCAGCTGCGGAATCCGGGGGGTCACGCCCGTGGCGATGACGACATCGTCATACCCGGCCTGCTCCAGCTCGCCCGGCTCCACGTGCCGGTTCAGCTCCACGCGCACCCCGTGCTTGTCCAGCTGCTTGCGGTAGTAACGCAGGGTTTCACTGAACTCTTCCTTGCCGGGAATCCGCTTGGCCATGTTGAACTGGCCGCCGATCTCGTCGCCCGCCTCAAACAGGGTGACCGCATGGCCGCGCTCCGCCGCCACGGTGGCACAAGCGAGCCCGGCGGGCCCCGCGCCCACCACGGCCAGGCTGCGCGGCTGATTCGTCCGGAGATAGACCAGCTCGGTTTCGTGACAGGCCTGCGGATTCACCAGACAGGAAGCACGCTTCAACTGGAAGGTGTGATCCAGGCAGGCCTGGTTGCAGGCGATGCAGGTATTGATTTCGTCGGCCCGAGCCGTGCGTGCCTTCTCGGCGAAATGCGCATCCGCCAACAGGGGCCGGGCCATGGAGATGAGATCGCCCTGCCCCCGTTCGAGAATGTCTTCCGCCACCTCCGGGGTGTTGATCCGGTTGGAGGCCATGACGGGAATGTTCACGACCTCGCGCACCTGACGCGTGACCTCCGCGAAGGCCGCACGCGGCACCGAGGTGACAATGGTGGGCACGCGCGCTTCGTGCCAGCCGATGCCCGTATTGATGATATTGGCGCCCGCCTGCTCGATTTCCCGGGCGAGATCCAGCACCTCCTGCCGGGTGGCGCCGTCCGGGACCAGATCAATCATGGACTGACGATAGATCAGGATGAAGTCATCACCCACCGCGTCCCGCACGGCCCGGACCACTTCCACCGGAAAGCGCCGGCGGTTTTCCGGACTGCCACCATATTCGTCGGTACGCTGGTTTACCCGGGGCGCGGTGAACTGATTGATGAGATAGCCTTCCGAGCCCATGATCTCGACACCGTCATAGCCGGCCTCCTTCGCCAGCTTCGCCGCGCGGGCGAAATCCTTGACGGTCTTTTTGACCTCCCGGGTCGACATGGCCTTGGGCTTGAACGGATTGATGGGCGATTTCACCGCCGACGACGACGCGGAAAAGGGATGATAGGCGTAGCGTCCGGCATGAAGCAGTTGCAGACAGATCTTGCCGCCGGCGTCATGCACCGCCCGGGTCACGGTGCGGTGGCTCCAGGCATCCGACTTGCGCAACATGGCGCTGGCATAGGGATAGAGCCAGCCCCGGCGGTTGGGGCTGTAGCCGCCGGTAATCATCAGTGCCGTACCACCCCGCGCACGCTCGGCGAAATATTCCCCCATCTTGCGCCGCTGCCAGAACCGATCCTCCAGCCCGGTGTGCATGGAGCCCATGACAATGCGGTTTTTCAGTCGGGTGAACCCCAGGTCGAGCGGTTCCATCAGTTCGGGGTAGGCTTGCGTGCTCATGTGTTCGGCTCCGGTTTGATCTGGACAGCGTCAAGATAGGCCTGTATGTTGACGCTGTCAAGATGAGGAAGTCGATGGCATACGCACCCTACCACCATGGCGATCTGCACGCCGCGCTTCTGCGCGAGGCGCGCACCATGCTGCGCGAGCAGGGGCTGGAGGCGCTGACCCTGCGCCGGCTGGCCCAGCGCGCCGGTGTCTCCCGGTCCGCGCTCTACCATCATTTCCGGGACAAGAATGATCTCTTGTGCAGCCTGGCGGCCCGGGGCTTTGAGCGTCTGGAGGGCTTGCTGGAAGGCGCCGACCTGCAACCGGACGAACGTCTGCCCAGCGAGCTGCGCCGCTTCGTCCACGCCTATATCCGCTTCGCCACCGAGGATCCGGAACAGTATGATCTGATGTTCGGTCGCACCCTCTGGCAGGCGGGTCAGCCCACGGAGGAATTGCGCGCCGTCGCCTACCGGGTCTTCCGTCACTACGCGCGCAACATGGCGGAACTGGAACCCCTGCTCACCCTGCCCGGCCAGCAAAGCATGCTCCGCCTGGCCCAGGTCAGCTGGGCCACCCTGCACGGCCTCTGCCGGCTGCTGATCGACGGCATCTATCCCGATCCCGGCAGTGTCGAAGACATCAGTGAGCAGGCGGTGGCCGTGATGCTGGCCAGCATGAAGATCGACGGCTGACGCCCGGCGCTCAGCCGGTATTCGCGCGCAGCTTCATCCGGCGCGTACGCGTCGAGCGAAAGGCCATGGTCATCATGCTGCGTATAAAGGCCATGAGCACGCTTTCGTCCCGAACCGGATCCTTGCCCTTGCCCATGCGATGCAGCTGCCGCGCGAACCAGAGCACTTCCATCATCGCCATGCGATCGATGGCCTTGATGCCGGTCAGGCGGGGTTCCACCGAGCTGGTCGGGTTCTCGCCCGCAAAAACCCGGGCAGGCAGATCCGGCTCCAGCGCCAGGGGACGCGCCAGCCCCACAATGTCCGTGGCGCCGCTGTCGACCGCCGCGGCCATGCCCTCGGCGCTACGGAAGCCGCCGGTCACCATCAAGGGCACGGATACCCGCGCGCGAACCTGTTCGGCGTAGTCGAGGAAATAAGCCTCGCGTTGGCGCGTGCTCTCGCGCACGCCCTGACCCGCCATGGCGGGTTTTTCATAGGTGCCGCCCGAGATCTCGAGCAGATCCAGACCCTCGGCCGCCAGGGTCTCCGCCACCGTCATGGATTCGTCCTCGCTGAACCCGCCGCGCTGAAAGTCGGCGCTGTTGAGCTTGATGCTGACCGGGAAATCCGCGCCCACACTCGCGCGAACGGCGCGGTACACCTCCAGCGGAAAGCGCATGCGGTTTTCCAGCGAGCCGCCCCACTGATCCGTGCGCTGATTGTGATGCCCGGACAGGAACTGGCTCACCAGATAACCATGGGCCCCGTGAATCTGAACCCCGGTAAAACCGGCCTTTTGGGCAATGGTGGCCGTACGGGCAAAGCGCTGGATGACGTCCTGTATCTCCGCCTCGCTCATCGCCCGCGGGGTCTTGAAATAGGAGGCCAGCTCCGGAGCAAAAGGCACCGCGGACGGCGACAGGGTATCGCCCGTGGCGAGCATCTTCGGAATCTGCTTGCCCGGATGATTGAGCTGCATCCAGATGTGACCGCCCTGGCTTGTCACCCCGGAGGCCCAGCGTTGCAGCAGCTCCAGATCGCGCTCGTCTTCCACCGCCACATTGTGCGGTTCGCCGATTTGCTGTGCATCGACCATGACGTTACCGGTAATCAGCAGACCGGCTCCGCCCCGCGCCCAGCGTTCATAGAGCCGGATCAGCTCCTCGGTGACATGGTTGTCGACCGTGCCCATGGTTTCGCTCATGGCGGACTTGGCAAAGCGGTTCTTGAGGACGGCGCCTCCCGAGAGGGTGATGCTCTGGCCCAGGGTATCGGCAGAACTCATGTGCTGGCTCCTTGGTTGAGCGCCCCATTGCCGGCCAGGGCAAGGACGGGTACGCTATAATTCGATAAACATAAAATTATTTGAAGTTTCGACAAACGTCAAACTGTCCCTGGCAACCAGACCCATTCTGGCTCGACGTGAGCGAAGAGGAACGCATGACCGAAACCGATGAACTGGCGCGCGCGTTCAAGGCCCTGGCCAACCCCAACCGGCTGAACATCTATCGCGAGTTCCTGGAGTACTGGCAGCAGGGCCTGCAGAAGTATCCGGAAGGCGTCCCCCAGGGCTGCCTGCTGGCCGAGGGTATCCAGCGACTGAACATCAGCGCGCCCACGGTCTCCCACCACATCAAGGAACTGGCCAATGCCGGCCTGATCACCACGACCCGAGAGGGGCGCCAGCTCTACTGCGCCATCAATCCGGAGATGCGCGATCGGTTGGCGGCCTTTCTGGCCGCAGACAGGGTGTCCGTGGATGACACGGGAACCGAATGAGGAGCACAAGAAGGCTCATCGTGGTTTAGTGTAAGGCTTCGGACTGCGGAAGACGACACGTTAAGCACAAGAACCGTGGCCGGAGACAAAGCGTATGCCCTGGGCGCCCTGACGGGCGCAAGCCGGGACGCGCCCCGGCGGGCGCCTTACTCTTTTTTGCTTGTCCAAAAAAAGTAAGCACATCTCGCCGTCAGGCGAGTGAACGCACTTTAGTGCGGCCCGAAGGGCGAGCAGCCGAAGGCTGCGAGTAACAAAAAGACACCCCGCTTCACCGTCCCGCCACCCAATCTACGATTGGGTGGCGGGATCCCCTCAGTTGGCGGGCTCCACGCAGGACGCGGCGAGACAAATCATCCACGATTTGGCTCTCCTAGCTTCGCCGATCCCTGGCGAAGCTGTCCTGCGCTCCGCCCACCGCCCTCGGCGGCTCAGCGGGGCCCGACTTTCACGGGCTCGCCTTCGGCCTCGCCCGGCAAAATCCCAGCCGATCCTCACCAGATCGTCGTCAAACAAGCGAAAAAACCTGCCACGTTTCGCCCTCCCCAAATTCCGTGCGTCCAGTTTTCAACGGAAAACCGCCGCCCTGAAGATGCGGCCGCTGATATCATGCTGATTTTGAACGAACAGCAAGATTGGCAGCGCACCAGAATCGCGCCAAGTTCAACGGGTCGATCCGGTTTTTACCGTTATAAGAGATTGACCATAGCGCCCCAGCCTGCTGATATGGCAGGATTTTTCGAAGATATCCATAGAGCGGCTTGCCGTGCACAACGGAAAAAAAGTTATAAAGACCGTTCTAATGAACTAGCTGTCAGCAGGAGCCGCTATGGCCCATTATCCGGACAATTGGGAGCACTACTGTTCATACGTGCCTGTATGCGGCGCTGAGGCATTCGGGTGCTCGGGTGCCACCGGGGACGTGAATCGGTTTGGTGCGCGATATCGGGCCGCCAAATCGTTCCGTGGCGTAGAACTCGAAGGCTACTCTGCGCCAACTGAGCGTGGCTACAGTGCCCTTTGCAGAGTGCTTTTTGTATGGTCCGGCTTCGAGAGCCTTCTCCGTATAACAGATCAGTCCCAGAAATCGGCGGGTCCGCTTTTGGAGAAACACGGCGCACATGACGTGCGGGCCCTGATCCGCCCCTAGATTCGGATGACCGCTTTTATAACTTCGTTTACGAACGAGTGAATGCGGCCCACCAACGCGAGCTAGAAGCATATAGGAAGGATGATATCTGCAACTTCGCTTACCTTGCGTCTGCTATACGACGCATGTTTGCCCACAGCCATCTCACGCCTAACGTCGACAGCGTCGACCCAGATATCTGTGTCCAAGTATGTGACGAGCTATCTAATTTTCTACTAGAAGTAATGAACCGTGAGTTTCGCGATCGGATGGCGGAGTTCATAGAGCACGTACATTCATGCTAACAATTAGCTCAAGGTGACTGGATTGCGCTTCGCTTCATCCAGCACGACCCTCCACCGGGAAGGTCCCGGTCAGGCCTTCATCCTTCTGCGGAGTTCGTCGCGTTAGGCTTCAGAGAGCGTTGAGAGACTCGCTCGCAGCTGAGCCAGATTTTCCTTGCTTATGTTGCCTCCGCATTCGGCCATACGGATATCGTATCTCGCCCCCTCGCACACGGATAACTCGCGGCTCCACGGCATCGTGCAGGTTGTTGCCGGCCGCTCCGGAACCACTATCGCCTTTGACTTTCGGGATCTTGACCACAGAGAACACAGAGACCACAGAGTCAGCAAATCCCGCCTCTGTCCTCTCTGTGGTATTGATCAGGACAATAAGAAGCCGATCGCAAGGGCCGGGCGCACGAGCGGCACGAACCAATCCGGAATTATTCCTCGTCATCCCGCCGGAATTTCCACCAGGCGCGGCTGTTTTCCTGGCGCTTCTGCTTGAGCATCTTGATTTCCTGAACAGAATAGTCACGGATACTTTATAGCGTCCATACAAGAGACCCTTTGGAGTTTTGCACAGGCATTTTATGCGGCCGAGGCAGTGGCCATTGGCAACCCCCAACCTTCATAATGGTGGTGTTGATTTCGGAAACCGCGAGGTATACCGGTGGGCGACTGCTGCAACGACGAATCCGCCGTCGAGGCATTACGTGAACGCCAGCGCGGCACACTGCGCATGGTGCTGGGCATCAATGTGCTGCTTTTCGCCGTAATCGTGTCGGCGGCGCTCTACAGTGACTCCAGCGCGTTGCTCGCCGACAGCCTGGACAACCTGGGCGATGCCCTCACCTACGGACTCAGCCTCTTCGTGGTGGCACGGGGCGCCGGGGCCAAGGCGCGGGTGGCCTTGTTCAAGGGGATCCTGATCCTGCTCGCCGCCGGCGCGGTCGCGGGGCAGATCGGCTACAGACTCCTTGTCCCCGCCACCCCCGTATTCGAGGTCATGGGGCTTTTCAGTCTGGTGGCCCTGGCCGGCAATTCCGTTTGCCTCTATCTGCTCTGGCGCCACCGCCACGAGGACGTGAACATGAGTTCGGTCTGGGAATGTTCGCGCAATGACATAGCCGCCAATCTATCGGTCTTCGTTGCCGCCGGCGGGGTCTGGCTCACCGGCTCCGGCTGGCCCGATATTGTCGTGGCGCTGGGCCTGCTGGTGTTGTTACTGCGCTCGGGCGCCGGCGTTGTCGCTTCCGCGCTTCGGGAGCTGCGTACCGCCGCCTGAAGCAGAGGGCCGGGAGCCAGCCAGGAATCGAGTTTGTTATTGGCGTTTCGATAGATACCACGGAGGGCACAGAGAGCACAAAACAAGGAAGTCCCGCCTCTGTGCTCTCTGTGATCTCTGTGGTTAAAAACAATTCAGGCGCTACCCCGGCAGCGCCAGCTCCGCGATGCGCGCCAGCCCATCCGACAGCGGCGCGGGATAAAGCCCCAGCCAGAGTACGACCAGGGTAAGCGCGACCAGCACTATCGTAGAGGGCACCGTGGCCGACCGGAAGCTGGATGTCTCCGCGGGCGCACGGAAGAGCGCCAGCACCACGCGCAGGTAGTAGTAGAGGCCGATGGCGCTGCCCGCGATCACCAGGGCCATCAGGGTCCAGAGTTCGGAGGCGGCGCCGGAGGCGAGGACATAGAACTTGCCGATAAAGCCGCCGGTCAGGGGCACGCCCGCCAGCGAGAAGAGCATGACGGTCAGGATCAGGGCCAACGCCGGACGGTGGTGGTACAGCCCCTGGAGCTGATCGAGCCGTTCGCATTCATGTTGCGGACGGGAGAGCACCGCCAGTACACCGAACGCGCCCAGGGTGGTGGCCAGATAAAACGCCAGATAAAAAACCACGGCTTCCAGCGCCAGCGCGCCGCCGGCAAGCAGCGCCGCCAGGGCATAGCCCATGTGCGCGATGGAGGAATAGGCAAGCAGGCGCTTGAGCTGGTTCTGGCGCAGCGCCAGCCAGTTGCCCACCAGCATGGACGCACCGGCCAGAACCGCGAGGCCCATCCAGAGCCCGCCCGCGTCCGCCAGGGCCATGTCGAAATACAGGCGGACCAGAACGGCCAGCACGGCGCCCTTGGAGACGGTGGCGAGAAAGCCGGTGACCGGTAGCGATGCGCCCTGATACACATCCGGGGTCCAGAAGTGCAGCGGCACAATGGAGAGCTTGAACACCAGGCCGGCCAGCAGCATCGCCATGCCCGCGAGCCAGTAGAGTTCACCCACCTGGGCCGGGTGAGCCCGGCCGGTAATCTCGAAGGCCAGGGAGCCGGAGGCGGCATAGATCAGCGCCATGCCGAACAACAGAAAGCCGGTGGCCAGTCCGGAGAGCACCAGATACTTCAGCCCGGCCTCGATGGACAGCGCGCGGCGGCACTGCCAGGCCACCAGAATGATCAGGCTGACACTCAGCAACTCCAGACCCAGGAAAAGCGCGGCGAAGTGCTGCGCGGCGGCCAGCACCATGGCGCCCGTGGCGGCCAGCACCATCAAACCGTAGCGTTCCGCGCCGCCGTCGTGCTCTGCCACGGGTGTGACCATCAGCCAGATCAGCGACACCAGGGTGGCTATACCCAGCAGGGTCCAGAAGAAGAGCGTCAGTGGATCCACCACCAGAAGTTCCGCCACTTCCACCGCCTGAGTACCGAAATACGGCAGCAGGGCCAGCAGAAAGGCCACCGCCGAGACGCCCGCAAGCGCTGCCACCACGCCGCGCCGGGGCACAAAGGCGGAGAGCATCACCAGCACCACCCCGGCGCCGGCCAGAATCATCAGCGGAATCAGGGCCTGGACGTCGTTCATGCTCATGGCAGGACTCCGCTCGGCATCAGGCTTTCCAGCACCGCCAGCGCCGGCGCGGCCAGGTCCATGACCGGTTGCGGCACCAGCCCCAGCACCACCACGGGCACGGCCAGCGCACCCAGCAGGAAGCGCTCACGCCGGTCCAGGCTTATGCCGCTGGCCGTTGTTTCGGTTTCCGGGCCCTGGAAGACGCGCTGGATGAGGATCAGCGAATAGACGGCGGCGCCGATCAGGCCCAGCGCCGCCACGGCGGTGACCACCGCATCGGCGCGGAAACTGCCCACCAGGATCAGGAACTCTCCCACGAAGTTGGCCAGCCCGGGCATGCCCAGCGAAGCCACGGCGAAGAACATCGCCATGACGCCCAGCCGGGGCAGCCGGTGCCAGAGCCCGCCCAGCCGCTTCATGTCCCGGGTATGGAAATGATGCTGAATCAGGCCGGCGATCACGAAGAGCGCGCCCGTGGTGAGCCCGTGGGCAAGCATCTGCAACACCGTGCCCTGCCAGGCCTGGATATTGAGCGCGAACACACCCATGAGCACGAAGCCCATGTGGCTGACACTGGAATAGGCCACCAGCCGTTTCACGTCCTCCTGGCCGAAAGCCAGCACGGCCCCATAGAGCACACCCGCCGCACCCAGCCAGAGCGCCACGGGCGCGAACGCCGCCGAGGCTTCCGGAAAGATCGGCACCACGAAACGCAGCAGGCCATAGCCACCGGTTTTCAGCAGCACGCCGGCGAGCAGCACACTGCCGCCCGTGGGCGCCTGGGTGTGCGCGTCCGGCAGCCAGGTGTGCAGCGGTACCATGGGCAGCTTGACGGTAAAGGCCAGGAAGAAGCCCAGCATGAGCCAGAAGGCGAATTGCGGATCCAGCCCGGCTTCCAGCAAGGCGAAATAACTGAACGTCAGCTCGCCCGAGTCGGCATGATGCGCCCAGACCAGACCCAGAATGGCGAGCAGCATCACCAGGCCGCTGGCCTGGGTAAAGATGAAGAACTTGATGGCGGCGCGGTCGCGGTCCTCGTGCCCCCAGACGCTGATGAGGAAGTACATGGGCACCAGCATGAGTTCCCAGAAGAAGAAGAACAGGAACAGATCCAGCGCCAGGAACACCCCCAGCGTACCCGCGATGGCCAGCAGCATGTGGAAGTAGTAGAAACCGGGGCGCTCGCGGATTTCGCTCAGGGAGGCGAGAATCGCCGCCGCGCCCAGGCCCAGGGTAAGCAGCACCATGAGCAGGCCCAGCCCGTCCACGGCGAGAAGAATCTGGATGCCGAAGCGCGGAATCCAGTCCACCTGCCAGCGCTGCAGCCAGGGTTCCGCGTCACCACCGGCGGTGAAAAGCGTCAGGGCCAGCGCCAGATCCGCCAGCACCGCGATCAGAGCCAGCACCCCGGCACGCCCCGGGTTGTCCCGGCCCAGCCACCAGACCAGGGGCGCGGCCAGCAGCGGCAATGCAATCAGCGCCATCAGCGTCATAGCCAGACCACCGGAATCAGCAGTGCCAGCACGCCCAGGACCACACCCAGGGCATAGTGACGAATACGGCCGTTCTGCAGGCGCGCGGTCAACGCGTTCAGCCCCTGGTTCACCGCAATCACCAGCGCCACGGCCCGGTCCACGATTTCACCGCGCAATGCCCGGGCCGTGGTATTGAAAGGGGTTTCCACCAGCACGCCATAGACGGCATCGAAACCCAGCCCGGACGCCTGCCAGCGGTCCAGCCCGCGCCGCCACAGCGGCCAGTTTGCGGTCTCGCCCGTGGGCCGGCGGCGCCCATGGGTCCACCAGGCCAGCGCGATCCCGGCCAGGGCCACGCCCGCGGCCAGCAACACCAGGCCCAGCGCATGGGAGGCATGATGGTCCGGAAACACCTGCTCCAGCGGCAGCGGAATCAGGCCGCCGGCAATGGAGAGCACGCCGAGCAGCGCCAGCGGCGCCTGGATGCGCCAGCCCGCGTGTTCGCGTTCCTGTGTTACCGGCTCACCGAAGAAGACCGTGAACACCAGCCGGAAGCTGTAGAAGGCAGTCATGAGGGCACCGATCACACCTCCGGCGAACAAGAGCGTGCCCAGTTCGGGCGCGCCGGCGGCGGCCAGCAGGATCTGGTCCTTGCTGTAGAAGCCCGCCGTCAGCCAGGGCACGGCCGCCAGCGAGGCGGCGCCCGCGAGAAAAACGCCAAAGGTAAAGGGCATGACCCGGCGCAAGCCGCCCATGCGGAAGATGTCGTGCTCATGATGCATGTGCTCGATCACCCGGCCGGCCCCCAGGAAGAGCAGCGCCTTGAAAAAGGCATGAGTCACCAGATGGAAGATGGCCGCGCCCCAGGCGCCCACGCCCAGTGCCAGGAACATATAGCCGATCTGGCTGATGGTGGAATAGGCGAGAATGCGCTTGATATCGCGCTGGGACAGCGCCGCCCAGGCGGCCACCAGTAGCGTGGCCAGCCCCACCAGCGCCACCATCATTTGCGCGACGGGCGCCAGTTCGAACAGCGGATGCAGCCGGGCGATCAGATAGACCCCGGCGGTCACCATGGTGGCGGCATGAATCAGGGCACTGACCGGCGAGGGACCGGCCATGGCATCGGGTAGCCAGACCTGCAACGGCAGCTGGGCGGACTTGCCCACGGCCCCGCCGAGGATCAGGAAGGCGATCAGCTCCATGCGCGCCGCGCCGCTTTCAAAGTACAGGGGCGCGCCCGCCAACAAGGGCTGAATGCTGAATTCGCCCAGCTCCACGAACAGCAGGAAGAGGCCCAGCAACAGCGCCACGTCGCCGATGCGCGTCACCACGAAGGCCTTGCGCGCGGCATAGCCGTTGGCGGGATCCCGGTGCCAGTAGCCTATGAGCAGATAGCTGCACAACCCGACACCTTCCCAGCCCAGAAAGAGCAGCACCAGATTGTCCGCCAGCACCAGCATCAGCATGGCGGCGACAAAGAGATTGAGATAGGCGAAGTAGCGCCGGTAATCCGCCTCGTCCGCCATGAACTCGGTGGAGAAGGCATGAATGAGAAAGCCCACGCCCGTGATCACCAGTGTCATGATGACGGCGAGCTGGTCCAGATAAAGCGTAAAGTCCGCGCTCAGATCCCCGGCCCGGAACCAGGGGCCCAGCCGGGCGATCACCGGATCCGAACCGGCATTGTAGAAAAGCGCCGCCAGCAAGGCGGCGGTCAAAGCGGCCAGGCCCACGGAACCGGCTCCCACCACGGCCACGCCGGCTTTGGGCAGACGCGCGCCTGCAACAGCCAGCACCAGAAAGCCGGCCAGGGGCAGAAGCGGTATGAGCCAGAGCAGCAGTTCCATCAGTTTCGCATCCGCCGGAGTATATCCAGATCCAGTGTGCCGTAATGCTTCACCGCCTGGAGCATGAGCGCCAGCGCCACCGTGACTTCCGCCGCCGCCAGGGTGAGCACGAACACGAACATCACCTGGCCGTCGGGCTCACCCCAGCGCATGCCGGCGGCCACGAAGGCCAGGCCCGTGGCATTGAGCACGATTTCCAGCGACATCAGCACAAAGACGATATTGCGTCGCATGAGTACGCCCGCCACACCCAGCGCGAACAGAATGGCGGCCAGCATGAGCGCGTGTTCCAGGGGAATCGTGGTCATTCGTCGTCCTCCCGGCGCTTGCGGCCCAGATGGAAGGCGCCCACCAGCGCGGCCAGCAACAACAGGCCGGCCATTTCCACCGCCAGCAGGTATTGCGAGAACAGGGCGATGCCCAGCTCGCGCGCACCCACGATCTCGCCGGTGATATCGCCACCGCCGCCCTGGCGCAGCACCCAGAGCCACTGCCCCAGCAAAACGGCAGACAGCACCGCCGGCCCCAGCCAGGTGGTGGGCGCCAGCCAGCGCTCTTCCTGCTCCATGTCCGCGCGGCCCAGGTTCAGCATCATGATCACAAAGACAAAGAGCACCATGATGGCGCCGGCATAGATGATGATCTCCAGGGCGGCGGCAAAGGGGGCGCCCATGAGATAGAACAAGACCGCCACGGCAAAGAGCGACACCACCAGATAGAGCAACGCATGGACGGCATGCCGGCCCGTGACCACCAGCAGGGTGGCGAGTATGGCAATCACGGCGGTGCTGTAGAAAACGACGGTCATGAACTCTTTCCTTCTACACACGCATCAGGGCATCAGGCTCTTCGGATCAATGGGATAGTCCTCGTTTTCCGCCTCGCCCTTGTCCTTGCCGCCCACGGCCATGCCGGCGACACGATAAAAGTTATAGTCCGGATACTTGCCCGTGCCCGCAATGAGCAGATCGTCCTTCTCGTAGACCATGTTGGCGCGGTCGTACTCCGCCATTTCGAAATCCGGAATCAGCTGGATGGCATAGGTGGGGCAGGCTTCCTCGCACATGCCGCAATAGATGCAGCGCGAGAAATTGATCCGGAAAAAATCGGGATACCAGCGCCCCTGATCATCTTCCGCCTTGGCCAGCGAAATGCAGTCCACGGGACAGGCAACGGCGCATAGGTTGCAAGCAACACAGCGTTCCTCGCCGTCCGGGTCGCGCGAGAGCACAATGCGGCCGCGTGTGCGCGGCGGCAGATAGACCTCTTCCTCGGGATACTGCAACGTATCGCGCTTGCGGAACGTATGCAGAAAGACCCACCAGAGGCTTCGCAACTGACTCAGCATGCTTAACTCCCCGCCAGCAGAACGCCGCCGGTGATCACGGCGTTCGCCAGCGTCAACGGCAGAAGAAGTTTCCAGCCAAAGGCCATGAGCTGATCATAACGCGGCCGCGGAATCGCGGCGCGCAGCAGCACGAACAGCGCCACGAAAAACGCCATCTTGAGCCCGAACCAGACCAGCGGCGGCAGCCAGGGCCCGTGCCAGCCGCCCATGAAGAGCGTGACGATCATGGCCGAGGTCACGATCACGCCCACATATTCGCCCAGAAAGAACATGCCGAATTTCATGCCCGAATACTCGGTATGAAAGCCGGCGGTCAGCTCGTGTTCGCTTTCAGGCAGGTCCAGCGGCAAGCGATGGGATTCGGCCAGTCCGGCCACGAAAAAGGCAACAAAGCCGAAGAACTGCGGCACCACGAACCAGAGCCCCTGTTGCGCCTCGACAATGGTGCGCAGATTGAAGGAGCCGGCCATCATGATCACACCCGCCAGGGACAACGCCATGAAGACTTCATAGCTGATCATCTGGGACGCGGCGCGCACACCGCCCAGCAACGCATACTTGGAATTCGACGCCCAGCCCGCCAGCACCACCGAATACACTGACAGTGACGCCATGGCGAGAAAGAACAGCAACCCGATATTGAGTTCGATCACGCCCAGACTCGGGCTCAACGGAATCACCGCGAACACCATGAAGGTGGCGATAATGATGATCGCCGGCGCGATCACATAGAGCACGCGATCGGCGAAGGGCGGAATCCAGTCTTCCTTGGTAAGAATCTTCACCATGTCCGCCACGGGCTGAAGAATACCCAAGGGCCCGGCGCGGTTGGGGCCATAACGGTCCTGCCACAGGCCCAGCAGACGCCGTTCCACCCAGGTGAGCGCCGCCGCGCCCAGAATGAGCACGCCGAAAATGAACAGGATTTCGGCGATCTTGAGCAGCATCAGTTCGCCTCCGGCCCGATCAGCTCACAGTCCGCGGGCAGACGATGGTCGGGCAGATCCGTGAGCCCCACGGGCACGGCCACGCAGTCCATGGCCAGCCCCTCCAGCGCACGCACGGGCAAGCGCACGCTGACATCGTCCAGGCGCAGCTCGAATTCCGTGCCCTCGTCCAGGCCGCGCTCTTCCAGCACTTCAGGAGCAACCCCCAGCCACGCCTCGGCCACGCGTTCGCGGATGGGCCCGGACGCGGCGCTGAGTTCCTCGCTGCCGAAAAAGGCGTGATAGGGCAGCGCACGCCAGCCCTCGCCGTCTTCCTCCGGCACGGCCGGATACCAGTCGCTCGCCCCGGCCGGTTCGATCAGCCGCCGGCCCTGATTGCCGCCGGCCATGGCGCCATTGATTTCCGCCTGGAACTTGTTCACCGACTGCTCGGAGTTCCAGCCCGGTGACCAGGTGGTGGCGATCAGGTTGGGATCGGTGTGGCCCGGGCCGCCATAACCCTCCATGGTGAAGGTCATGGGCGTGTCCTCGTCCCGCGGCGGGCCGGGTTCGTGAACGCTCACGGCAGCGTCCATGGCGGTGCGGCCGCTGTACCGGGCCGGTTCCCGGGCAGCGCGCAGGCCCTGAACGCGGTGATCGGCCCGAGGCGCGGCGTCGACAATGCCGCCCAGTTCGGGGCAACTACGGGAACAGGTCTCGATCACCTGATCCAGCTGGCTCCACCAGAGCATCTCGGTTTCGGCGTCCAGGCTCCAGGCCAAGGCCACCAGCCAGCGCCAGCTCTCCTGGATCACCGGGTCCGGCTCGAAGACCTGGAAAAAGCGCTGGGCCCGGCCCTCGTTGTTGACCAGGGTGCCATCCGCCTCGGCAAAGGTGCCCGCGGGCAGAACCGCCGAAGCCTGATCCGTGGTTTCGTTCTCCAGATGATCCAGGACAATCACCTGACGCGAGGCGCGGAAGGCCTGACGCACCCGGTCGCCATCGGCGCGGCGCGCGAGGTCGTTTTCGGCCACCACCAGGGTATGGCCGCCAGCGGCCGCGCGTTCCAAAGCCGTGTCCAGATCCTCGCCCCCCAGCAGGGCCTGGCCCAGGCTGTTGGCTTCGGGCAGCGTCAGGGTAATGCCCACCTGCTCCGGCTGAGCGTGACAGCGATGCAGGGCCCGGGCCACATTCGCCGCCGCGTGCAATACGGCTTCACTGTGCGCGCCTGTACCCGAGACCACCAGGGGCCGTTGAGCCTGCTTCAGGGTTTCGGCGATATCCGCGGCATGGTCGGCTTCCGACGCGCTCAGGCCGACGGGCTCGGGTGCGTCCGGGTCGATGGCGTGCGCAACGGCATGACCCAGCCGGGCAATGGCTTCCGGACGGCGATAGAGGTTGTAGCGCGCGGTATCGTCCAGGCGCGTCGCCCAGGGCACCACCTGGAAGAGCGGGCTGCGGTGGTGACGCTCCAGCTCGCGCACGGTGGCGTCCCGCCAGGACGGCACCTGGAGTTCCGCGGCGCGTTCAAAACCGGCGTTGCGCACGGACTGACGCAGGCTCAGCGCCAGCCGGGGCGCGGTGGCGGTGACGTCCTCGCCCAGCACCAGCACCGCATCGGCGTTTTCGGTTTCGCGCATGGGCGGGGTCGCCACCGGGCCCTCGGCGAGGATTTCGCGCGCGAGTTCCACCCGGCGCTGTTCCGCCGCCGACAGACCGGTGGAGAAGTTCGCCTCGCCCACCAATTGTTGAAGTGCGAAGTTGGTTTCGACACTGGCGCGCGGCGAACCAATGCCGATGAGACTGGTGCCCTCGGCCATCTGGGCCATGCGCTCCAGCAATTCGCCCGCGTCCATATCCGTGCGTCCATCCGGCCCCCGCATCCGGGGCCGGCGGATGCGTTCGTCGCTGTTGACGAAGTCATAGCCGAAGCGCCCCCGGTCACACAGGAAGTAGCCGTTCACGTCACCGTTATAGCGATTCTGGACGCGCTTCAATACGCCATAGCGCTCGCCCGGACTGGTATTGCAGCCCAGCGAACAATGCGTGCATACGGACGGCGCTGAACGCAGATCCCACTTGCGGGTATAGCGTTCGCCCAGCGGCTTGTCGGTGAAAACGCCCGTGGGACAGACCTCGGCGAGATTGCCGCTGAATTCGTTCTCCAGGGGGCCATCCTCGTGCCGGCCGAAATAGACCTGATTACGCTGACCCAGAGCGGCCAGATCCGTGCCGCCGGCATAGTCATTGTAGAAACGCACACAGCGGTAGCAGGTAATGCACCGGTTCATCTCGTGGCCAATGAAAGGCCCCAGATCCTGATTGCGGAAGGTGCGCTTGTTGAAGCGATAGCGGCGGTAATTGTGGCCGGTCATTACCGTCATGTCCTGAAGATGACACTCGCCGCCCTCTTCGCACACGGGACAGTCATGGGGATGATTGGTCATCATCCACTCGATGATGGACGCGCGGAAGTCACTCGAGCTTTCATCGGCAAGAGTGATGCGCGTGCCCTCGGCGGCCGGCGTCATGCAGGCCATGACCAGCTGGCCCTGGTCGTCGTTTTCGTCCTGGTACTGGGTCACCGCGCACTGACGGCAGGAGCCCACGGAGCCAAGCGCCGGATGCCAGCAGAAATAGGGCAGATCCAGCCCGGCCTGCAGACAGGCCTGTAGCAGGTTGGTGTTCTCGTCCGCCTCGATGGGCCGGCCGTCGACATAGATGATGGCCATGACTACTGCCCTCCCGCGGTCGCGTGGGCGGCGATCGCTTGTTCGAACTCGTCGCGGAAATACCGGAGTGCCGTATCCAGCGGCCCCACCGCCCCCGGCGCATGGGCGCAGAAGGCTTTGCCGGGCCCCAGATCGCGCACGTGTTGTTCCAGCACCTCGATATCACCGGGTTGGCCGGCGCCGGCTTGCATCTGCGCCAGAATCTTTTCCACCCAGGACAGGCCGTCGCGGCAGGGTGTGCACCAGCCGCAGGATTCCTGGGCGAAAAAGTGTTCCAGATTGCGCAGGAGTCCAACGATGCTGGTGCGGTCGTCGATGACCACCAGGGTGCCGGTACCCAGGCGGCTGCCCGCCTTGCCCACGGAATCGAAATCCAGGGCCAGATCCAGATGGTCCCGCGTGAGCATGGGCGTGGACGCGCCTCCGGGAAGCACGGCCTTGAACTGGTAGCCGTCTTTCATGCCGCCGGCGTGTTCTTCCAGCACCTCGCGCAAAGGCGTGCCAATGGGCAGTTCATAGACGCCCGGATTGTTAACACGCCCACTGGCGCCATAGAGCTTGGTGCCGCCGTCCTCGCTGTGACTGAGATTGCGGAACCAGTCCACGCCCTCACGCACGATATGGGGCACATTGCACAGCGTCTCGACATTGTTCACCACCGACGGCCGACCGAAGAGCCCCACCTGTTGCGGGAAGGGGGGCTTGGCCCGGGGCACAGCCCGCTCGCCCTGGAGCGAGGACAACAGCGCGGTTTCCTCGCCACAGATATAGCGCCCGGCACTGGTGTGCAGATAGAGTTCAAAGTCGAAACCACTGCCCTGGACATTGCGGCCCAGCAGACCGGCTTCGCGGGCCTCGGCCATGGCCGTGCGCAGACGTTGCGCGGCGAGCTTGTATTCACCGCGCAGAAAGATGTAGCCCACATTCGCCTGGATGGCGTAGCCACTGACGATCATGGCCTCGATCATCTGGTGCGGATCCCCTTCCAGCAGCAGCCGATCCTTGAATGTGCCGGGCTCCATTTCATCCGCGTTGCAGATGATGTATTTCAAGCCGGTGTTGTCATCCATGGGCACGAAGGACCACTTCAAGCCCGTGGGAAAACCGGCACCGCCACGCCCGCGCAGATTCGCGTCCTTGAGCAGCGCGGTAATGTCCGTCGGCGCCATGGCAAGCGCCTGATGCAGTCCGTCATAGCCGCCCGCCGCGCGATATTCCTCGAGCGTCATGGGTGTGCGGTCGGCGCGGATGCGTTCGGTCAGTGGTGTCGTGCTCATGAATACCCCTCCAGAACACGATCGAGTTCGTCCGCCTGCACCGGCCCGTGATGATCATCATCAATCATCAGGGCCGGCGCATGATCGCAATTGCCCAGGCAAACCGACGGCAATAAGGTAAAACGACCGTCGGCGGTCGTCTGGCCGAAATCAATGTCGAGCTTCGCGCACAGGCTCTGAACCAGGTCGTCATAGCCACAGAGCCAGCAACTCACACTGTCACAGACGAAGATCACATGGCGGCCCACGGGCTGACGGAAGACCAGGTTGTAGAAGGTGGCCACGCCTTCCAGCTGTGCTGCCGGAATACCGGAATATGCCGCCACCGCGTGCAGGGCTTCGTCACTGACCCAGCCGCGGCGCTGCTGCACGGCCATGAGGGCCTCGACGCTGGCCGCGCCCGGATCCTCGTAGTGGCTCATTTCCGCGTCGATGTCCGCCTTTTCCTCATCCGAGAGAACAAAGGCCTGAATGCGTTCGGCCGTCATCGGTCCACATCCGCCATGACAAAATCAATGGAACCCAGGATCGCGATCAGATCCGGAATCATCATGCCCCGGCACAGCAGCGGAATCATCTGCAGGTGCGGGAAGGACGGCGTGCGAATGCGTGTGCGGTACGACATGTTGCCGCCGTCGCTGATCATGTAATAGCTGTTCAGCCCCTTGGTGGCCTCCACCATGGCCGAGGTTTCCCCCACCGGCATCACCGGCCCCCAGCTGACGCTGAGGAAATGATGAATCAGCGTCTCGATATCGTGCATGGTGTGGTCTTTCACCGGGGGCGTGGTGAGTTTGTGCCGGGCCTTGTACTCCCCCGCCGGCATGTTTTTCATGCATTGCTCGATAATGCGCAGACTCTGGCGCATTTCCTCGAAACGGACCCAGGCTCGATCATAGCTGTCGCCGCGCTTGCCCGTGGGCACATCGAAGTCGAACTGCTCGTAGCCGGAGTAGGGACGCTGCTTGCGCAGATCCCACTCCAATCCGGCCGCGCGCAGCCCCGGGCCGGTCACCCCCCAGTCGATGGCTTCTTCGTAGGTATAGGCGCCGATATCCCGGGTGCGTTTTTTCACCAGGGCATTCTTCATGCCCATCTTTTCGTATTCGCGCAGGCGCGCCGGCATCCAGTTCAGGAACTGCTTCACCGCCTTTTCCCAGCCCTGCGGCAGATCCTGGGCGAGTCCGCCGATGCGGAACCAGGCCGGATGCATGCGAAAACCACAGACACCCTCGATAATGTCGTAGATCTTCTGCCGGTCGGTGAACATATAGAACACCGGCGACATCTGCCCCACGTCCTGCAGGAAGGTGCCCAGGAACAGCAGGTGGGAGCTGATGCGGAACAGCTCCGAGAGCATGATGCGCGTAACCTGGACGCGGTCCGGCACCTGGATGCCGGCCAGCTGTTCGGCGGCCATGACATAGGGGAAGTTGTTCATGACGCCGCCGAGATAATCAATGCGGTCGGTATAAGGGATGAACGAATGCCAGGTCTGGCGTTCCGCCATCTTTTCCGCACCGCGGTGGTGATAGCCGATATCCGGCACGGCGTCGACGATTTCCTCGCCGTCGAGTTGCAGCACCACGCGAAAGACGCCATGGGCGCTGGGGTGGTTGGGGCCAAGATTGAGGAACATCAGCTCGGCGCCGTCGCGCTTGCGTTCCATGCCCCAGTCTTCGGGCCGAAAACGCAGCGCGTCCTGTTCTTCCTGGAGTTTCTCGTCCGGCAGTTCATAGGGCCCCATCTCGGTGGCCCGGGCCGGATGTTCCTTGCGCAGCGGATGCCCCTGCCAGGTGGGCGACATGATGATGCGCGTGAGATGGGGATGGCCCTCGAAATCCACGCCGAAGAGATCGAAGACCTCGCGTTCGTACCAGTTGGCGTTGGGCCAGAGATCGGTAATGGTGGGCGCGCGCCAGTCGCCTGCCAGCGCCACCTTGACCCGGATCATGTCGTCGCGTTCAAACGAGAACAGCTGATAGACCAGAGTGCATTCACTGGCGGGCTGATCCGCGCGGTGCTGACGCAGGCGTTCATCGATGGCCGTCAGGTCATAGAGCATGCCGTAGGGCCGATCGATTTCATGCTTGAGAAAACGCAGCATGGCCCGCAGCTGATCCGCCGCCACCCAGAGCGTGGGCACGGCGTCCGCCGTGGGCTGGCTGCGGAAATCCGGAGCCCCGGGAGCCTGTTCCAGTGCTTGTGTGGCCGCGAGGGCTTCACTCATGGCGTTGATCTTTCTCTCCCGGGCTAGAGCTGATCCGGATCACGCAAGGTGGTGATCTCGGCGTTCTCCCGGCGTTTCTGTTCGCGCTGGCCGGTTTGGGGTTCCGTATGCACGCCCTGATCATCAATGGCCCAGCTCAGCGGGCGGCGTTCAGCACCCACCGATTCCTGCAGCATGGACAGCCCCTGCAACAGAGCCTCGGGCCGGGGCGGGCAGCCGGATACATAGACATCCACGGGCATGAACTTGTCCACGCCCTGGACGACGCTGTAAATGTCGTACATCCCACCGGAATTGGCACAGGACCCCATGGAGATCACCCATTTGGGCTCCAGCATCTGATCATAGAGCCGCTGGATGACCGGTGCCATCTTCATGAAAACGGTGCCGGAAATCACGATCACGTCCGCCTGACGCGGCGAGGCCCGCAGAATCTCGGAACCAAAGCGGGCAATATCGTGGGGCGCGGTAAAGGCCGTGGTCATCTCCACGTAGCAGCAGGACAGGCCGAAGTTGAACGGCCAGAGCGAATACTTGCGGCACCAGGCCAGCAACTCTTCCAGATTGGCCATGAGCACATTGCGCCGCACCGCGCTTTCGAATTGCGGATCGTCGGTTTCGTCGCGGGTACTGATTTCACCCGGACGCGACAGGGACCACTGCATCAGGAATCTCCCTTGCGCAGTTGCAACGGACGCTGGATGTCGGGCACGTCACGGCCACCGGGATGCCACTCCAGCGCCCCCTGGCGCCACTCCCAGGCCAGACCGGCCACGAGGATGCCCACGAAAACCAGCAAACCCCAGTACCCGGACCAGCCCACGGCATCCCAGGCGATGGCCCAGGCAATGATATAGACCACTTCCAGATCGAAAAGCACGAACAGCATGGCGACCATGTAGAAGTGCGCCGAAATGCGAAAACGGCCGAAGCCCACGGAAACGATGCCGGACTCGAAGGGTTCGTTACGGCCGCGCTTCGACGCCGCCGACGGTGAGCGCTGCCCCAGCAAGGCGGAAATGATGAGCATGCCCGCCACCAGGGCGAGCACGAAGAAGAGATACAGACCCAGGGGCCAGAGTTCCTGAAACGCCTGCGGGTTCATCGGTGGTGAACCTCCCGGTCGTGATGGCCGGAGGAGTGCGGCCCGTGCCGTTCCTCCGTGGATGCCGGTCACCACAGATTGGGACCATCCGGGGGCGGGGTCAAGCGCGAGGCGAGGACGCCCCTGCCGGGTGCGCACCCAGCCGGTCGCGGAGGCAGCGCCGTATCACGGCGCGGTGTTCCGGCGTTTCATTGGCCAGATGATGCCCGGCGCCGGGAATCATGTGAATCTCCGCCTGGCGAAAGCGCGCCCGGATGGCCGGGAGGTTGAATGTCCAGTCGACGGTGTCGTCGGCATCGCCCTGGAGCACCACGGGGGCATAGCCGCAGGGTTCGGCATCGAGAAAGCGCTGCACCCATTCCCGCAGCGCACCCACCCAGTGCGACGACAGCCGCCAGGACTGCAACGGATCCCGGTTCTGGAGAAAATCGAGAAAATCCGGGTCACTGGAATTGCTCGTGAAGATCCGCTTCACGTAGTCGCGGAAAGGACTGACGAGCGTATGCGCCAGCCGCACCCAGGGCCAGCCGGCCGGGCGCACCAGCGGCGCCAGCAGCACCACGGCCATGAGCTCCGGGTCGCCTTCACGCGGATAGAGCATCCAGTCCATGGCCACGGCGCCGCCCGTGCTCTGGGCCAGCAAGTGCCAGGGCCGGGGCAGATGACCCTTCATGTGCATGAAACAGGTGCGCAGTACGGTCAGGTACTCCTGGAACGAATCAATGGCCACCTCGCGGCCCGTGGACAGGCCGTGGCCGGGCAGATCATAGATCACCACCACCTGGCCCAGCGCCAGCAGATCCCGGATCAGATGGGTATAGAGGCCGGCGTGATCCAGATAGCCGTGACAGACCAGGGTCGTGCCCACCGGCTCCGCGGGCCAGAACACCTGCGCACAGATCAGCTGCTCGTTGGCCGTGAAGTAGCCGAAATCCTGATGCTCAGCCTCACCGGTGTCGACGAGGTTCAACCCGTAATGGCGTAAATAATCGCCGGCGCCGGTGGGCGGCGGCGTGGGCCGCTCCCAGGCCAGGGGCGTCCAGTACGCCTGAATGGTCTCGGGTGAAAACGGTGCGCGCGAGCTGTTGCGCAGCGGGTTAAACATGCATCCACTCCTTCACCGGACCACCCCACCGACGACCACCACCTTGAGGGCGTTGGTGCCGCCATGGGCACTGACATAGTCGCCCTTGGTGATAATGATCCGGTCGCCGTCCTTTACCAGGTCCTGGTCCCGTAACGTCTGGACCGCGCGCTCATTAACTTCATCATTGGGGAGCTCGGCGGAATCAAAGGCCATGGGCTGCACGCCGCGGTACAGAGCCACCCGGCGCCTTGTATGCGCATGCGGTGTAAAGGCGAAGATGGGCATGCCCGAGCGAATGCGCGACATCAGCCGGGGCGTGGTACCGGATTCGGTCATGGCGATAATGGCCTTCACGTCCTGGAGATGATTGGCCACATACATGGCGGCCAGAGCAATGGACTCGTCGATGTTTTCGAAGGCCTCGTGCAACCGGTGACTGGACTGCCCCCGGTGATAGGCCCGTTCCGCGCCCCGGATGATCCGGTCCATGGCGCACACCGTGGCCTCGGGATGATCACCCACCGCCGTTTCCGCCGAGAGCATGACCGCGTCCGTGCCGTCGAGCACGGCATTGGCCACATCGGACACCTCGGCGCGCGTGGGCTGCGGGGCGTGAATCATGGATTCCATCATCTGGGTGGCGGTAACCACGAAACGATCCAGCGCCCGCACACGCTGAATGATATGTTTCTGCACCGCGACCAGCTCGGCATCCCCGATTTCCACGGCCAGATCCCCGCGCGCGACCATGACCCCGTCCGAGGCTTCGATAATGCCGTCCAGCGTATCCGGTTCAGCGACCGCTTCGGCCCGTTCAATCTTGGCCACCAGGTTGCCGCGCCCGCCGGCTTGTTCGTACAGGCGCCGGGCTTCGTTCATGTCGTCGGCATTACGGGGAAAGGACACGGCCAGAAAATCCAGATCCATGGCGGCGGCCGTGCGGATATCGGCGCGGTCCTTGTCCGTGAGCGCGGGCGCGGTCAGACCGCCGCCGCGCCGGTTGATGCCCTTGCGGCTGGACAGCCGCCCGCCGATCACCACCCGGCAATGGATCCGACGCCCGTGAATGGCTTCCACGCGCAGCTCGATCAGCCCGTCGTCGAGCAGCAGCGTATCGCCGGCGGCGCAATCGTCCGGCAAGGCCTTATAGCCCACGCCCACTTGCTCGGCGGTACCCGCCTCCGGACCCAGCTCCGGATCCAGAATAAACGCATCGCCTTCGCGCAAGGTGACCGAGCCGTCAGCGAATCCGGCTATACGGATCTTGGGCCCCTGAAGATCCGCCAGCACAGCCACACTTTGCCCGCGGCGCTCGGCGCCGGAACGAATGGCGTCCACCACAGCCTGGTGGTCCGCCGGGTCTCCATGGGAGAAGTTCACCCGGAAGGCATTCACTCCGGCGCCGATCAGCGCTTCGAGCTGGTGGGCCCGGCTGCACGCCGGGCCCACCGTGGCCAGAATCTTGGTGCGTCGGAACATGCATTTCCCGCCGTGACTGGACGAGCAGGCTGTTGGAAAACCCCTTGCGCACTCAGCGTGGTCTGAAAGCCTGAGTCCGAAACGCAGTTTTCGATAGCCTGCCAACGCAAGGATAGCACCCGGAATCCGGGCTGTCCCGGTGGCGACCGGGTCGGGCACCGCGCTACAGTACGCGCTCATTGTCAGCAGGACGAACCAGCATGGACTATCTCGATTGCGTGGAAGTCGCCACCGGCGACGCACCGGATACCAGCGTCATCTGGCTGCACGGCCTGGGCGCCAGCGGTCACGACTTCGAACCCGTGGTACCTCATCTGGGGCTACCCGAGCACGCCGCCGTGCGCTTTGTCTTTCCCCATGCGCCGGAGATCCCGGTCACCATCAACGGCGGCATGGTCATGCCCGCCTGGTACGACATCCGCTCGCTCGACCGCGCCGGCGATCTGGATGAGGACCGCATCCTGGCCTCTTCGCAGGCCACAAGGGATCTGATCGAACGGGAAATCCAGCGCGGCGTGGACAGCCGCCGGATCATTGTCGCCGGCTTCTCCCAAGGTGGTGCCATCGCCTATCACACGGCGCTGACCTATGAGAAACCCCTGGCCGGCCTCATGGCGCTATCGAGCTATTTCGCCACGCCCCACCTGACGCAGCCCGGTGAAGCCAACCGTGAACTACCGGTGTTCATCGCCCACGGCACTCAGGACCCCATGCTGCCCGAAGCCCTGGGCCGCCAGAGCCTGGAGCACATGCAGCAGCTTGGTTATGACCCGGTGTACAAAACCTATCCCATGGGCCACGAGGTGTGCATGGAGGAAATACGCGATATGGGCAACTGGCTGCGGCCGGTGCTGGGCTACTGAGGCGCTTTCCCCGTGACGAGCGAACCCGAACAGCCCATGCTCAAACAGGAACTGGTGGACACGGCCCGGACCATGAACGCCACCGGCCTCAATCAGGGACGCTCGGGCAATCTCAGCGCGCGCGTAGCCGAAGGGATGCTGATCAGCGCTTCCGGTTGCCACTTCGATGACATGACCTCCGACCATGTCGTGCCCTGTGACCTCGACGGTGACTACAAAGGCGCACTGAAACCCTCGAGCGAATGGGGCTTCCATGCCGCCATCTACCGGCAACGTCCGGATGCACGGGCAGTAGTGCATGTGCACTCGCCCTGGGCTACCAGCCTCGCCTGTCTGAACAGACCGATCCCGGCCTTTCATTACATGGTCGCCGTCGCCGGAGGTACGGATATTCCCTGCGTGCCCTATGCCACCTTCGGCACACAGCACCTCGCCGAAAATGTTCAGGCCGGCATCGCCGAACGCGACGCCTGCCTGATGGCCAATCATGGTCAGGTGGCGCTGGCGGACAGTCCCGAAGCGGCGCTGGAACTGGCGCAAGAAGTGGAGCTGCTGGCACGCTGCTACATGCAGGCGCTCAATGTGGGCGAGCCGGTTTTGCTCACAGACGAACAGATGAACGAGGTTCTCGCAAAGTTCCACGGCTACCGGCGCAATGCCCAGGCCAGTGACGCCGGCGGCATCCCCGGCGCCGACACCTGAATCGCTCCGGAGCGAAGTTACAGCGCAGCCAGTCCCCTCTGTAGATCCTCGATCAGATCATCGCCGTTCTCCACCCCCGCCGAATAGCGGATCAGGCTCTCCGGAATGCCCATGGCCTTGCGCTCTTCCCGGGTGAGCTCCACATGGCTGGTCACGCGCGGCGGGCCGATGAGGGTGGCCACTGAACCCAGGCTCGCCGCGGCGTGGGCATGGGTGAGATTGGGGACCAGTTTCTTCACCTGA
>CAJXLA010000014.1 GCA_913055795.1 uncultured Alcanivorax sp. | reverse complement strand
TTAGAAGCAGCCATCCTTTAAAGAAAGCGTAATAGCTCACTAGTCGAGTCGGCCTGCGCGGAAGATGTAACGGGGCTAAATCAGGTACCGAAGCTACGGGTGAGTTCATGCTTAGGTGTGAATTCGCGGTAGAGGAGCGTCGTGTAAGCCAATGAAGGGGAGTTGAGAAGCTCGCTGGAGGTATCACGAGTGCGAATGCTGACATGAGTAACGATAAAGGGCGTGAAAAACGCCCTCGCCGGAAGACCAAGGGTTTCTGTTCGACGCTAATCGGAGCAGAGTGAGTCGGCCCCTAAGGCGAGGCCGAAAGGCGTAGTCGATGGGAAACGGGTCAATATTCCCGTACCTCACTGTATTGCGATGGGGGGACGAAGAAGGCTAGGTGAGCCAGGCGTTGGTTGTCCTGGTGAAAGTCAGTAGGCTGGGGGATCAGGCAAATCCGGTTCCCCAAGGCCGAGAGACGAGACGAACGGACTACGCTCCGGAAGTCATCGATGCCACGCTTCCAGGAAAAGCCTCTAAGCTTCAGATACAGTGGGACCGTACCCCAAACCGACACAGGTGGTCAGGTAGAGAATACCCAGGCGCTTGAGAGAACTCGGGTGAAGGAACTAGGCAAAATGGTGCCGTAACTTCGGGAGAAGGCACGCCGGACTAGCGTGAGGGGACTGGCTCCCTAAGCGTGAACCGGTCGAAGATACCAGGTGGCTGCAACTGTTTATTAAAAACACAGCACTCTGCAAACGCGCAAGCGGACGTATAGGGTGTGACGCCTGCCCGGTGCCGGAAGGTTAAGTGATGGTGTTAGCGCAAGCGAAGCTCTTGATCGAAGCCCCGGTAAACGGCGGCCGTAACTATAACGGTCCTAAGGTAGCGAAATTCCTTGTCGGGTAAGTTCCGACCTGCACGAATGGCGTAATGATGGCCACGCTGTCTCCACCCGAGACTCAGTGAAATTGAAATCGCAGTGAAGATGCTGTGTACCCGCGGCTAGACGGAAAGACCCCGTGAACCTTTACTATAGCTTCACACTGGACGCTGATGTTGCTTGTGTAGGATAGCTGGGAGGCTTGGAAACCCGGACGCCAGTTCGGGTGGAGCCAACCTTGAAATACCAGCCTGGCATCATTGGCGTTCTAACTCAGATCCGTGATCCGGATCGAGGACCGTGTGTGGTGGGTAGTTTGACTGGGGCGGTCTCCTCCCAAAGCGTAACGGAGGAGCACGAAGGTACCCTCAGCACGGTTGGAAATCGTGCAGTGAGTGCAAGAGCATAAGGGTGCTTAACTGCGAGACAGACACGTCGAGCAGGTACGAAAGTAGGTTCTAGTGATCCGGTGGTTCTGTATGGAAGGGCCATCGCTCAACGGATAAAAGGTACTCCGGGGATAACAGGCTGATACCGCCCAAGAGTTCACATCGACGGCGGTGTTTGGCACCTCGATGTCGGCTCATCTCATCCTGGGGCTGAAGCCGGTCCCAAGGGTATGGCTGTTCGCCATTTAAAGAGGTACGCGAGCTGGGTTTAGAACGTCGTGAGACAGTTCGGTCCCTATCTGTCGTGGGCGTTGGAGACTTGAGAGGAGCTGCTCCTAGTACGAGAGGACCGGAGTGGACGAACCTCTGGTGTTCGGGTTGTCACGCCAGTGGCACTGCCCGGTAGCTACGTTCGGACGGGATAACCGCTGAAAGCATCTAAGCGGGAAGCCCCCCTCAAGATGAGGTCTCCCCGGGACGCCAGTCCCCTGAAGGACCGTGGAAGACCACCACGTTGATAGGCGGGATGTGGAAGCGCTGTGAGGCGTGAAGCTAACCCGTACTAATGGTCCGTGCGGCTTGACCATATAACACCAAAGCAGCACCAGCCGCCGAAAGGCGCAAGAGCGAACGCGCTCGTGGCGTGAATCTCGAGACTCGAATCCACAGTATTGGCCACTGTGGCCCCGCCGCCGGGGCCGCAGCGGCAACCGGTTTGCCTGACGACCACAGCGAGGGGGCACCACCTGATCCCATGCCGAACTCAGCAGTGAAACCCTTCAGCGCCGATGGTAGTGCGGCCTCTGGCCGTGCGAGAGTAGGTCATCGTCAGGCTCTGAAAAGGAAAACCCCCGTCATGGTGCACATGGCGGGGGTTTTTTTATGGGTTTTGCTTGTAAGAGCCTGACGATGACCTACCAGCTCGAGGCACGGCCTCCCGTGTGACCAAGTTGTCGATCACATCCCTGTAATCGACCCTCCGGGCTTGCGCGAAAATCGGCTGTCCTGCCGATTTTATGGCAGGACAGCCAACTGGCGACGACCGAAGGGAGCCCGAAGGGTGGCGGTCCAGGGAAGGACCGCCACCACAGTAGGTCATCGTCCGAGAAGCGCCGCCCCCGTCTCCTTCCGGAGGCGGGGGCGTTTGCAAGAACCAGACGCTGACCTACTGTTTCCACTCACGGCTTCCCGTGCGACCAGGTTGTCGATTTCATTGCGCCAGTCACCTCTCAGGGCCAGCTCGGGGGCTCGCCCGACCGCTTACCATCGGGAAGGATCGGTTCGCTCCGTCTTTGATCCAAATCAAGAGATTCCTGCGGTAGTGTGATCTAATTCAGCGTTTGGCCGTGACCGGGGTAACAGAGGACGACCGATGACCAGTCAGATCGATGTCGACGACTACGTCGCCCACAACCGCCGCGAACTGCGCGAGATCCTGCGGCAGCCGCGTGAACTGTCGACCGCAAGGATCGGTGATCTGCTGATCGAGGAAGGCACCGTCACGCGTGAGCAGGTGAACGAGGCGCTCGAGCAGCAGCGCGGGGGCCATCACGAGAAGCTGGGCCGTCTGCTGCTGGCGCGCGGTCTGGTCACCGAAGAGCAGGTCAACCGGGCGTTGGGCCGGCGGCTGAACGTGCCCTTCGTGCGCCTGGGCCAGTTCGATATCGAGCCACGGGCCCTGCATCTTGTGGATGCCGACTTCGCGCGCACCCACGGCGTGGTCCCCCTGATGCTGAACGGCGAACAGCTGGTGGTGGCGCTTGACCGGGTGGGTGACCCCGAACTGATGGATCTGCTGCATTTCCTCTCCGGTCATCCCATTCAGGTCGTGTCGGCGAGTCCGCCGGATATCGATTACGCGATCAGCCAGGCCTATGATTCATTCAATGACGCCAGCCTTGCCCGCGAGGTCGAGCGGATCACGGGCAGTGACCGGGAGGAAAGCCACACCGGGGGGCGGCACGAGCCAGAGCGCGAGCAAGCGATTGCGCGTCAGCAGCCGGTCGTGAAGCTGGTGCAGAACCTGATTGTCGATGCGATTCGCCGACGGGCTTCGGATATCCACATTCGCCCGCGCGAGCGGGACGCGGAAGTCATTTTCCGCATTGATGGCTCGCTGGTGCCGGTACGGACCTTCACCAAATCCGTGCTGCCGGCCATCGTCAGCCGCATCAAGATCCTCGGCAGCATGGATATCTCCGAGCACCGCCTGCCGCAGGACGGTCAGGCGCGGATGCGCAATCGGGGCCGCGTGATCGATTTGCGCCTGTCCGTGATACCGGCGATTTATGGTGAGAGCTTGGTCATCCGGATTCTCGACGTCTCCCAGGGGCTGAAGAGCCTGAACGAGATCGGGTTTACCCCCACGGATGAGGAGAACTTCCGGAACCTGCTGCGGCACAATCAGGGCCTGCTGCTCGTCACTGGTCCCACCGGCTCGGGCAAGTCGACGACCCTCTATGCCGCGCTGCAGGAAGTGCGCAAGCACGACGTCAACATCATCACCGTGGAAGATCCGGTGGAATATCACCTCGACGGTATCAACCAGATCCAGGTGGCGCCGCAGATCGGCTACACCTTTGCCCGGGCCCTGCGCCATATCCTTCGGCACGATCCGGATGTGGTCATGGTGGGCGAGATTCGGGACGTGGAAACCGCCAAGATGGCGGTGGAATCCGCGCTCACCGGTCACCTCGTGCTCTCGACTCTGCACACCAACAGCGCCGCGACCTCGATTACCCGTCTGCTCGAAATCGGCGTCGACGCCTATCTGACCCGGGCGACGGTCATGGCGGTTCTGGCGCAGCGACTGGTTCGGTTGAATTGCCCTCATTGCATGCAGGAGGAGACCGTCACGGCCGCGGTGCGCGAGGAGCTGGGCCTGGCCGAGCACGAGGTCTTCTATCAGGGGGTGGGGTGTGACCAGTGTTTCGAGACCGGCTTCCGCGGCCGCCACGCGGTCTATGAACTGCTACGGGTTACGCCGGCCATGCGTGAGCGCATTCACCCGAACGCGGATGCCATGGAGCTGGAACGGCAGGCCGGTGCCGACGGCATGGTCCCGCTGACTGACAACGCCTTGGCGCTCGCCCGAGAGGGCCAGACTTCCATTGCCGAGGTCTATCGGGTCCGACTGGTCTGATTGCCATTTCGATTGCTCAAACCTATCGAGGACATCGGCGGGGAAACCTGGTCCCACGACGATTGCGAGACTACCCTGATCGCACATGAGAACTATTCTTATCGGAGGCGATCATGCAAAAGACTCTGAGCTTCGGTGTCATGCACGTCAGCGTAGCCTTTCTGGTGGTCTGGACGATGACCGGTGATTGGCGCATCGGAGGCGCAGCGGCTCTGGTAGAGCCGGTGGTCAACACGGTGGCCTTTTATTTCCATGAACGGATCTGGAATCGTATCGATGTGGCCCATCGCCCGGCGTCCTGGTCCGCTCCCCGGCGGTGGCATGCACGTGTGACAGTCTGATCCCGAGGCAACGGGAAACGCTGGAGACAAAGATAAACTCTGTGTTTACTTTGAGAGCCTGCTCGCGTACGCTTGGACCTGAAGTGCCCTCTAGTGAGCGGGGATCGAGAGGCAATCATGGAAAGCGCGAGCAATCAGGGGCTTGATGCGGTCCGGGAAATCGTCAGCCAGGTCGTGGATGCGCGTCCAGGGGGTTCAGGCGCACAGCGTTCGCGGGCACGCTCGGAAATCCTGGTTCATTCCATTCCGGTCTTTGCCCGGCGCGGGATTCATCGCACCACGGTGCAGCATCTGCTTGATGCCGCGGGCATTTCCCGGCGCACCTTCTACAAGTATTTCCGCAACAAGGTGGATGTTCTGGAGAACATCTACAGTGTTTTCGTGGAGAACATGATCCTGCGCTTTCAGCAGCAGGTCCAGCGTTCCGGCACCCTGCGCGAAATCATCGCCAATACCATCAATATCTATTTCGATTATCACGTCAGCATGGGGCCGGTTATTCATTTGATGATGGAAGAGGCCCGGCAGAGTGATTCCGCGTTGGCGCCTCACCGGCAGAAGGGCCAGGATGCCGCGGTACAGATTCTGGCGGGGGAGGTGGAACGTCTTACCGGGCGGCAGCTGGAGCCGCTGGTCATTCGCACCCTGTTGTGGAGCCTGGAGAACTATTCACTCTATCTGCTCGACGATGGTGCCTATGCCGAGCAGGAACTGGAACGCTGCAAGCGGGTCATGCAGGGTATCGCCGAAGCCGTGGTGCTCGACGACGCCCGACCCGAGCTGTTGGAAGTGCCCGCGGCCGAGCGCCGTTGAGCGTATTCTGCCGGCCGGGTTTCAGCTTTCCGGTTTGACGAACTTCAGGGTCATCCGGTCGCTTTCGCCGATCTCGAGATATTTTTCCCGGTTCGTCTTCCCCAGACGCAGGGTCGGGGGCAGGGTCCAGACCCCTTCGGGGTGATCCGCGTCATCCTCCGGGTTGGCGTTGATCTCGCTGCGCTCCACGAGTTTGAAGCCCGCCTTTTCCGCCATGCTGATCACATAGTCCTCGGTCATGTAGCCGGACTGGATCTGCTCTTTCAGGGGCCGTCCGTCCGGTGCCCGGTGCTCCACCACGCCCAGAATGCCGCCGGGGCGCAGGGCCTTGTAGAAGCTGTCGAAGAAAGCCGCGGTCTTGCCGGCCTTGGCCCAGTTGTGCACATTGCGGAACGTCAGCACCCGATCCGCGGATCCCGCTGGTGCAATATCGGTATGCTCCGGCGGCCCCAAATGGGTTACTTGAACCCGGTCGTAGAGCTCCGGCCGCGATGCGAGCTTGTCATGGAACTGCCGTAGGCTGCGCGTGTAGAAATCGATGTCATTGTCGGGCGGGAACTGCGCCGCGTAGAGCGCGCCTTTGTCGCGTAACACAGGCGCAAGGACTTCGGTGTACCAGCCGGCGCCACCGGGCCAGATCTCGACCACGGTCATGTCCGGCCGGACCCCGAAGAACATCAGGGTTTCCACCGGATTGCGGTACTGATTCCGGTCAATGTGTTCCTCGGGCCGGTGATCGCCGGTGGCCGCCAGGTGAAGCGGGCCGCGCGGGTTGGTGTTGGATGGGCCGGCACAGCCGGTCAGTATAAGCACCAGCGCCAGAATGAATCCTCGTAGCATCTTCTTCTCCCAGTCCGGATCAAGTGTGCGTGGCATGAACCGGATCGCCTCGCATGCCCCGAATCAGGATGCGAATATACTCGACCGCCCGCTTTTCCATGTCCCCTTCGCCGGTCAGCGCCCAGTTCCAGATACTGCCGACCATGAGGTTGAGCATCATGTACAGGGTTTCCCGGGTATCCATGGCCGTAAAATACCCGTCCTTGCGCAGTTCCGCAAAAAAGGCCTCGGCGACCGGCAGATTCTCCTCCACCATGGCCAGATGGCGCCGCTGGATATCACCGGCAAATTCGCCCGCTTCCTGGAGCAGCACCCGCGAGAATTGACGGTTCGTGGAAATATAGCCGGCCATGCCCTGGCAGGCGTCTTCCAGCCGCTGCAGCGGGTCCCCGCCGGCCATCAGATGGCCCAGCGCGATATCACGTACCCGGTGAAGGTTTTCCTCCACCACGGTAAGCAGAAGATCCTCCTTGGAAGCAAAGAACTTGTAAATGGTGGCCTTGCCCACGCCCGCTTGTTCCGCAATCGTCTTGACTTCCGCCGAACGAAAGCCTTCGCGAGCAAAGACTTCCTGTGCGCGGGCGAGAATCCGTTGTCGGCGGTCGTCTTCTTTGCGGGCCATGGTCCTTCCCTTTTTCTCGGGCGCCGTTAACGGTCAAATATACTTGATTTTTTCCATCTGTTCTTCCAGACGCGCCAGCGACGAACGGTAATCATCCAGCTTGGCGCGTTCCTTGTCCACGACTTCCTTCGGCGCCTTGTCCACGAAACTTTCGTTGCGCAGCTTGGCTTCGCTGCGGTGTACTTCGTCCTTGAGTTTGTCGATTTCCTTGTCGAGGCGCTCCAGTTCCGCGTCCTTGTCGATCAGTCCCGCCATGGGGACAAGGATTTCCATGTCACCGACCAGCTGGGTTGCCGACGGCGGCGCCGATTCATCGGGCTTTAGCCAGGTGATGGAGTTCAGTTTGGCCAGTTTGCCGAGAAAGACCCGGTTGGCGTCGAGTCGTTGGCGGTCGTTTTCGTCGCCGTTGTGCAGATAGAGATCCAGGTCCCGCGACGGCGCAATCTTCATTTCCCCGCGGATATTGCGCACGGCCGTGATGACCTCCTTGATCCAGTAAATATCGTGTTCCGCGTCTTTGTCCACCTTGCTTTCATCCGCGCGCGGGAAGGGCGCACGCATGATGGTGGCGCCCCCGGCGCCGGCCAGGGGCGCTACCCGCTGCCAGATTTCCTCGGTGATAAAGGGCATGAACGGATGCGCCAGGCGCAACAAGGATTCCAGCACATGCACCAGGGTGCGCCGGGTGCCGCGTTTTTCCGCCTCGGTGTAGTCGTCGCCATAAAGGACCGGCTTGGACAGTTCCAGATACCAGTCGCAGTACTCGTTCCAGATAAACTCATAGGCGCTCTGCGAGGCCTGATCAAAACGGAACTGTTCCAGGGCCTCGTTCACTTCGCGCTCGGCGTGCTGAAGCCGGGAGATGATCCAGCGGTCGGCCAGACTCAGCGTATAGTCGTGATTGTCCCGGGCGCAGTCCTCGCCCTCGGTGTTCATCAGCACATAACGAGCGGCGTTCCAGATCTTGTTGCAGAAATTCCGGAAGCCCTCGATGCGGCCCATGTCCCACTTGATGTCGCGGCCGGTGGAAGCCAGCGACAGGAAGGTGAAGCGCAGCGCGTCGGTACCATAAGCGCGGATGCCTTCGGGGAATTCCTTGCGCGTGCGCTGGGCAATCTGCTTTTCCTTCTGCGGCTGCATCAGCCCCCGGGTGCGCTTGTCCACCAGGGTTTGCACATCGATGCCGTCGATGAGATCCAGCGGGTCCAGCACATTGCCCTTGGACTTGGACATTTTCTGGCCCTCGGAGTCGCGCACGAGTCCGTGCACATAGACCTTGCGGAACGGAACGTCGTCCATGAATTTCAGGGTCATCATGATCATGCGCGCGACCCAGAAGAAGATGATATCGAAGCCGGTGACCAGCACCGAACTGGGATGGAAGGTGCGCAGATCCTGGGTGTCCTCGGGCCATCCCAGCGTGGAAAAGGTCCAAAGCGCCGAGCTGAACCAGGTGTCGAGCACATCCTCGTCCCGCGTCAGCTCCACGTCGTCCAGGCCGTATTCGTTGCGCACTTCGTCTTCGTCGCGGCCCACATAGATATGACCGTCGGCGTCGTACCAGGCGGGAATCCGGTGCCCCCACCACAACTGCCGCGAAATGCACCAATCTTCCAGTTCGCGCATCCAGGCAAAGTACATATTCTCGTAATTGCGGGGTACGAACTCGATATCCCGGTTTTCCACGGCCTCGATGGCGGGTTTCGCCAGGGATTCCACCGCGACGAACCATTGCGGTGTCAAAAAGGGTTCGATCACCACGCCCGAACGGTCACCGCGTGGTACCTGCAGTGTGTGTTCCTCGACCGCGTCCAGCAGCCCCTGCTCGTCCAGATCCTGAACCACCTGTTTGCGCGCTTCGTACCGATCCAGGTCTCCGTAGCGTTCGGGCACGTTGTCGTTGAGATACGCCCGGGAGGTGAGGATATTGATCTGGGGCAGGTCATGGCGCAGACCTACTTCATAGTCATTGAAATCGTGCGCGGGCGTGATCTTCACACAGCCGGAACCGAACTCCGGGTCGACATATTCATCGGCAATGACGGGAATGTCGCGCTCGGCCAGTGGCAGCCGCACCATCTTGCCCACCAGCTCCTGATAACGGCTGTCCTCCGGGTGTACGGCCACGGCGGCGTCACCCAGCATGGTTTCCGGACGGGTGGTGGCGACGGTGACGTGCGCGGAGCCGTCGGCCAGCGGATACCGGAAATGCCAGATGTGGCCCTTTTCTTCGGTGTTTTCCACCTCCAGATCGGAAATGGCGGTGTTGAGCTGGGGATCCCAGTTCACCAGGCGCTCGCCGCGATAGATCA
The DNA here is from genome assembly GCA_913055795.1 of uncultured Alcanivorax sp. Lineage (GTDB taxonomy): Bacteria > Pseudomonadota > Gammaproteobacteria > Pseudomonadales > Alcanivoracaceae > SLJS01. The sequence goes on along the minus strand of CAJXLA010000014.1, from coordinate 30,088 downwards.
GCCCTTCGTTATACAGACGCACGAAGACTTCCGTGACCGCGTGGGACAGCCCCGGATCCATGGTGAAGCGCTCGCGTGACCAGTCCACGGAGGTGCCCAGGCGCCGCAGCTGATCGGTAATGGTGCCGCCGGATTCCGCCTTCCATTCCCAGACCTTGTCCAGGAATTTCTCGCGCCCGAGCTCCACCCGGCTGGTCCCTTCGGCGGCGAGCTTACGCTCGACCACCATCTGGGTGGCGATGCCCGCATGGTCACTGCCCACCTGCCAGAGCGTGTTGTCGCCTCGCATGCGGTGCCAGCGCACGAGCGTATCCATGAGCGTATCCTGGAAGGCGTGGCCCATGTGCAGGCTGCCCGTGACGTTCGGCGGCGGGATCATGATGGAAAAGGGGTCGCCTTCCCCGCGAGGCTGGAAGTACCCCGCTTGTTCCCAGTGCTGGTACCAGTAATGCTCGATCTGTTCCGGTTGATAGGTCTTTTCCATGGTCTCCGCTTGGGCCGGGTACAGGGGAAACGGGCGCCGGCGGACGGGTCCGCGGCGCCGGGCGCATTATAGCGGAGGGGATGGGCTGCGTCGTCCCATGCCCGGCGCCCGGAGGGCGCCGGGCAGTCGAAAGTCGAAAGAGGCAAGTCGAAAGGCAGGCGAACTTCAGCCCTGCCGGTTGCGCAGGTGCTCCATGAGCTTGTCGCGCAGCTCGCGTTCGATCTTCGGCAGCCAGGCCGCCAGGGTTTCATCCACCAGCGCGCGCATTTCCTGCTCGCTGAGTCCCGAGGTATCCGCCGCGGGGGGGGCTTCGTCCGCTGCCCCGGACGCGGGTTGCTCCGGCTGCGCACCTGGTTTTTCCCCCGTGGGGGCGGGTGTTGTCCGGTTTTGGGGGTCCGTATTGCGAGCGGCGTCGCTGAGAAAGGGATTGGGTCGTTCCGACAGCGCCTTGCGCAGGCGTTCGTTGGCCGGATCGGACCCGGTTTCACCGCCACCATCGGGCTGCAGCAGCGGCATCTGCTCTTCGTCGTCTGATTCCGGGGCCTCGCCGGGCGCATCCGGCTTGAGCACGGGCGGATCCTCGTCGGGCGCCTCCGGAGCGTCATCCTCGTTGAGCATGTCCTGCACGGAGGAGAGCTCGTCCAGCAGTTCTTGCCGGTCCTTCTCCGGAAGGGGCGAATCGGGGGAATTTTTTCCCGTTTTATGCGCCATGACTGTCACCCTCCCAGGCGATGATCCCGGACCGGAAAGCCCCGATCACGGTAGAACTTCCAGCGCTGCCGGGCTTCCCTGCGGGTATTCTCATCCCCCGTCACCAGTTCTGCAACCCGCTCGAATCGGGTAAAGAAATCCGGTACCCGCCGGGCCAGGTTGATCAGCACGTCATGGTGTTCGCCCGGGTTGTCGCCCCAGCCGAGCACCACGGGTGTGGTTGCGGTCTCGCCGTCGCCGCCCGCGAGCGCATGAGGCAGAAAACCCGTGACCGGATCCCGCCACAAATGCTCATCCACGGTCCACGCCGTGTCGGCGTCGTCGTGATGGATATAAACCCGATGCCCGTTCTGCACGGCCTTGTCGGCAATGCGGCGCGCCAGCTGGTAGTGCTGCTGCGCCACCGCACCCTCGGTTATATAGAACAGGATCTCGGTCATGGCGGCCCCGGCGGGTCAGCGTTCACCGTGCGCCACATCCATCATGTAACGGGTCAACAGCGGCACCGGCCGTCCCGTCGAGCCCTTTTCCGAACCGGACTTCCAGGCCGTGCCCGCAATGTCCATATGGGCCCAGCGTACATCCCCGATGAACTGCTGCAGGAACTTGGCCGCCGTAATGGAACCGGCCCTGGGGCCGCCCACATGCTGCATGTCGGCACAGGTGCTCTTGAGCTGCTCGCCGTATTCGTCGAACAGCGGCATGGGCCAGCCCCGGTCGCCGGTGTATTCCCCGGATGCCAGCAGATCCCGGCTAAGGTCGTCGTCATTGCTGTAAACGGCCGAAGCCTGATCCCCCAGTGCCATGACACAGGCGCCGGTGAGCGTAGCCATGTCGATGATGGTGTGGGGCTTGTACTTGTTCTGCACATAGGTGAGCGCGTCACACAGCACCATGCGTCCCTCGGCGTCCGTGTTGATGATCTCCACCGTCTGGCCGGAATAGGTCTTGATGATGTCGCCGGGCCGGTAAGCGCACCCGTCGGGCATGTTCTCGGCGGCGGCGACCACCGCGACCACATGCAGCTTGAGGTTCAGCTCGCACAGGGTCTTCATGGCGCCGAAAACGCCGGCGGCGCCGCACATGTCGAATTTCATCTCCTCCATGCTGGCGCCGGGTTTGATGCTGATGCCGCCGGAATCGAAGGTGATGCCCTTGCCCACCAGCGACAGCGGCTTGCCGGTATCGCCCTTGTACTCGAACACGATCATCTTGCCTTCGTGCTCACTGCCCCGGGAGACGGCACAAAAGCCGCCCATACCCATGCGCTCGAGTTGTTTCTCGCCGATAACCTTGACGCTGAGCCGGTCGTAGTCCCGGCTCATGGACCGCGCCTGTTCCGCCAGATACTCCGGGATCGCCACATTGGCGGGGGTGTTGCCCAGTTCCCGGGACAGCCGCACACCCGCCCCTATCGCACGGCCTTCCTGCGCGGCGCGGGACAGACGATTGGCGGTGCCCGAGGTCACGAAACGCCAGCGCCGCAGTTTCATGGGTTCGGACGGCTTCTTGCTGCGGAAGCTGTCGAAGCGGTAGGTGGCCTCTTCCAGCATGCGCGCGCTTTCGCGCACCAGCGCCATTTCATCGTGCTCGGCCACCGCCAGATTATCGAGCAACAGGGCCGCGTTGCGCGCGCCTGAACGGGATACCGCCCGGGCCATGGCGGTGATCAACCGGCCCCAGGCGGGCACGGTCAGGCTGTCCTGGCTTCCCGTTCCCACCAGCAGCAGCCGGCGCGCGGCCAGCCCCTCCGGCTGACGCAGCATCACGGTTTGCTGCTGTGCGCCGGAGAAATCGCCGTCGTCCATGACCTCCCGGATCTGCTGGCGGGTTTTCGCGGGTAGCTCCTGAGGCGCTTCGGCCCCCTTGTTCAGCACCAGCACCACGCAATCCGACCGCAGGGTCGCCACATTCTTGCCGCTGACTGCATACTCCATCTTGGTAACCTCGGATCAATTCAGGCTGGGTTCAGGGTAGCCTTATGCCATCGCGAATTGTCTTCCGGGTCAAGCGCGAAAAGCGCGCATCATGATGAAATGTTTCCGGGCACGGGCCCAGGGCGGGTTACAATGCCCGCGCCAGTGCCGCCGCCGGCCAGAGAGTCGCACTTGATACTGTATCGCTACATCAATCGCCAGCTTTTCGTGACCACGGCTGTGGTGACGACGGTGCTGACGACCATGATCATCGGCACCCGCTTTGTGCAGTACCTGGCGGACGCCGCGCGAGGCGAGATTGCCGCCGACGCCATTTTCGCCATTCTGTTGTTCCGCTTGCCGGAGTTTCTTCAGCTGATTCTGCCGCTGAGCATGTATATCGCCGTTTTGCTGGTCTTCGGCCGTCTTCACGTGGATAACGAAATGGTGGTGATGCAATCGGGCGGCGTCGGCCCGGCGTCGCTGGTGCGAGCTTTGCTGGCACCGGTGCTCATGATGACGCTGGTGGTGGGGTTCTGCAGCCTGTACGCGACCCCCCGCGGGGGCGCCGAACAGGACCGCCTGGTGGAGGAACAGAAACAGCGCTCGGCGCTGGAGCTGCTGGCGCCGGGACGTTTTCACGAGCGCAGCTCGGATACCGGCCAGCGCACCACCTATGCCGAGAGCCTGGATCGCGAGGCGGGCGAGCTGAACAATGTTTTTATCTCGGATCTGCGCGGGGGCCAGGATGGCCGATCCCGTATGGTGATCGTGCGCGCGAGCACAGGCCGCATCGTGCATCGCGATAATATTCGCTACCTGCAGTTGAGTGACGGGGTACAGTATCGGGGCCGACCCGGCCGGGCGGACTACAGTGTGGCCGATTTCGAGCGCGCCCTGGTGCGCCTGGGCGATAACGAGACGCCGGATACCTCCACCGAGATCGAGGGACAGCCCACGCGGCATCTGCTCGAGGCCGGCCGACCTTCCGCCCGGGCCGAATTGCAGTGGCGTTTGTCCCTGATTGCGCTGGTGCCGGTAACCATGATGCTGGCGTTGCCCCTGTCGCGCACAGGGCCGCGCCAGGGACCCTTTGTTCGCATGATTCCGGCGGTATTGTTGTTCATGCTCTATGTGGGCGGACTACTGGTGATGCGTTCCCGGATGGACGATTATCCGGGCGCGAACCTGCCCTGGTATCTGAACATGGTCTGGGTTCATGCCGCCGCCGCGCTGGTGGTGGCGCTCGTGTATGCCTGGCCGCGCCTGCGTGGCCGGAGGACGGGCTGATGCGGCGCATTAACGGCTATCTCCGTCGCGCCATTGTGCTGCCTTCGCTGGGCGTAACCGTGGTGCTGGTGGCTCTGGATGCGCTCTTTGCCTATGTGCATGAACTGGAGTTTCTCAGCGGCGGCTATGGTGCGCTGGAGGCGCTGCAGTTCGTGCTCACCACCGCCCCGAGCCGCATCTATGAGTTTCTGCCCATGGGCGTGTTACTGGGCGCGTTACTGGGGCTGGGACTGCTGGCGAACAGCAATGAACTGACCGTGATTCGCGCGGTGGGCGTGTCCACCGAACGCATCAGCTGGATGGTGCTCAAACCCGCCATTGTCCTGCTGCTGGCGGGCAGTCTGATGGGCGAGTTCATCGCCCCCTGGGCGGAGCAGGTCGCGCGCAGCCAGCGCTCCATGGCCGAAGGCGAGGGCGAAGTGGTGGCGGCCAAGCACGGCTACTGGCACCGCGAGGGCCATGAATTCATCTATATCAATACCGTCCAGCCCAATGGTGTGCTGCACGGCGTAACCCGCTATCGTTTCGATGGGGACAGCCAGCGATTACTGGAAAGCCAGCATGTCCGGCGTGCGCTCTATCAGGCCGAAGCCGGACACTGGGTCCTCCAGGGCATTCGGGGCAGCCGTATTGGCGACGACGGTGTTGAAACCTATGAGCGCGCCAACGACATCTGGAAAACCCGGCTGACGCCGGAGCTGTTGTCCATCGTGATCCTGGAGCCCAAGCATCTGGGCATACACAAACTGTATCAGTATGCGCAGTATCTCGAACGCCAGGGCCTGCAGGCCGGGGAATATCTGCTGACCTTCTGGCAGAAGCTGCTGCGGCCGCTGGCGACACTGGGCATGGTGCTGATCGCCATTTCCTTCATTTTCGGGCCCATGCGCGAGGTGTCCATGGGCGTACGGCTGACCGGTGGCGTGGCCGCGGGACTGCTGTTTCACTACGGCCAGCAGTTTTTCGGCCATCTGAGCCTGGTCTTTGACGCTTCGCCGCTGATGGCGGCCCTGGTGCCGCCGGTAATCTGCATGGTGCTGGGGGTTGTCCTGCTGCGCCGGGTGCGCTGAGCACGCACGGGGTTGCCCGAACGCGCCCGCCGGGCCGATTTCAGGCGGCCGCGTTCAGGGCGATACCCTGGGCCGCGTACCCACGGTCACCTCAAGGGAGAGCTTCTGGCCCAGCCGGATAATGGTGATGGCAATGGACTCGCCCGGCCGTGTGCCGGCCACCCGGTTCATGGCCTCGTACCCGTCCGCCACGGGCGTACCCTTGACGCCCACCAGAATGTCACCCGGCTTGAGTCCGCTGCGTGCCGCCGGGCTGTTGGGCATGACCCGGGTAATGACGCCGCCGCGCACGTCCTCCAGGCCCAGCCTCTGGCCCAGCGCCGGCGTCACATCCTTGGTGGTCACCCCCAGCCAGCCCCGAATGACCCGGCCATGCTTGATCAGATCCGTCATCACCCGGCGTGCAATGGATACGGGTGTGGCGAAGCCGATGCCCTGCCAGCTGCCGTCGGACGACAGAATGGCGGTATTGATGCCGATCAGGTCACCGTCCGTGTTGATCAGTGCGCCGCCGGAGTTGCCCCGATTAATGGCCGCGTCCGTCTGGATGAAGTTCTCGAAGGTGGCCAGCCCCAGATGACTGCGGCCGGTGGCGCTGACAATGCCCATGGACACCGTCTGACCCACGCCCAGGGGATTGCCGATGGCCAGAACCACATCGCCCACGCCCACCGGGCCCGGGTCGCTGAGGTCCATGACCGGCAGGTCCTTCATGTCCACCTGCAGCAGCGCCAGATCCGTTTCCGGATCCGTGCCCACCACCCGGGCTGCGGCTTCCCGGCCATCCTGCAGCGCCACCAGGATGCCGTCCGCCTCCTGCACCACATGATAGCTGGTGAGCACATAGCCCTGGGCGTCCGTGATGACCCCCGAGCCCAGGCTGGACAGCGCCCGTCGACGCCGGGGCTCTTCCATGAAACGGTCGAAAAAGGGATTCCGGGGCGTGCTTTGTTGCTGTACCTGCTGCGTGGTATAGATGTTGACCACGGCGGGGGAGGCCTTTTTGACGGCACCCGCGTAACTCTCCCGGGAATCGCCCAGCGCCGTCCGCGTCGCGCCGGGAACGGACGGATCGAGCCACAGCAGCACCAGAATCGCCACGGCCAGACCGGCCAGCGCCGGGCCCGCGAGAAAGCGCAGCGACCGGATCAGCGAAGTGATGCGTACAGGCATGGGTTCACCCGGCAAAAGACAGCATTCTAACAACTGGAGGCCAGGAAAGAATGGTCGAGCGGGATCAATTGCACCGGGTTCTGGATGAAACCCTGCGTCCGGAACTGTTCACCGATTATGCGCCCAACGGGCTTCAGGTGGAGGGGCGCGCGCGCATCCGGCGCCTGGTGTCGGGCGTGACGGCCTGCCAGGCCCTGGTGGATGCGGCCGTGGTGGAGCAAGCGGATGCCATCCTCGTGCATCATGGCTACTTCTGGAAGGGCGAGGACCAGCGCATCCAGGGCATGAAAAAGCAGCGCCTGCAGAGCCTGCTGCGCCACGACATCAATCTCTTTGCCTATCATCTGCCGCTGGATGCGCATCCCGAGCTGGGCAACAATGCTCAGCTGGCGCGCGTACTGGATCTGGCTGTGGAAGGCGGCATGGAGCCGGACAATCCGCGCAGTCTGGGCCATAGGGGCCGGCTGGACAGCCCCATGACCGCCCGGGCGTTCGCCCGCCACGCAGAGCAGGCGCTGGGCCGGTCCGTGCTCCATGTGGGCGAGCCGGATGACGAGATCGCCACCCTGGCCTGGTGCAGCGGTGCGGCCCAGGGCTTTATCGACCGCGCCCGTGAGCTGGGCGTGGACGCCTATCTCAGCGGCGAAATCTCCGAGCCCACCACCCACGAAGCACGCGAGACCGGCGTGCACTATTTCGCCTGCGGTCACCACGCCACCGAGCGTTACGGTGTTCAGGCGGTAGGCGAGTGGCTGGCGGATGAATACGGCATCGAACACATCTATATTGATATCGATAATCCGGCATAGGCGAGGCGCGAGGTGCGAGGCGCGAGGAACGGGATCGGCGCTGGTCCGGTTATAGTCTCGTAAGGAATTGATCTGGTCAGGTGGGCTGGCGGTGGTGGAGTTTGTCCGTGCTCACTGGCTATAATCCGCGCTTTCTCGACGTTGGAAGGAAGAGCGGCATGTCGCAACTGGTGAAACCGCACGGCAGTGATGAACTCAAGCCCCTGCTGCTGGAGGGCGAGGCCCGGGAACAGGCGCTCCAGGCCGCGCAAAGCCTGCCGCGCGTCAAACTGGACTCGCGCGAGCGCGGCGATCTGATCATGCTCGGCATCGGCGGCTTCACGCCCCTGGCAGGTTTCATGGGCAAGGCCGACTGGCAGGGCGTGTGCGACGACATGAAGCTGGCCAACGGCCTCTTCTGGCCCATTCCCATCACCCTGTCCACGGATCAGGCTACCGCCGACGGACTGGACGTGGGCTCGGAGATTGCCCTGGTGGACGAAAACTCCGGCGAGATCATGGGGTCCATGAAGCTGGAAGAGAAGTACAGCATCGACAAGGCCCATGAATGCCAGAAGGTGTTCCAGACCACGGATGAAGAGCACCCGGGCGTCAAAATGGTCATGAACCAGGGCGAGGTGAACCTGGCGGGCCCGGTGAAGGTCTTCTCGCAGGCCCATTTCCCGGAAACCTATCCGGGCATCTACATGACCCCGGCGGAAACCCGGGCCATGTTTGAAGAGCGTGGCTGGTCCACCGTAGTGGCTTTCCAGACCCGCAACCCCATGCATCGCTCCCACGAATACCTGGCCAAGATCGCCATCGAGATCTGTGACGGCGTGCTGGTGCATTCACTGCTGGGCAACCTCAAGCCCGGCGACATTCCGGCCGAGGTGCGGCAGAAGGCGATTCGCACGCTGATCGAGAACTACTTCGCGCCCAACACCGTGGTGCAGGCGGGGTATCCGCTGGACATGCGCTATGCCGGCCCGCGCGAGGCGCTGCTGCACGCGGTGTTCCGGCAGAACTACGGCTGCTCGCATTTGATCGTGGGGCGGGATCACGCCGGTGTGGGCGATTACTACGGCCCCTTCGACGCGCACCATGTCTTCGACCAGGTCCCCGAGGACGCGCTGCTGACCAAACCGCTCAAGCTGGACTGGACCTTCTGGTGCGACAAGTGCCGGGACATGGCCAGCAAGCGCACCTGCCCGCACGGCGACGAGGATCACGTCATCGTCTCGGGCACCAAGCTGCGTAACGCCCTGGCCAATGACGAGGAAATTCCGGACAACTTCAGCCGCCCGGAAGTGCTGGACGTGCTACGCGAGTTCTACAGCCCCAGTCGCAACGGCTGATAGCGGCCGCCTGCTTCAGCCCGAGCGCCGGTCGGCGGCGTCGTCGCCCGCCTCGGGTCGATCTTCGGCATCGGCATAGTCGCGCGGGGGTGCGGCCGGCTCGGATGGCGAAGTGTCGGCACTGTCCAGATCATCCACCGGCTCGAAGGGCGTGGCGCCCTTTTTCTCCAGCCCGTAATCCTCGGACAGGGTGCCGCGCGCGCTGGGCGCATAGTCCAGCGGCGGGCCGGTATCCGGCGTTTCGCTGGCGGCCGTATCCTCGGTGGACAGGGCATCCAGGGAGGCGTCCGAGGCCAGGCGCCGGCCCGCCTCGGAGCACAAATCCCGCGCGCCCGACGACAGATGCTCGTGGACCTGACGGTAGGATTCGGTCATCTGGTTGACCAGCTCGGCCGTGCGCACGAAGTGATGATCCACCTGACGGCGGTAGTCATTGAGCTCCTTGCGCGCCTGGTCGCGTTCGCGCATCAGGCGTCCGTACTGGCGCCGCGCCGGCAGCAGCACATAGAGCAGCAGCGCGCCCGTGACGGCCCCGAAGGCAAAGATGGCCAGCGCGTTCAACCAGCTCATAACGGACTCCTGAATGCCGGGAAAGAAAGCGTATTGCAGCACAGCCGCATGTGCCGGGCCAAGCGGTTTCGCTGGCCGTGCCATCTCAACAGCCTGCTACAATAGCGCGCCTTTCGTTGCGGGAGGAAGCATGAATACGCCCACAAGCACCGGCGAAGCGGTCACGCTCGCGGGCCCGGCGGGCGCGCTGGAAGCGCGGCTGGAAAGGCCGGAGGGGGTGCCCCGGTTCCGGGCGATCGTGTGCCACCCCCATTCGCTGTACGGCGGCAGCATGGACAACAAGGTGGTCACCACCCTGACCCGTGCCTGTCGTCAGGCCGGCGGCGTCGCTCTGCGCTTCAACTTCCGGGGCGTGGGCGCCAGCGCCGGCGAATACGATGCTGGACGGGGCGAGGCGGGTGATTTGCTCGCGGCCCGGGACTGGCTGGCGGGCGAATATCCGGATCTGCCGGAATGGATGGCCGGTTTTTCCTTCGGCAGTTATGTCATCGCGTCCGGGGTGGCCGAGCTGAATGCTCGGGGCACGCCACCGGCGGCGTTGCTGCTGGTGGCGCCCCCGGTGCACCACTATAATTTTGCCGCGCTGGAAGCGCCCGGCTGTCCGGTGACCGTGGTTCAGGGTGACGCCGACGAAGTGGTGCCGCCCGAAGACGTGCGCAACTGGTCGGAGGAGACGGTCTTCCGGCCCGAGCTGATCCTGTTCGCGGACACCGGACATTTCTTCCACGGCCGGCTCAAGGACCTCAAGGAACTGGCGCTGTCCCGCCTGCCCGGGGCGGAGGGCGGCGGTTCATGACCTCGCCTCTGGAGCACTACCGCCGCGACCGGGAAGAACACGGTTTTTTCGAGGACGCCGCCCAGCGCCGTGCCGTGGACGCGCTGCAGCAGGTGTTCGACAGCCTGGCCGCCGAGCGCCGGCGCCGTCAGGGGCTGCTGGGCAAGCTGCGCCGTCCGCACGCGGTGCCCGGCCTGTACATGTGGGGCGGGGTCGGGCGCGGCAAGACCTATCTCATGGATGTCTTTTATGACGCCCTGCCCGCCGAGGGCAAACTGCGCATGCACTTTCACCGGTTCATGCAGTATGTGCACCGGCAGATGCGCGCACGCCAGGGCGAGAAGAATCCCCTGGAAGGCATTGGCGATGAACTGGCGGATCAGGCCCGGGTGTTGTGTTTCGATGAATTCTTCGTCACCGACATCACCGATGCCATGATCCTGGCCGGGCTCATGGACGTGCTCTTTCGCCGGAACATGACCCTGGTGGCGACCTCCAATATCCATCCCGATCATCTCTACTACAACGGTCTGCAACGCCAGCGCTTTCTGCCCGCCATTGATCGGATCAAGGAGTACTGCCGGGTGCTGAATGTGGACGGCGGTGTGGACTACCGGCTGCGTGTACTGGAACAGGCGGCGCTGTTTCACCATCCGCTGGGCGACGAAGCCGAGGCCTTCCTGGAAGAGCGTTTCCGGGCGCTGGCGCCCGAGCACGGCGAGCCGCGGGACGACGTGGATCTGGATGTGGAAGGCCGCGTGATTCGCGCGCGCCGTGTAAACGAGGATGTGGCCTGGTTCGACTTCCGCGAGCTCTGTGACGGCCCGCGCAGCCAGAACGACTACATCGAACTCGCGCGCGAGTTCCACGCCGTGCTGGTGGCCAATGTGGAGCGCATGGGCAAGCGTCAGGAAGACATCGCCCGGCGTTTCATCAACATGGTCGACGAGTTCTATGATCGTGGCGTCAAGCTCATCGTGACCGCTGAAACCTCGATCGAGGATCTGTACCAGGGGGATCGGCTGACCTTCGAATTCGAACGCACCCGCAGCCGCCTGCTGGAAATGCAGTCGCATGACTATCTGGGCCGCGAGCACCAGGCCTGATCCCGGCGCCGGCTTGTGCGAAATGATCAACGCGGGCGCAATTCATGTCATTCACAGCACGGACGTGAGCCTGTTTAATCCCGTGCAACTCTGGCAAAACCATCGTTTCACGGGAGAGAGTAAATGATTCCGCGCAACCTGTTTACGTCCGATCACGAAGCCCTGCGGGACACCGTCAAGCGCTTCCTGGACAACGAAGCCGTGCCCTATCACGAACAGTGGGAAGAGGACGGCCAGGTGCCGCGCGAACTCTGGACCAAGGCCGGCGAGCAGGGTTTTCTTTGCCCCATGGTGTCCGAGGAGTATGGCGGCCTGGGCACGGACTTTCTTTACAGCGTCGTGATCAGCGAGGAACTCTCCCGCGCCGGGCTGACCGGTATTGGCTGGGCCCTGCACACCGAGATCGTCGCGCCCTATATCGAGAAATACGCCACCGAAGCCGCCAGGCAGAAATACCTGCCGGGCATGGTCAGTGGTGAGCAGATCGGGGCCATTGCCATGTCCGAACCGGACGCGGGTTCGGATCTGCAGGGCATCAAGACCCATGCCGTGCGTGATGGTGATTACTACATCCTGAATGGCTCCAAGACCTGGATTACCAATGGCCAGAATTCGGACGTCATCATTGTTGTGGCCAAGACCGACCCCAAGGCGGGCGCCAAGGGCACCAGCCTGTTTCTTGTGGACCGCTCCATGGCCGGCTTCGATCGCGGCAAGAACCTCAAGAAGGTGGGCATGAAGGCTCAGGATACCTCGGAGCTGTTTTTCCAGGACGTGAAGGTGCCGGCCGAGAATCTGCTGGGCGAGGAAAACAAGGGCTTTGTCTACCTGATGCAGGAACTGCCCCAGGAGCGTCTGGGCATTGCCATCAATGGCCTGGCCATGGCCGAGTCCGCCTTTGAGCACACCCTGGCCTACGTCAAGGAACGCAAGGCCTTCGGTCAGCGCATCGCCGATTTCCAGAACACCCAGTTCAAGCTCGCGGAAATGCGCACCCAGCTGGACGTCGCCCGTGCCTATGTGGATCGCTGCCTGGAGCTGCACATGCAGGACCAGCTGGACATTCCCACCGCGGCCGGCTGCAAGCAGTGGACCACGGATTTGCAGGTGGATCTCATTGACGAATGCCTGCAGCTGCACGGCGGTGTCGGTTATATGTGGGAGTATCCCATTGCCCGGATGTATGCCGACGCCCGGGTGCAGCGCATCTATGGCGGCACCAACGAGATCATGAAGAATATTGTCGCCCGCGCGCTGCTGGCGGAATAAAACGGGCATGATGCGCCGGCTTGCCCCTTCGGGCGAGCCGGCGTCGCAATAACGACAACAACAGGGGAGGCCCCATGAAAACCATCCGCGTAATCGCCGCCGCACTGGCCGTGCTGACGCTGTCGGGCTGCTACGCGCACTTCCAGGCGCCCGCACCGGATCTGTCCGTACCCTTGAAGGGCGACAGCGCCGAAAAGGCGGGTAGCGCTGAATGCACCCAGGTGCTCTGGTCCTTCGCCTTTGGCGACTGCAGCGTGCAAAGCGCCATGGAAAACGGCAACCTCCAGCGGATCCACCACGTGGACAGCGAGGTCAAGGTGATTCTCTATGGTCTCTATTCGGAGCTCACCATCCGCGCCTGGGGCGAGTAACCCGGCGTACGCCGGGTTCGACACGCCCGCCTGCCGGCCCCGGCCTGGCCCCGAGCCTGCCGTTTCCGCCTCCGTTCAGCCAATCCAGTTCCCGGCATTCGCGCCTGCGCTTGAACCATGGGTCACGCTCGGCATCGGTGATTTCTTGTCCTGAAATTCCATAAAACTCATACTAAATACCCAGTCTCCCGCCGAGGAGGCGTCCTACCCCAAAGCAGTGAGGACCTTTATGAAGTATTACCACAAGACTCTGTTGGCCGCTGGTGTTGCCGCCGCGTTGCCGACGGGCGCGCTGGGGGCCGGTTTTGGCGTGGCTGAACAGTCCACGTCCGCCTTGGGCAGCGCCTTCGCCGGTGCCGGGGCGCTGAGCGAGAACCCGTCCAACCAGTGGTACAACCCGGCCACCCTGAGCCGACTCGACGGAACCCAGGCTTCCCTGTCGGCCAGCCAGGTGATGATTGACACCACCTTCAACAGTGATGTGGGCAATCCGTCCGGTGATTTCGAGGACGTGAATGCCACGATTCCGTCGCTGTACTTCTCCAGCGCCTTGAACGACCGCACCACCTTCGGGCTGGGCGTGAACGCGCCCTTTGGAACCCTGCTGGAGTACGAGGACAGCTGGGGGGGCGATAGCTATGCGACTAAGTCGGATTTCCAGAGCCTCAACGTGAATCCGTCCTTCGCCTTTGAGGTTACCAGCACCATGCAGTTCGGCATCGGCCTGAATTACCAGAAGATCGAGGCGGACCTCGACAACGCCGTCTTGCGTCTGGAAGGCAAGGACAAGGGCCTGGGCTGGAATACCGGCGTGCTGTTCGAACCGGCGGACGGTCAGCGTTTGGGACTGTCCTATCGGTCCAAGATCGATTATAACCTCAAGGGCGATGTGACCGATAAAACCCGTCGTGGACAACCCACGATCCCGGCCAGCGCCAATTTCACCACGCCGGAGACCTGGAATCTGTCTTACGCCGGTGATGTGAGCGAACAGAGCCAGGTTCTGTTCAGCGCCCAGCATCGCGAGTGGAGCCGTCTGGACGCGCTCATTGTTCGTCCGGCCCCGGGGGGTACGATCACAGAAGAGTTCGACTGGGATGATTCCCAGCGCTATTCCCTGGGTTTCCGTCATACCCTGAACAGCGGCACGGTGCTGCGGGCCGGCTATGCGCACGAAACCTCGACGCAGGATAGTGCCCAGAACCGTTCCGCTCGGGTGCCGGACAATGACCGGGATTGGTTCACCCTGGGGGCGACGCTCACGCCGGTAGAGAACATGTCGGTCGACCTGAGCTATGCCCATGTCATGGTGGATGATGCCGACATCGATCTTACCGATCGGGGACCGCTCCAGGGCACCTACGAGCTGACGGCCAATATCGTCAGTGCCCAGCTGAACTACAAGTTCTGAACCTGCCCGGTCGATCCCGGGGCGACAGGGAGGTCGCTTGCCTTTCATCCAGCGGGCGGGAGCCGGAACACGCCTTGCTTCCGGTTTCCGGGAATCAAATGCCCGTGAAGCTGTCGTAATGAACCGCACCCTGTACAGGGACCGGGCGGGGTATTTTGACCACAACCATCAACATCGGGAGACCCCGCCATGAACCCATCCGGATTCCGGAACAGCTGGTATTTCCTGCGCCGTTTTCTGGACAGTCCCCGGGGCGTGGGGTCTCTGGTGCCCAGTTCGGGGCCGCTGGCCGAGACCATGGTCGCGGACCTGCGGGTGCCATCGGATCGCAGCGTGATCGAACTGGGCCCGGGCACGGGCGCGATCACCCGGCACTTGCTGACGCGGCTGGACGATCCCGGTCAGTATCTCGGCATCGAGAGCGATCCGGCCTTTGTACAGCTGTTGCGCAAGCGTTTTCCGCGGGCGCAATTCCGGTGTGAATCGGCGGAGCGCATGGAGCGGTTGCTGCGAGACACGTCCATGGCGTCGCCGTGCTATATCGTGTCCGGAATCCCCTTTGCCGCTCTGCCGCTGCAGCGACAATACCGGATCATCAGTGCCCTGCGCCGCGTTTTGCCGGAGGATGCGGAATTCCGCATGTTCCAGTACGTCCATGCCTGGCGCTTGCCCGCCGCCGTGCGTTTCCGCCGCCGCATGAATCAGTGTTTCCGCAGCGGAGCTCGGCCTCGCTTTGTGCTGGCCAATGTCCCTCCGGCCATGGTGCTGAGCTGGCAGCCGGGGGTACAGCAAACGCGGCGCCGGACAAAACCGGACGACGCGGTAACCGTGGAAGCAGATGCCCCACCCGCGGCCGTGTCGCGCGAACACGAGCATGTCCGCTGAATCCCCCTGGCGCCTGGTTCGCCTGGACGATAACCACAATGAAGTGGCGGTGGCACGTTTCGCCCGGCGTGAAGAGGCCGAAGCCGCGAAAAGGCGTTTCGAGGCCCGGGGCCACAAGCAGAGCTGGTTTATACGTTTTGATGCGCACGCATGCGGCCGCCGGGAAGAGCCGGGTGGGTGAAGCCGGTGGCCGAGGTCTTGCCCGGGCAGGGCGATGGATCGGGATGATTACGGGTTGACGGTCCCGGTGGATGTGGCCGGATGGCGTTTATGGCACGGCGGGTTTTCAGAAAACGCGTTGAAACGGCTCCGGACTATTGCACCCGACCGGGTGTCGTGATTGGATTGCCGCCCCTTTGGATGAGCCCGCAGGATCATGGCGAATTCGGTTCCCGCCCCGCTACTCAATGCCGTTGCCCTGGAAGGGATTTTCGTGCCCGTGATCGTCGAGCGGGGCCGGGATTATCTCAATCGGGGCATGTTGATGTTCCGCGAGGTAAGTCACCCCGCCGACGGGGTCTGGCGCGTGGATGCCCGGGTGGCGGGCAGCGGCAGCCGCTTCTACGATCAACAGCTGATCTTTGATCACCATCAGCCACGTCAGCCCGCGCAAATGGAATGTAGCTGTCCCTTTGACGGACCCTGCAAGCACCTGGCCACGGTGCTGCTGGCGCTGCGCTCGCACACGGACCCGGACGCGCAACTCGAGCCGGATTCCACCGAGGAATGGCTGACCGAGCTGGCCGGGGTGGCCCCCACCGAAACCGACGAGCCGACCGGCTCCGTGGCCTGGGTGCTGGAGCCCACCCGGACGGCCGAGGGCGTGCCCACGGTGACCGTCAGCGCCTGGGTGATCAGCCGGGGACGGGACGGCAGCTGGAGCCGCACGCGCAATGTTGCTCTCCATGAGCTCGCCGATGCCTTCATGACCCCGGACGTGAGCGCGCACGAGCGCCATTGGGCCGAGACGCTGCGGGCGTATACCGATCATGAACTCCAGGTCCGTAATCCGGTACTGGACGGCGCCATGCTGGGACGGTGGCTACGGGAGCTGGTGGACGCCGGGCAATGTTACTGGCGCTCGCTGGACAGCGAACCCCTGATCTTGGGCGAGGAGCAGCAACTGAGCCTGTTCTGGCGCGAAACCGACGACGGTTATCAACTGACCCGCGCGCCGGAGCATCCGGAGCTGGTGCTGATGGAAGACCCCGTCTATATCGATCCGGACCAGGGCAGCCTGGGCCCGTTGTCCCTGCCGCTGCCCGCGCGCACCCTGGCCGCCTTTTTGCGCGCGCCCGTGGTCAGTCATGAAGAGGCGGCCCGGGTGACCCAGCGCCTCCACGAAACCTTTCCGGACCTGGAAGTGCCCACGCCCGTTCGGCTTGAACGCCGGGACCTGAACGGAGTACAACCGCGCCCCGTATTGCTGCTCACCAGCGACGAATTCGGCAACCGCGCGCTCTTGCGTCAGCGCTACGGCGATTTTGAACTGCCCCAGGATGAACAGAACCGCCATGCCATGTTCCCCCATGGCGACAAGCTCTGGCGCATCGAGCGCGACCCGGACACGGAAGCTGCCGCCGCCGATCAACTCACACACCTGGGCCTGGAGCCGGAATGGGAGCAGCTGGGCGACGCGCCGGAGCTGTACTGGCGTTTTTCCGGGCTGGCCGCGCCGGCGCACTGGTATGACTTCGTGCGCACGGAATGGCCGCGGCTGGAAGACGCCGGCTGGTTACTCCGGCGCGACCGTGATTTCCACATGAATGTGGTGGAAGCGGACGACATCCATCTGGATCTGGACGAACAGGGCCGGGACTGGTTCGGGGTAAGTCTGGGCGTGGATATCGACGGCGAACGCTTCGATCTGTTGCCGCTGGTCACGCAATTGCTGGCACGCACCC
This sequence comes from uncultured Alcanivorax sp., assembly GCA_913055795.1. Classification (GTDB taxonomy): domain Bacteria; phylum Pseudomonadota; class Gammaproteobacteria; order Pseudomonadales; family Alcanivoracaceae; genus SLJS01. The sequence continues at coordinate 13,007 of CAJXLA010000014.1, read as the reverse complement.
GCGAGCCGGAACAGCTCGCGGATCAGCACGAACCCGTGCTGCTGCCGCTGCCCGACGGTCGTCAGCTGGCCATTGCCCCTTCGCGGCTCTATCCGCTGGTGAATACGCTGCACGAACTCTTCGACCGACCGGAGGAGGAAGACGCGGCGGTCAGCCGGGCCCAGGCGTTGCGTTTGAACGAACTGGACGACGCCGGCTATGTGGTGCGCGGCGCGGCCGGATTGCGCCGCCAACTGGACCAGCTGCGCGACGGCAGGAAGGCGAGCGCGGTTGAGCCGCCCCGGGCCATCCAGGCCGAACTGCGTGACTATCAGCTCGAGGGGGTGCGCTGGTTGAGCCTGCTGCGCGAAACGGCTTGCCACGGCATTCTTGCCGACGACATGGGCCTGGGCAAGACACTGCAGACTCTGGCGCACTTGCTGCGGGAAAAACAGGCCGGCCGCCTGGACCGGCCCGCGCTGCTGATCGCACCCACCAGTGTGATCAGCAACTGGCGGCGCGAAGCCGAGCGCTTTACACCCGATCTCGCAGTGCTGGTGCTGCATGGTCCGGATCGGGGCGCGTATTTCAACGAGCTGCACGAATACGATCTGATCATTACCACCTATCCGCTGCTTGCCCGGGACCGGGATCGGCTGATGTCGCACGACTGGTACTACGCCGTGCTGGACGAGGCCCAGACCATCAAGAATCCGCGCTCCAAGGCCGCGCGCACGGCGCGGGAGCTGACCGCCGAACACCGGCTCTGTCTCACGGGTACACCCATGGAAAACCATCTGGGGGAACTCTGGTCCCAGTTTCACTTTCTCATGCCGGGGTTGCTCGGCGACGAGCGCCAGTTCCGGCGCTTGTTCCGCACCCCCATCGAGAAACACGGTGATACCGAGGTGCAGCAACGGCTCAGCCGGCGCGTGCGCCCCTTCCTGATGCGCCGGACCAAGGAAGAAGTGGCCGCCGAACTGCCGGACAAGACCGAGATCGAGCGCACCCTGTCGCTGGCCCCCGCCCAGGCGGATCTGTACGAAACCGTGCGCATGGCCATGGACAAGCGGGTGCGCCAGGCGCTGGCCCAGCAGGGGCTGGCCCGCAGTCAGATCACCATCCTGGATGCGCTGTTGAAACTGCGTCAGGTATGTTGCGATCCGCGTCTGCTGCCCGCCGGTTCCGGCTACCAGAGCAATGCCCCCTCGGTGAAGCTGCAATATCTGCGCGAACTCCTGCCGGAACTGGTCGAAGAGGGCCGGCGCATTCTGCTGTTTTCCCAGTTTACGTCCATGCTGGAGCTGATTGCCGGGGAACTGGACGCGCTCAAGATTCCCTGGGTCCGGCTCACCGGGCAGACGCGCAAGCGCGACGCGGTCATTGAACGCTTTCGCCAGGGCGAGGCACCGGTGTTTCTGATCAGTCTCAAGGCCGGCGGCGTGGGACTGAACCTGGCGGAGGCGGATACCGTGATTCACTATGATCCCTGGTGGAACCCGGCGGTGGAAACCCAGGCCACCGACCGCGCGCACCGCATCGGCCAGCAGCAGAATGTCTTTGTCTACAAGCTGATCACCGAACAGACCGTGGAAGAAAAGATCATCGGCTTGCAGCAGCACAAGAAAGCGCTGGCCGAAGGGATTCACGGCGGTGAACAGGGCGAGGAACCGGGCTTTACCGAAGAGGATGTGCGCGAATTGCTGAGTCCGCTGGAATAAGCCGGACTCACCCTATCAGGGTGTGGCGGCGGTCAGTGCCTTCTGAATATCGATGCCGGCGGTGACCACACCCAGGAGCTCGTCCGTGTCCGGGTCCCGCACGGGTAGACTGACATGCACCAGAAACCGGCGCGTCGATTTGTCGTAGCGAATGTTTTCAATGACCGGGGCCGAATCCGGCTGGTTGAAGGTTTGCCGGAATTTGGTCTCATCCCCCTGCCAGTAATCCGTGGTGATCCGGCTCATGCCGGCGTTGAGTCCGTGTCGGCCCGTGACCATGATTTCCCGGAAGAGGCCGTCCGCCTGACGCTGCTGCCGACGCAGAAACCCGGACAGTTCGGATCGCTGCACGTTCCGAATCAGCTTGTGCTCGCCGCTGTCGCTGTGCGCGCGCCATTGGGCATCGAGAGCGCGAATATGCGTGTGGTCGTACGAAGCTCGTTCATCATTGATGCGCTTGAGGGTATCGATCAGTACTTCGGCCCGCGTCCAGGCACGCATGCTTTGTTCGGCCAGTCGCGCCAGGCGGCGTTGTTCTTCCGCATCAATCCGGAAGGTGGTGCCGATGCAGTCATGCAGCTGCCGGTTGAAGCGCGCCAGGAAACCGGCGTTGTTCTGCAGATAGCTCCGGCTGAAATAGGCGACCAGCGGCATGTAACGGTGAAACCGGGCCGCGTATTGGTCCGGTGACAGCGCCAGTTCTTCGGCCGCCGTGCGCACTACGCGGATATCGGCGATATAGGTGTCAATTCGGCCCGTTTCCAGGAGCTTGATCAGCTGCTGTGGAGTGGCCACCACGGTGTCCGGGTGTATGCCCTCGCGTCGCAGCCAGGCCAGGGTGGTGCTGTCCTGAAGCGCGCCCAGGCGTTGTTCCTCCGGAAACTGTTCCTGCTGAAAAATCTCGCTGTCCCGGGCGAACCAGTACCATTTTTCCAGCGCCAGGGGCGCGGAACGGGCCGCGTGTGGCTCCGCATCCGGATCGGGCATGGCCGAGAAGAAGCCGTCCAGCTGACCGGCTTCCATCTCCACCCGGGCGCGGGGCCAGGGCAGCACCCGCCCGCGCCACGATGGTTTCAGCTGGGTGAACACGCAGTTCAGCGTATCCACGGAACGTCCTTCCAGCTGGCCGTTCCGCTCCGTCTGATAGGGCGGCAGAATGGTGGTGCCAAGCTCCAGCTCCGTGGCCGAAGCCGGGCCGGACAACCCCGTCAAAAGAGCCATCCCGAGTGCCTTTGCCCGCATCCCGTCGTCCTCTTCCTGCTCCCTTGAACAGCATAGGGGCCAGGGGCGCCCGCATGAAATGACCCGAGCTACAGGATGCCGTGTGCCATCATGCGATGCGCGCAATCCCGGGCGATGGCCTGATAACCGGAGGCCGAAGGATGATAGCCGTCGCTCGCCAGATGCTCCGGCGTAACGGGAATCCGCCAGTCGATGAAGTCACAGCCACGGTGGGTATCGGCAATCCGGTGCAGAACCTGGTTCAGCAGGGCCGCGCGCAGGCCCATCAGTGTACGCAAGGGACGGGGCAGGGCGGCAAAGTGCTCCATGGGGGGCACCGCCAGAAGGACGACGCGCGCGCCCTTGTGCGCCGCCAGGCGAACGGTATTTTCCAGTGTGCTGCGCCAGCGGGCTAATGGCGTCAATCCGGTGGTGTCATTCACTCCGGAAACGATCACCACCAGGTCCGCCTGGGGTGGATGCCGGTGCAGGCGCTCTTCCACATCCGCCAGCCTGCAACCGGTAACGCCGTCGGCGTGCCAGTGAATGGTCCGGTCGCTTTGCTGCGCCAGCGCCCGGGCCAGCTGGCAGGGCAATGCCTGATCACTGTGTGCCACCCCGACGCCGGCCGTGGTGGATTCCCCCGCGACCAGCATACGCAATGCCGGTTCGCCTGAACCCGTGGTGCCCGAGCTCGGCCCTTCGGCGTCCGGCAGACGCAGGGTCTTGCGCCTGGTATAGAGCGCCTGGACAACAACCAAAGGCAATAGCGCGAGGAATGCGATCCAGAAACGCTTTATCGAAACCATGATGCTCAGCCCACCAGAAAATGCTTGCCCAGCTTCCAGCCCTTCAGACCGCCCACGGCCATGGTGGTCATGAGTCCGCCCATGGCCGCGCCCACAACACCACAGGTGAGCACGTCCTGGCCGGTTAGCCAGAGACCATTGATGCTGGTTTTGGGTTTCAGCCATTCCTGCTGGAAACGTGACGGATCGTGATCCAGACCATAGATTTCGCCCTGGTCGTACCAGCAGAAATACTGCGTCGACAACGGCGTGGCCAGTTCGTAGTAATCGATCCGGCCGCGCAGCTGTGGAAAATGCTGATACAGATATTCCAGCAGCCGCTGTGCGAAGCGTTCTTTCAATGCCTCATAATCCTCGCCGCGTTTGCCCCAGGGCTGGTCGGCCCATTCGGCGAACCAGTCGTACGGCCCCGGTGCCACGATCTCGATGGTGGCTCTCCCCGGATAGTCGGTTTCGAAATCCGGGTCCTTGGCTGACGGGAAGGAAATATAGACCAGCGGAATCTCCGCGTCCGGATCGTCGAGAAAGGTCTGGACGGCGGTCTCATAATCCTCGTGCGGATAGATCCAGTAATTCGTTTTGGGCAGGCCCAGGTTTTCCGCCGTGTCCTCGATCCCGATGTACAGACACAGGCTCGACATGGATCGCTGCACGGACTCCAGTTTCTGGTGATAACCGTGTTGGCGTGCTATCGATTCGGGCACCAGCTTGCCGAAGGTGTTGAAAACCCCCGCGTCGCTGATCACCGTATCGCAGCGGATTTCATGGCCGTCCGCCATGCGTACGCCCGCGGCACGGTCCTTTTCGATCAGGATGTCCTCGACCGAGGCATAGGTGAACACTTCGCCGCCGCCTTTCTGAACCTCGGGAATGATGTTCTCCGCCATGCGCGAGGCCCCGCCCACCGGATAATAACCACCGTGCAGATAATGCCCGGCGATCAGCGCATGGATGATGAAACTCGATTCCGCCGGCGGCAGCCCGTTATCGCCCCACTGGCCGGTGAGCACCGCGATCAGTTGCTGGTTGTCCGTGATGGATTCGAGCACCTCGCGGGTGGTGCGGTTCAGCCACTCGGGTTCGCGCTTGCGCCGGATCCAGTCGGTGGCCTTCGCCGCCGGCTTGGGCAGGATCTTCTGCAGCGTGATCAGCGGCATGGCGCCACCGGCCTGCCGGAGCATCTTCAGATACCGGTCGATCGCTTCGTCTTCACCGGGGAAGCGGCGCACCAGTTCTTCCCGGAAGGCCTTGGGGCCGGCCACCAGATCAAAGGCCTCGTCACCCAGCACGATCCGGTCGTAGTGATGGTCCATGGCGGCCCATTCCAGACGCTCGCCGGTAATGGCATCGAAGAGCCTGCGCGCGGTGGTGTGTTTCGCACCCATGTCGCCGATGTAGTGCACGCCCACGTCCCATTCGTAGCCGTTGCGCGCATAGGTATGGGTAAAGCCGCCGGCGGTGTAGTGCTGCTCCAGCACCACCACCTTCCAGCCCAGCTTTGACAGCAGCGCGGCCGTGGTCAGTCCGCCCATACCGGAGCCGATGATCACGGCATCATAGGGTTCATCCAGCCGGTTGGCACGATAACGCCGGCCCACACGGACCGTGCTCGGGGTCAGGCCTTTCTTTTCCGCCCGGGTCATGATGTCGACTCCATGCCGGTTGCCAGGAGACCGGTAATGCGTTCGGTGAGGGCATCATCGGCCCGTTCCGGGTCGATGAGTCCGTCGATGATCAGCAGCGCCAGCCCGTGCACCAGTGACCAGGCCGCCGTGCTCAGCAGGGCCGCATCCGCCGGCGCCAGCACACCCGCCTCGACCCCTTCGCGGACGGTGTCTTCCAGCACCGCATAGCTGGCCCCGGCGGCGCGTTCCAGTTCCGGATGCTGTTCGCGGTCGAGCATGCGCGGGCCGAACATCAGCCGGTAATGCGCCGGATGCTCGCGGGCAAAGCGCACATAACCGCAGCCGATGCCATGCAGCCGCGCCACCGGATCCCGGGCGTCTTCGCCGCCGGCCCGGGTCTCGTGGCGCAATCCCTCGAAACCTTCGGTGGCAATGGCCGCCAGCAGGGCCTCCTTGTCCGCGAAGTGCCGGTAGACCGCCGTGGCCGAGACTCCGGCGTCGCCCGCCAGCGCGCGCAGCTTCAGCTGCCCCGCCTCGCCGTCGGCCAGCCGCGCCAGGGCCGCGTCCAGCAGGGCGCGGCGGAGGTCGCCGTGGTGATAGGCGTTGCGGTTCGATTGGATCATGGACGAAGTGTGCGTGCCGGTGTTAACAATGTCAACATTGTTCCTTCCCGACCCGCTGGTGTCGGCCGGCCCGCTCCGTTAGATTGCCGCGCATGGATCCGGGAAGGGGAGTCAAGCATGGTGCGCCGCCAACACGAATTCATCGAGGAATCGCGCAAGCAGTGGACCTCCGAGCCCGCCTTTGTTGCCTCCATGGCGGCGGCGGCCGTGGGCCTGGGCAACCTCTGGCGGTTTCCGTACATGATGGGCCAGAACGGCGGCGGCGCCTTTGTGGTGGCCTATCTTATTGCGCTGATCGTGGTGGTGCTGCCCATCATGATTCTGGAAGTCGCCGCCGGGCGTCTGTCCGAGGGCAACACGGTGCACACCTACCGCCAGGTCAATCGTTTCGGGGTCGTCTACGGCTGGTTCGTGGTGCTGGTGACCGTGGCCATTACCAGCTACTACCTGGTGATTACCGGCTGGACTCTGGGCTATGCGGTGGATGCGGTGCGCACCGACATACGCGTATTCGATGATTTCAGTGCCGGTTTCAATTCCCTGTGGTATTTCATCGCCGTCACGTTGCTCGCGGCCGTGGTGCTGGCGCGTGATATCGAGGGGATCGAGAAGCTGTCCAAACTGCTGATGCCGGTGTTGATAGGCGTCATCGTGTTTCTGGTCTACCGCGCTTCACAGACGGAGGGCTGGCAGCAGGCAGCGGATTTCTTCTGGCAGGTAGATTTCTCGCGGATGCTTGATGGTCAGCTCTGGGGTTTTGCTTTCGGCCAGGCGTTCTACACCCTGGCCATTGGTCAGGGCTATCTGGTGACCTACGGCAGCTTTATTCCCCGCAAGACCCATGTGCCACGCGCCTGTCTCACCGTGGCCGGGGTGGAAACCTCGGTGGCGCTGCTGGCCGGCTGGATGATCTTCCCCTTTGTGTTCAGTTTCGGCATGGAACCGGATCAGGGTTCGGCGCTGGCGTTCGAAACACTGCCGCGCGTCTTTGACCGGATGCCCGGCGGTGCCTGGCTGGCCATCGCCTTTTTCGGACTCTTTTTCGCAGCGGCCTTCAGTTCGTGCCTGGCGGGGCTCAAGGTGATTATTGCCGCCGTGGCCGAGGAGTTCCGGCTGCGCAACGGCACGGCCGTGGCCCTGGTTACGGGCCTCATGCTGGTGCTGGGCACCGCCTCGGCACTCAGCTTTACACCGCTGGAGTGGACCATCGCCGGCGAGCCGGTACTGGATGCCATCGACCGCGTCGCCGGCGGCGATGTCATCATTGTCTCGGGGGTCACGGGCGCGGCCCTGCTGTGCTGGTTCATCCCGCCCATGCACATCCGCAGTGTGCTGGGCACCGCCAACCGCTGGTGGGAATGGCGCATTTATCTGGTGGGGCGTTATCTGCCCGTGCTGGTGTTGATCTGGGCGCTGATCACCTATGGAGTTGCCCAGATGGCCGGCGGCTGATCAGTCGCACGGAATAGCATTACCAGAACCGGTTGCGCTCCACCGGGTCGCCTTCCAGATGCCGTTCCATGATCTCGCGGTAATTGCGGATCCGGCGCAGATAATGAACCGGTTCGCCGCCCCGGGCGTAGCCGTAGCGCAGATCCTTGTAGTATTCGGGTTGGGCCAGCTTGGGCAGTACCTTGCGCAGGTCGGACCAGCTGTTCTTGTCCCGGCCCAAGCGCTCGGCCAGCTTGCGCGCGTCATAGATATGGCCCATGCCCACATTGTAGGCGGCCATGGCCACCCAGGTGCGGTCCGGCTCTTCCAGCCCTTCCGGCAGTCGCTGGCGCAATTCCGCCAGGTATTGCGCGCCGCCCATGATGCTTTGCTGCGGGTCCAGCCGGTTGTCCACGCCCACTCGTTTGGCGGTGGCCTGCGTAAGCATCATGATCCCGCGCACGCCCGTGGGACTGCGCGCTTTCGGGTTCCAGTGGGATTCCTGATAGCCCATGGCGGTGAGCAGATCCCAGGCTACGTCATGTTTTTCGCCGGCCTTTTCGAACAGCTGCCGGTATTGGGGCAGCCGTTCATCAATGCGCCTCACATAACGACTGATATCCACATAGTCGAAGATTTCCACATGGGCATAGTAGCGGGTCATGAGACGGGATAGCAGCGCCCCGTCCTCCACGTCCGCGAACCACTCTTCTACCGCTTGCTCCAGGCCCTCGGCTTCCTGCGGCATCATCCAGGCCAGCTCCTGGGTCTCGCTCATGGGGCGCACCACGTCCAGCTCCGGATAATAGCGCCGGTTGATGGCGACGATATTGGAATCCGCCAGGGTGCAATCCACCTCCTTTTCCTGGACCTTGCGCAGAATGATCTCGGTGGTCAGCGACGAATCCGATTGCCACTCCAGTTCCGGGAGCTGATCTTCCTTCAGCTCCTGCAGGCGCTCTTCATAGCTGCTGTCGCCGATGACCAGCAGCGAGACATCCGTGAGTTGCTCCAGATTCCGCGGTTTCCTGCCGTTGCGGTTGCAAACGAGCTTTTGCTGAATCCGGTGATAGGCCGGACCAAAGCGGAATGCCTTTTCCCGGCTTTCCAGACGGGTCAGCCCGGCAGCGGCCAGATGGCCCGCACCGTTGCGCAACGCCTGCTGAACATCGGCGATGCTGTGGCGGGTCTTGAAGCGCACATCCACGCCCAGGTGGTCGGCGAAGTTGCTTGCCAGATCGTGTTCGAAACCCGCGGGCTCATCGTGACGATTGATGTAGTAGGTGGTGGGGGCATTACGGGTAATGACCACCAACTCGCCCTTGTCCCGGATCGCTTCCAGTTCCGGGGATACGGTTTCCTGACAGCCGGCCACCATGAAGGCGCCCAGAGTCGCGATTGCCGGCAGGATCCTGTGCATGATCACCCCCTCCGGATTGCATGGCAGAGCCCGAAATGGAGGCTCACCAGGGTCAACACTAGCGCAAAATTGCGGTGTTGTGGGCTCTGGTCCCTTTTTCAGTGCGTTAAGATGGGATGATTTGGTGGCGTCAGGGGATAACCATGGGCTGGTTTACGTTGCTCATCCAGCTTGTGCTTCCGGTTGCGCTTCTGCTCTGGCTCTATCTGGCCTCCGAACGGGGCATAATGGCCTGCGGTCTGCAATATCTCGCCGTGGGCCTGACGCTGCTGGGGCTCGGGCTGGCGGCGTCCTGGAGCATGCCGCCTTTCTGGGTGCCGTATCTCTATGGCCTGGCCTTTTTCCTGATCCTGATCCGGCATCTTGTAAAAGGACCAACTACAGTCTCGGTGCTCTGGTCAGCCCGGCCGTTGAATACCATCGTGATTATCCTGGCGGCGGGGCTGGGATTCGCGGGAGGCCAGCTAAGCATCGGTGCGCTTCAGGGACACCAGCCTCCCGAGGTGCAAAGAGTCGATATCGCGCCGCCTTTCGGTCCTGGACGCTATCTGGTGGTCCATGGCGGTTCCACGAAGATGCTGAACGCCCACCTTGCCACACTGAATCCATCGAAAGAGGAAATGCGTCGCTGGCGCGGGCAGAGCCGGGCACTGGATATTGTTGCCATCACACCGGCGGGGTTCCACATGGACGGCTGGTGGCCCACCGATCCGGCTCGTTATGAAACCTTTGGCCGGCCCGTGCTGGCTCCCTGTTCGGGCCGGATCGCGCGGGCAGTGGATGAGTTTCCCGATATGCGGGTACCGGAAAGGAACAAAACCAATAAGCCCGGCAACTATGTCGCGGTGAACTGCGGTGACTTTTTCGTGGTACTGGCTCATCTGCGCGACAACAGTGTCCGGGTGAGTGCAGGAGAGCAGGTGGAAACGGGTGAAGTTCTGGGTGAGGCCGGCAACTCGGGGAACAGTTCCGAACCCCATCTGCATATTCATGCCCAGCGCGGATTTCAGGAGGAGGCGCCGCTGAGCGGCGATCCATTGAGCCTGACCATTCGGGATCGTTTTCTGGTTCGCAATGATCGTTTTCAGGTGGATTCCCCCTGATCCGGGCGCGGTCCGATGTTATTGAACCAGCTGGCGATAGAGCAGCGGCAGGGCGTTCGCCAGCACAGGCTCACAGCATGAAGGCGAGCAGCATGGCCGTGCCCAGGAAGGAGAAGAAGCCCGCCACGTCCGTGATGGTGGTGAGGATGATGGACGAGGCCGTGGCCGGATCCTGCCCCAGCCGGGTCAGAATGATGGGCACCAGCGCACCGGCAATGCCCGCGGCCAGCATGGACATGATCATGGCGACGCCGATCACCAGCCCCAGGCCCAGGGTATCGCTCCACAGGTAGACGGCCAGCCCGCAGGTCAACGCCAGGGCCAGACCATTGCTCAGGCCCACCGCCACCTCTTTGACCAGCACCCGGCGCCACTGACGGATACCGATTTCCTTGAGCGCCAGCCCGCGCATGGTCACCGCCAGGGCCTGGGCGCCGGCGTTGCCGGATTGCCCCGCCACCACGGGCAGCAGCACCGCCAGGGCGGTGAACTGCGCGATCAGATTCTCGAACAGCCCCACCACCGAGGCGGCCAGAAAGGCGGTGAGCAGATTGATGTGCAGCCAGGGCAGACGGCGTTTGATGGAGAACAAAGGCGCGGACAGCGCGCGTTCCTCGGCGCTCACGCCCACCATTTTCTGCATGTCGGCGGTGGCCACGTCTTCTATGGCGTGAAAGAGGCTGCGGTAGCGCACCACGCCCATGAGCCGGTGATCGTGATCCACCACGGGCACGGAATCCCGGCGCGAGAACTCCAGCAGATCCACCAGATCCTCGCGGCCGGTACGCGTGGTTACGGTCTCGGGTACCGGCTCCATGTAGTCGCTCACGGCATCACTCGCCTCGGCCAGCGCCAGATCCTGAATGTCCACCCGGCCCTCCAGCCGCGCCTCGGGGGTCACCACGAACAGCGACCGCGCGCCGCGGATGCCGGAATCGCGCAGGCGCCGCAGCACCTCGCTGACCGTCATGTCCGCCTGCGCGCCCAGGAAGGAATAATCCATGAGCCGGCCGGCGGAGTCTTCCGGGAAGGAGAGCAGACGCTCCAGATCATCCCGGCTGGCCCCGCCCAGCTCGGCGAGCAGGGCCTCGCGTTCTTCGTCCGGCAGCTGGCCCAGCAGGGTCACGGCGAGCCGGGGGGCGGCGCCTTCCAGCAGCCGCAGCCGCGCCTTGTAATCCAGTGCGTGGAAAACCCTCAGCGCCTTGATCGGACTCAGATAATCCAGGACCGCGGTAAGCGCGTCCGGGTCCAGTTCGGTGACCAGTTCCTCCAGCGTGCTCGTCGGCAGGCTCTCCAGCTGTTCGGCCGCCGCCACCGGATGGCGCCGCAGGTATTCGTTCTCGATGTCGAGCCCGGTGCTCATCAGCGCCGTCCTCCCGGACCCAAAAGATCCCCCAGACAGGTGCCCAGCACCCGGAAATACTGCCGCGTGAGCTCACCCAGCCCGTCGGCGATCCCCGTATCCGGCCCCGGTGCGCTCTTGAGCGCGGATATCAGCCGCGCATGCGAGAGCGTGCCCAGCAGGTGATTGCGGTGATCCACCACGGGCAACTCGGAATGCGCCAGCCATGCACGCAGGCGGCGCGCATCAAGCAGACCGGTTTCCGCCCGCAGCGCCTTCACGGGCACCAGAAAAGAACGCAGCGTGAGCGTGTCCGACTCGGCAATGAGCGCACCGCCGAGATCCAGCAGGCCCTGATAGAAACCGGCGCTGTCCACCAGCCACACGGGCGTGTCCGGTTCCGGTCTATCCGCGCGCAGCAGCGTCACCGCCTCGGCCAGGGGCGTGGTCACCTCCAGCCGCAGCGCGGCCGGATTGACCTGCGCGCCCACGGTTTCCCGGGGATAGATCAGCAGCCGCTCCAGGGTGCGGCGTTTGCGCGCGCTGGAGACCTGGGCCAGAACCCGGCTGCGGCGCGGCGCCTCGACATGCAGCAGCAGGGTAAGCGCGTGATCCGCGTTGGCGGCGTTCAGCCACCGGATGAGTTGCTCGTCACCGTGTTCGGTGAGCACGCGATCCAGCGGACCCTGCGGCAGCCGGGCCAGCAGGGGAGCGACGGCATCCGCGGGCAGGCCATCCAGCGCCTCGGCAAAGGCTTCCGGGCCGCGCGCGGCCAGCCAGGCCGCCAGTTCCCCCGGGTACTGCCGGGCATAGGCGAGTTTCAGCGGATGGGCTTCCATGCTCAGACCCGGTCCGCTTCGGGGTTCAGCCGTACCACGCGGCCCCGCGCCAGCCGGGCGGCGGGAATGGACACCAGCCCCTCTTCCGTGGCCAGCGTCAGCCCGGTGCGATAGATCTCGACGATTTCGCCTTCGTCTTCATCGATGCGCAGCCGTTCGCCGCTGGCATAGCGCGCCAGCTCGGAATGCGCCACCAGATTGGCCACATAGTCCCGCGCGCCCAGAGCGAAGGCCAGCGACAAGCCGCCCAGCACCGCGGCGATCACGATCAGCGCCATCCGCGTGATAAAGGAGATATCAATGCCGAGCTGCTGCAGTCCGGTGATCACGGCAATGGTGACCACCGCGAAGTGCACCAGCCGCGGCACCGCCGCATGGGCATCGCCGCTCATGACCCCGGCGGTGAGGTTGCGCAGCAGCGCGCCCACCACATTGCCCACGCCGATGATCAGCAGGCCCAGCACGAAACGCGGCCCGTAACCGAGCAGCGAGTCCAGCCAGACGGTAAGCTGATCGATATCCAGCACGCGCACGGCCACCACGGCCGAGAGCACCAGCACCGTGGCGAAGACCAGCAGTGCAAACCCCTGCTGGAACACCGGCGAGACCAGGTGCCGGTCCCGGCGGCCATAGGTGCCCACCAGCCGGTCACCCAGCGCCAGCAGGCGGCGCACGATCAGGTGAGCGAGCTTGCCCAGCACAATGCCCACCGCCAGAACCAGCACAGCGGCCAGTTCCGGGTAGTTCTGTATCCAGTCTCGCAACATGAATCCTCCGCATCCCGGCGACTGATGGTACTACAGTCGCGGGGCGGCTAGCCCGGATATTTCACCAAATGCCCTGTACTTCGCGCCGCGGATGCTCGTCGTCAGGCGTGCTCGCGAGGGAAGCCGT
>CAJXLA010000013.1 GCA_913055795.1 uncultured Alcanivorax sp. | reverse complement strand
AACTTTCCCTGTTGGCCCTGGTGGGCCTGGGTGTTTATGTGGGGGCATCCTCCTTTGCGAGCCACCAGCAAACACAGCTGATTCAGCAGGCGCAGCAACGCGTGGCTCAGCAACAAAAGCAGGCGGTGGAGCTCTCGCGCAAGCTGGCCAAGTATCTACCACCACAGATCTGGGGCCAGCTCTTTTCGGGCAAACGCGACGCCACCATCGGCACGCGGCGTAAGCGACTCACCGTTTTCTTTTCGGATATCAAGGGCTTTTCCAATATCTCCGAGGAACTGCCACTGGCCACGCTCACGGACATGCTCAACACCTATCTCAACGAAATGACGCGCATTGCCATGCGTCACGGCGGCACCATCGACAAGTTCATCGGCGACGCGGTCATGGTCTTCTTCGGCGATCCCAAGAGCGAAGGGGCCCGCAAGGACGCCTACAACTGTGTCGCCATGGCCGTCGAGATGCAGCAGCAGATGAAGATGTTGCGCCAGAAATGGCATCAACAGGGTATTACCCAGAATCTGGAGATCCGGGTGGGGATCAACACCGGCTATGTCACCGTGGGCAATTTCGGCGCCGAAAGCCGGATGGACTACACCATCCTGGGCACGGACGTGAACCTGGCCAGCCGGCTGGAAGGCAAGGCGCGCCCGGGCCATATACTGGTCTCGGAGACCACGCACGAGCTGATCAAGGACCGCATCCGCTGCCGGGATTTCGGTGAAATCGAGGTAAAAGGCTTCGAGCGCCCCGTGCCCGTCTTCGAGGTGGCGGATATCAAGGGCAATTCGGGCGAAGGCAAACGCTTCATTTCCATGGAGACCCAGGGCTTTTCCTTGCACATGGACCTGGCCCGTCTGCGCAACTTCGACAAGAAAAAGATCCTGCAGTCCCTGGCGCGCTCGGCCAAGGGGCTCAAGGAAGGTGAAACCGTGCAAACCGATTTCGAGGCGGAGGGCTTCGCCCTGCATCTGGACAGCACGCAGATCCGGAAAATGGATCGCGATCGCATCATGAATGCGCTGGGCAGTGCCGCGCGCAAGGTCCAGGATCGACTGGTGATTTAGAGAAGTTGCAAGGGGCAAGGGGCAAGGAACGAAACGAATGGAAAACTGAAAGACGAAAGCAGAAAGAACGGCTTTCAGATTCTGGCAGCCTAGCGCTACAGATTGATTGAGACGCTTATGGTGCAGCACTCAGATCATGGCTGGCTCGAAGCAATAGAGCGGCTGGGCAATCGCCTGCCTCATCCCACCATGCTGTTCGTGTGGCTGTGCGTATTGCTGCCGCTGGTCTCGGCACTGCTGGCCTGGCTGGATGTAAGCGCCATCCACCCGGGGCGGGACGAAAGCGTGGCGGTGCGCGGCCTGCTCTCCGCCGACGGGCTGCGCTATATGCTCACGGATCTGGTGGAGAACTTCACCGGCTTCGCCCCCCTGGGCGTGGTGCTGGTCGCCATGCTGGGCATCGGTATTGCCGAACGCAGCGGCCTGATCGCGGCAGCGCTGACCGGACTGGTGCGTGCCGCACCCGATACCCTGTTGGTGGCCGTGGTGGCGCTGGCCGGCGTGCTGTCCAGTCTGACGCTGGACGCCGGCTATGTGGTCCTGGTGCCGCTGGCCGGACTGTTGTTTCAGCTCAGCGACCGCCCGCCGCTGCTGGGCATCGCCGTGGCCTTTGCCGCCGTCTCCGGGGGTTTCAGCGCCAATCTGATACTGGGACCTGTGGACGCGCTTCTGGCCGGCATTTCCACTGAAGCGGCCCGGCTGATGGAACCGGACAGCCGGGTCACCGCCGCCGCCAACTACTGGTTCATTATCGTCTCCACCCTGCTCGTCGTGCTGGTGGTCACCCTCGTGGCGCGGCGAATGCAGCATCGGCTGCCGCCAGGCACCGCCGCGATGGACACGGCGGGAGAGCCGGCCAACCGCCCGGGACTACGCGCCGCCGGCCTGGTGCTGCTGATCTACATATCCCTGTTGCTCTGGGCCACGCTGCCCGAGGACGCATTGCTGCGCCACCCGGAAACCGGCGGGCTGCTGCGTTCGCCCTTCATGGACGGCATCGTGGTGCTGGTGGCGCTGGGCGCCGGCCTGGCCGGCATTGCCTACGGCCGGGTGAGCGGTCAATTCCGCAACAGCGGCGATGTCATCGAGGCCATGGAGACCACCATGGCCGCCATGGCGGGCTATCTCGTGCTCATGTTCTTTGCCGCCCAGTTCGTCGCCTGGTTCGACTGGTCCGGCATGGGGCTGGTACTGGCCGTGCACGGCGCCGAATGGCTGGGCGATCTGGAACTGCCCTCGCCCGTCCTGCTGGTCGTCTTCGTACTGCTGGGCGCAAGCATCAATCTGTTGATCGGCAGCGCCTCGGCGAAATGGTCCGTGCTGGCGCCCGTGTTCATCCCCATGTTCATGGTGCTGGGCATTGACCCGGCGGCGACCCAGGCGGCCTATCGGGTGGGTGACTCCAGCACCAACATCATTACTCCGCTCATGCCCTATTTCGCCCTGGTGCTGGGTTTTGCCCGGCGTTATCAGCCCGATGCGGGCGTGGGTACCCTGATCGCTTTGATGCTCCCCTTCTCCATCTCGCTTCTGGTGGCGTGGTCTGTCCTGCTGGGGGTCTGGCTGGCGCTCGGGTGGCCGTTCGGGCCATGACCAAGTCGCAAGTCGCAAGTCGCAAGTCGCAAGTCGCAAGTCGCAAGGAAATTGTTTGGGACGCCAGCCTTGTCAAGATTCTCACGAGAATACAGGGCGCTTCCAGCGCCCATCCTTATTCCTTTCTGCTTGCTACTTGCTGCTTGCCACTCTTCTTATTGCCGAACCGTGCGACGATTATCCGGCAGTTCGCCCTGGGTGCTGCGGACCGGGTTGATATCCAGTCCGCCGCGGCGGGTGAAGCGCGCCTGAACCGTGAGGCGTTCCAGATCATAGTAACGCCGCAGATCCGTGAAGATCCGTTCCACCACCTGTTCGTGAAAACCGCTGTGATTGCGGAAAGAAACGAGATAGCGCAACAAGCCCTCGCGGGGAATAGCCGCGCCCGCATAGTCGACAATGACACTGGCCCAGTCCGGTTGCCCCGTGACGGGACAAAGACTGCGCAGCAGATGCGTATAGAGCACTTCCGCAGCCTCTCCGGTCGTTGGTTCCAGTAACGCCGGATTCAGCTCATAGTCTTCGACGGCCACCTCCAGCTCATCCAGACAGAAACCCTCGAACGCATAACCCGGCCACTGCGCTGCTTCCGCGAGATTCCAGAGCCGCACCTGGACAGGGCCACCGGCACAGGCAGAGAGATCATCTTCCAGGGTTGTCGCCACCTGGTCGGCACCGCCTGTGAAAACCGTATTGGCCAGACCATTGAGATACAGCTTCAACGACTTGGATTCAATCAAGAACGGGCTATCACAGGGAAGGGACCATTCGGCCAGCGCCACTTCGGGCTTGCCCCGGCCGTTGAGCCAGGACAGCTCATAGGCGTTCCAGTCATCCCGCCCGTGAAACGGCAGGGCCGACTCGTCCAGACCCAGATCCGCCCGGGCATCAGCCCGTGCCACCGGATGCAAAAGGCCGGGCTCGTAGCCGTGATCAAAGTGGCTGACGCGCCCCAGCGGATTGTCCCCGAATGTCTGCGTCATGCCCGACGTCCTCAGCCGCGAATACCTGTGCCGCGATACAGCAGCCACAAGGCCAGCACAAAGAAACCCGCCACAAAACCGGCAATGGCCAGCAGCGACACCGTGACATTGACGTCACTGACGCCCAGCACACCGAAGCGGAAGCTGTTCACCATGTAGAGAATGGGGTTGGCCATGGACACCGCGCGCCAGAAATCCGGCAACAGATCAATGGAATAGAAGACACCGCCCAGATAAGTCAAGGGTGTCAAAATGAAGGTGGGCACAATGGCGATATCGTCGAACTTGCGTGCGAACAGCGCGTTGAGAAAACCGCCGAGCGAAAACAACAGCGCCGTCAGCACCACCACCAGAACCGTGATCCAGGCATGCTCCATGCGCAACTCGGTAAAAAAGAGGCTTAGCAGGGTCACGATCAGGCCCGTGAGAATGCCGCGCACCATGCCGCCCACCACAAAGCCCAGAAGAATCACATGGCTGGGCATGGGCGAGACCATCATCTCCTCGATGGAGTGCTGCCATTTGGTGGAAAAGAACGAGCTTACGACATTGCCGTAGCTGTTCTGGATGACGCTCATCATGATCAGGCCGGGCACGATATAGGCCATGTAGTCGAAACCGCCCATTTCGCCCACGCGCGATCCGATCATGTTGCCGAAAATCACGAAATACAGGGAAATGGTGATCGCCGGCGGCAACAGCGTCTGCGGCCAGATGCGCAGGAAACGGCGTACTTCCCGGGTAACAATGGTGAGAAAGGCAATCCACTGCTCGCGTGCGCTCATGCCGACACCTCCCCGGTGTCGACGGCCTGCTCGTCGGGCAGATTGCGTTCCACCAGATGCATGAACAGCTCTTCCAGTCGATTGGCCTTGTTGCGCATGCTGAGCACGGCAATGCCCTGACGCTCCAGCTCGATAAAGACCCGGTTCAGTGAGTGCGACTTGGGCACATCCACCTCCAGGGTTTCGGCATCGCGCAGGCGCATCGTGAACCCGTCGACGACGGGCACTTCGTTCAGCGGCGTGGACACATCCAGAATAAAGGTCTCGACATGAAGTTTTTCCAGCAGGCTCTTCATGTCGGTATTCTCGACAATGGTGCCGTGATCAATAATGGCGATACGCCGGCACAGTGATTCCGCTTCTTCCAGGTAATGGGTGGTGAGAATAATGGTCTTGCCCTGTTCATTGAGCCCGGTCAGAAACTCCCACATGGAGCGCCGCAGTTCGATGTCCACGCCGGCGGTGGGCTCGTCCAGAATCAGCAGCTCCGGTTCGTGCACCAGCGCCCGCGCAATCATCAGGCGCCGTTTCATCCCGCCGGACAGCTCCCGGGAGGGCACATCACGCTTGCCCCAGAGGCCCAGTTGCCGCAGGTACTTCTCCGTACGCTCGCGTGCGATATGGGCCGGAATACCGTAATAGCCGGCCTGGGTCACCAGGATGTTGTAGACCTTCTCGAACTGATTGAAATTGAACTCCTGGGGCACCACGCCAATGCGTTTTTTCGCCAGGGGGCGCTCGCGGTCCAGATCATGCCCGAGGATCTCGACCCGGCCCCGGGTCTTGTTCACCAGCGAGCTGATAATGCCGATGGTCGTGGACTTGCCGGCCCCGTTGGGGCCCAGCAGCGCGAAAAACTCCCCCTCTTCCACGTCCAGATCAATGCCGCGCAGGGCATGGGTATGGTCGCCGTAGATCTTGGCCAGATCCCGGATGGCTAACGCTGTCACTTGGGCTCTCCGACCAGCGGAAAATTGCGCATCCCGGGGATGCGGTCGAATGGTTCAGGACACCAGAACATGCTCCAGCGGACGGCTCGCCGCCACGCCACGCCAGATCCAGTGCAGGTGATCCTCGGTACGCCAGAGCCAGACCCCTTCCATCATCCAGGGCCAGTCGTCTTCCTCGATGCGCGCATGCTCGTGCAACCCGGCCACAAAGGCGGCGAGAATGGTGTCATGGGTCACATGAACCGCCAGTGAACCCGCTTCGGGCTCATACTCAAGCATGTGGCGTATCAACTGATCCCGACCATCGGCCGGACTCAGCACGCCGCGAATGCCTTCATTGAGGTGATGGTTGATGAAATCCACCGCCCCCAGCCGAAAAAAGGCCGGACCGGCCTCGTTGACATCCTGTACATAGCTGCCCGGCTCCACCAGCACCCGGGCCTCACGGACCTCCAGCTCGTCCCGGATCAGTCCCTGAGCCCGGGCGCCACGCTGCATCGCCCGGGCCGTGTCCAGGCAACGCGGCACCGGCGAACTGGTAAAACAGGTCACGGGACGGCTCAGCCGCGCACCCCAGTGTTCGGCCAAGGCCACGCCCTCGTCCGTTAACTGCAGCCGATAATCGGCAAAGCCGGAAGTACTCGCCTCGCGTACGGAATGACGCGTAAGCAGATGGACCGGCGGGCGCTCGGGCAGCCGGTCCAGTGCCGGTTCCAGTAAGGGGTGCAGGCTGGTCATGGATACACAGTATACACGCCCCCGCCGGGCTTGCCGCCACCGGCCCCCGCGGCCTAGACTGTGACGTTGCGTCATAAAATGACTGGAACGTCAAAATGGGCACCCGGGAACGTCGCGCGCGCGAATTCCAGCAACGCGAGGAACAGATGCTGGATCTGGCCACGGACCTGTTGCTGGAACAGGGCCGCGACGCGATCACCATGGAACGCCTGGCGGAGAAATCCGAATACGCCAAGGGCACGCTGTACAAGCACTTCTCCTGCCGCGAAGACCTGTTGTGCGCGCTAACCACCCGGCGCATGGCCGAGATTTCCATGCTCCTGCAGCGCGCGCGCCAGTACCCGGGCGGCAGCCGGGCCCGTCTGCTGGCCACGTTGATCGCCTATGAGTACTATGCCCATAGCCATCCCGAGGAATTCCGTCTGCTGATCGCCCTGGTCAGCGGACCACTGAGCGACCGAGCCAGTCCCGAACACTGGCACAAGCTTGAGCAGGCCCAGGAACAGCTCTTTCAGGTATTGCGCGAACTCTTTGGCGAGGCCCGCGAGGCAGGGGATCTGCCCGAACTGCCCATGGACCCGGACCCGCTCAGTTTCGGACTCTGGAGCCTGGTCTTCGGTAGCTATGTCCTGGGCAATGCCGACCCGGCCTTGTGCCGGCGCGCCGGCATCGCTTCGCTGGAGAGTCAGCTGCACGGCATGATGCATGTCGTGCTCGACGGTGCTGGCTGGCACCCGTTGTCCCATGAATGTGATTACGCTGCAGTGATCGAAGACATCCATGCCTTCGTGCGCACCCAGCTGCCCGAAACCGCACAACCGGAGGCGCCATGAACCAGCGTCTGGCCGCCTGGCTGACCCGGAACCGCCTGCTGCTGGCCATCTTGTCACTGGCGCTGGTGGCCCTGATGGGCTATGGCCTGCGCTACAGCGAAATTGAAGCCGATTACAAGATCTATTTCGACGACGACAACCCCTACCTCCAGGCCAACGAATACATTGAGGACACCTTTACCAGCACCGAGACCATTGCCTTTATCGTCGCCCCCGACGACGGCAATGTCTTCACCCGGGAAACCCTCACGGCCGTGGACGAGCTCACGGAAGCCGGCTGGCGCATGCCGTTTTCCAACCGCGTGGATTCCATCACCAATCACCAGCATACCCATGCCCAGGGCGATCAGCTCACGGTGGAAGCGCTTTTTGAAAACCCGGAGCAGATGAGCTCCGAGGCCATTGCCGAACGCCGCGAAATCGCGCTTCGGGAACCCCTGCTGGTCAACAACCTGGTGGGCAAGCAAGGCCGGGCGACCATGGTCAATGTACGGGTGGTGCTGCCCGAGGAAGAAGGTAACGAACAACGCACGGCCCGGATCGTGGATCATGCCCGTGAACTGCGCGCCGACTTCGAGCAACGCTACCCCGGCCTCGAGATCCTGATCTTCGGCCAGCAGACCATCAACAATACCTTCAACGAAATGACGGTGCATGACGCCACCGTGCTCACCCCCATCATGTTTGCCCTGCTTTTTGCCGCCTTGTGGGCCCTCTTTGCGCTGGTGGGTGCAAAAATCGGCACCGCGCTCGGTGCAGCCGGTGCCACCATGGTGGTAATCGGGTTGAGCAGCGCCGCTGCCATGGGGGTCGGCGGCTGGCTGGGTATTTCCCTCAACGCCGCCACGGCCATCGCCCCGACCATTATCCTCACCATCGCCGTGGCCGATTGTGTGCATATCCTGTTTTCCTGGCTGCACGCCCGCAGTTCCGGCCTGCAACGCCTCGAGGCGATCGACGAAAGTCTGGATATCAATCTGCAGCCGGTCTTTCTCACGAGTGTGACCACCGGCATCGGCTTTCTGGCCCTGAACTTCAGCGACACTCCGCCCATGCGCCATCTGGGCACGCTGACCGCCATCGGCGTGGCCACGGCCTTGCTACTGTCCTTCACCCTGCTGCCGGCGCTCACCGGCTGGATCACGGGCAACACGCGCGGTCGTGACGGCACCACCAGCAGCACCGCCATGCGTGCGCTGGCCGACAGCATCATCACCCATCGCCGGCTGTGCTTCTGGGGCGCATTGATCCTCGCCGCGCTGGCACTGACCGGCGTCACCCGCAACGAACTCAACGACAGTCCCCAGACGTACTTTGACGATACCGTGGAATTTCCACGCGCCGCCGCACGCTATGAAAAGCATATCGGCGGTTTCGACCGCATCAGCTATGCCCTGGACAGCGACGAAAGCAATGGCATCAACAACCCGGCCTTTCTGAAAAAGGTGGAACGCTTTGTGGACTGGCTGGAGGAGCAACCCGGCGTCGTTCACGTCAACAGCTACACCCACGTCATTCAGCGTCTCAACAAGAACATGCACGGCGATGATCCCGACTGGTACCGCATCCCCGACAACCGGCAGCTGGCGGCGCAGTACCTGCTGCTCTACGAACTCTCACTGCCCCGGGGGCTGGATCTGAACACGTTGATGAACAGCGACAAATCCGCGCTACGCATCGATATCCGCTTGCGCGGCAAGGCGCCCCATGAGGTGATCACGGCGGAACAACGCTACAGCCAATGGCTCGCCGACCATATTCCGGAGGTAGAGGCCACCCCCGGATCGTCCACCTCGATCATGTTCGCGCACATGGGGCAGCGCAATATCGACTCCATGTTTACCGGCAATGTAGTGGCCGTGGTGCTGATCATGCTGGTACTCATGCTGGCCCTGCGCTCCTGGAAGCTGGGTCTGTTAAGCGTGCTGCCCAACGCCATTCCGGCGCTGATCACCATCGGCCTCTGGGGCCATTTCCACGGCCAGGTGAATCTGGCCGTGGCTCTGATCTTTGTGGTGAGTCTGGGCATTGTGGTGGACGACACAGTGCACTTTCTCAGCAAGTACTTGCGCGCACGACGCATCCAAGGGTATGAGCCCGCCGGTGCGATCCGCTATGCCTTTGATACGGTGGGCAATGCCCTGGTCATCACCACGCTGGTGCTCACCGCGGGTTTCATGGTGCTGGCCGCGTCACACTTCCAGGTGAATGCCATCATGGGCATGCTTGTCGCCATCACCATTGTGGTGGCGCTGGTGTTCGACTTCGCCTTCCTGCCCGGGCTGCTGATGTGGCTGGACCGGAAACGGCAAAGCGCCTAGCCTTGAGTGCATCTTCCGCCTCTATCGTTGCAGGACCGTCATGCGCTCGTTGGTTTTCATGCTTGGTGCCAGCCTGGGTTTGTTGCTTTGGGCCGCCGAACCGGCCCGGGCGGACCTGCGGAACCTGGAGTGGACGCTTGCGGCCTCTCCCGTGTTCTTCGATTACCGGGAGTTCGACCGCAATGACCGGGAGCTGAACCATGAGCGGGGTCTTCTACCCGGTATTCAGGGCGCTCTTCGCGCGAACGGAGACAAGTTGTTCGCCCGTGTGAACCTGTCCCTGCAGCGGGGTATGGTGCACTATGACGGCGAAACCCAGAGCGGCACTCCAGTGCAGACTGACACCGAAACCCGGCTGATCTCGGCGTCCGCCGAGCCGGGTTTCTGGCTGAACCCGGAACGGCGGCAATGGGGGCCCTTCCTGCGCCTGGCGCTCAACCGCTGGGACCGCGATATCCAGGATACCGGCAATGTTCAGGGCATTTACGAAATCTATCGCTGGAAGGAAGTGGGCGCCGGCCTGCGTCATGTCTGGCAGCGCCCTCGGGGCCAGCGCTGGGGCCACGAAGTAGCCGCCCTGGGGTATGGCGTTGTCAACGGATCGATCTTCGTGGAATTGTCCGGCCTCCAGGGCAGCAACCTGAACGATACCCGCTTGCGGCTGGGCGACAACCTCGGAGGCCGGATTCGCTACACGGCCAGCCGCGAACTGAACAATGACTCTCGCCTGCGCGTTGAGCCCTGGCTGGCCACCTGGGGCTTCAGCCGCTCCAACACCCGAACCGCAGGCGGCGGCCTGGCGGTCACCGAACCCCGCAGTATCAGCCTGCGCGCGGGTTTGCGTGTCGGGCTCAGCTTCTGAGCGCGGACCAGGCCCGAAGCACTGTCGGCTCCG
The DNA here is from genome assembly GCA_913055795.1 of uncultured Alcanivorax sp. Taxonomy (GTDB): domain Bacteria; phylum Pseudomonadota; class Gammaproteobacteria; order Pseudomonadales; family Alcanivoracaceae; genus SLJS01. The sequence goes on along the minus strand of CAJXLA010000013.1, from coordinate 29,464 downwards.
ATTTCCCTGAATCCATATAGGGGACCCGTGTCACACCAGCTGAGTCTGGCTGTCTCTTTGCTTGTCGTTCGTCTGGAAAATCCCGAGCCGGTAACAGGCTGTTAACTGCTCAAGCCAGCCAGTCCCGCCGCAGAATTGATTCCAACCAGGGCAGGCGTCGAATGTCCTGGTCTTTTACGCAAAAAAAAGATGACAAAGATGCCAGGAAGAAAATGGAGCGGGAAACGAGGTTCGAACTCGCGACCTCAAGCTTGGCAAGCTTGCGCTCTACCGACTGAGCTATTCCCGCTTTTTTTGAAAGGAAGTATCGGCCCCGAAGCTTCGAGGCGCTGGTCGCCGAAACGACACTGCTTCTGGTTTCCCCGGGGGAGTATTCGGCGCTTACGCGCCTCACCCCTTCGGGGCCGCACTCGCTTCGCTCCTGCGTTCCACTCGGCTTCTCGCGAAGCCGGTGGTCAAACCCCTGTAAGGTTGGTTCGACTCCCCCACGGGGATCATTCATGCAGTCGCTCAAGCGACACTTTTTGGTGTCCCCTAGGGGAGTCGAACCCCTGTTACTGCCGTGAAAGGGCAGTGTCCTGGACCACTAGACGAAGGGGACAAACCGGTGCTTCGGCCACGGCTGTCGCCGGTCCCGCAAAACGGCGCAAAGTGTAGGCGGCAGGCGGCCAGAAATCAAGGACTCGTCGTTCACGCATTGACCGGGCGGCGCTGGAGTGCTGATATACGCCCGTTATCAGTCCACGGAGTTCTCGCATGGCACTCAAGATTTACGGCGCGGCGCTGTCGCCCTTTGTGCGCAAGGTCCGCGTCTTTCTCGACGAAAAGGGGGTGGAATACGAGCCGGTGCATATCGATCCCAATGATCCGCCGCCGGACTATCGGGCCATCAACCCGCTCATGCGGATTCCGGCACTCGCCGACGGCGACCGGGTGCTGGCCGACTCGGCGGTGATCTGCGCCTATCTGGAGCGTCGCTTCCCCGAGCCGGCGCTTTACCCGGACGACGACTACGAATACGCCCGGACGCTGTGGTTCGAGAAATACGCCGACGAGGAGCTGGGCGTGAACTGCACCCGCACGATCTTCCGCAACCGCGTGGTCATGCGGCTGCTGGGCCGGGACTGCGACGAGCAAGCGGTTCAGCAGGCCTGTGCCGAGGCCCTGCCGCCGCACCTGGACTATCTGGAAGAACAGCTCGGCGAACACGACTTTTTCGTGGGCGAACGCCTTACAGTTGCGGATATCGCCATGGTCAGCCAGTTCACCAATATGCAGCACGGCGGCGAAGAGATTGACGCCGACCGCTGGCCCCGTTTGGCTGCCTATGTGGAACGCATTCAGGCACGCGCGGCTTTCCAGCAGCACATCGAGAAGGAATCCGGGTTTATCCGCAAGGCGTTGGGCTGAAGACGGACTACCCCGCCCGCGCCCGGCGGCGGTAGGCGCCGGGCGCGCAGCCTTCCCAGCGGCGGAAGGCATGGTAGAAATTGGCCGTGTCCGAAAAGCCCAGCATCCGGGCGAGCTGCTCCATGTCGCACTCGTCCGCCGCCAGCCGGCCTCGGGCCGCCTCATGGCGGACCCGATCGCGCAGCCGGGCGAAGGTGGTGTGCTCGCGGCGCAGACGCCGCTGCAGGGTGCGCGCGGTCATGTTCAACGCCGCGGCAATGGCGTCCACGTCCATGGGGGCCCGGCCCATGCGCTCCTGCAGCAGGGTCGTCACCCGTCCGGCCGTGCCGTGAGCCCGGCCGAGCCCGGCCAGACGCTCGTCCGCCAGCCGCCGCAACCGTTCGTGATAACGCGGATAGGCGGTGGGCAGCGGCTCGGCGAACTTTTCCGGTGCCATGACCACCTCGTTGCGCGGACAATCGAATTCCAGGGGCACGCCGAAGAAATCCCGGTAGACGGACAGATCCGCCGGCTCGCCATGGCGCATGCGCACCCGGCGCAAGCCCATGTCGCCGCCCAGCAGGGAGCGGGCAATGGAGACGATGGTGGCCAGCACCACTTCGTTGTGCGTACGCATGCGGGTAAAGCCCAGCTCGTCCGTGGCGCTGCAGGACAGTACCGCCCCCTCATCCCCGGTGTGCAGCTGGAAATGCAGATAGGGCACCAGCAAATCCTTGTACTGAAGCAGGTACTCCAGGGCAGCCGCCAGGGTATTGCTGGTGGCCATGAGATTACCCAGCACATCCAGGGTGTTGTAATGGTTGTCACGGCCCACGGAAATGCCGAAAAAGGGATCTTCCGCCCGCCGAAAGGCGGTGCTTAGCAGGGTGTCGAGCTGTTCATAGGTGATATAACAATCCGCCCGGCCCACGGCGTCCGGGTCGATGCCGGCGCGGTCGAACAGCGCCTGCACATGGAGACGGCTCTTGAGCGCGATTTCCAGCAAACCCGGCAGTATGGAAGCGGGCAGCAATCCGGTCGGCATGACGGTTTCCCGGCCCCGGCGCGGGGCTGTCGTGGGTGAGCAATGCCTGCAAGCCTATACCGGATTTTCCGGGCACGCCAAGCCGGCCGCGGGAAGGCCGAAACCGCCGGGCAGGCTGGCTTAACACCGTGGCGACCGGTACCCTTGGCACGCCAGCAGGCTGTTGAAAGCCTGAGCGCACACGGGGTTTATCAACAGCCTGCTAATTGCGGGGGAGGTTTTTCATGCTCAAGCGTTACTACACCGATCTGGTCACCGAAGCGGAGGCACCCGCGCGTCAAGCCTTTCGTTTCTTCACGCGCATCGACGATTGGCAGGACTGGTCCAGCGTGATTGCTCATGCCCGCCTGCTGGGCCGCGACTGGGAAAATTCGCGTTTTCTGGTCTTCATGCCCCGCCTGCCCGGAGTGCCCCTGCCCCCGGTGCCGCTGCTGGTGGAAATTCTCACCTTTGAGCCCAACCGCCAGATTACCTGGGGCATCCGGCTGCCCATGGCCAGCCTCCAGCATCGCTTCACCTTCGTCCCCGTGGAAGATGACCGTTGTCGTATTCACCACGAGGAATGGTCCGAGGGCGCGCTTACCCTCATGCTCTGGCCCGTGGGCCGCTGGATCCGGCGCTTCAATGATCGCTTTGCGCGTGAGCTGGCATCCATGTTTTAGGAGCGGCACGCCCTGGTTCAGGCATGAACCAGCGGTTGCATCAGGATCCATTTGCATACGCCACTCGTTAACGACCCGGACCTTTCATGAAACATCGTCTTTTCCGTCTCTATCAGCGTCTGGTGCTGGATCGCCCGATCTGGGCGCTCGCGGTTTTGTTGCTTATCAGCGCCGCGGCGGCTTGGCAGGTGCAGAACTTTCATCTGGATGCCTCGGCGGATTCGCTGACGCTGGAAAACGACAAGGACCTCGCCTACTACCGCGAGGTGGCCGAACGGTACGGTGGTAGCGATTTTCTGATTATTACCTATACGCCCCGCGAACAGGGCCTGTTCGAGCGCGACAGCCTCAAGCATGTGCGCGCACTGCGGAATGATCTTGTGGAGGTGGACCGGGTCGCCTCGGTGTATTCGCTGCTGGATGTGCCCTTGCTGTTCAGTCCGCCGGTGGAGTTCCAGGAGCTCACGGACGGCTACCGCACGCTGCTCGACGACGATGTCAATCTCGACAGTGCCCGGGCCGAATTCACCCGGGAGAATCCGCTCTATCGCGAATTGCTGGTGAGCCGAGACGGCAAAACCACGGCCCTGCTGGTGAACTTTGAGCGGGATCAGCGCTATCACCGGCTACTGGAACAGCGTAACAAACTGCGCGCGCAGCAGCGCCAGGGCGATCTGGATGAAACCGGCCAACGAAAACTCGAACGTGTCGAACAGACATTCAGCGACTACAACACGCAACAACAACAGCGCACCGCGGACACCATTGCCACCATGCGCGACATCATGGGGGACTACCGCGACGAAGCCCGCCTGTTCATGGGCGGCGTGCCCATGATCGCCTCGGACATGATTCGCTTTATCCGCGATGATCTCCGTACCTTCGGCCTGGGGGTGTTGACCTTCATCCTGCTCACGCTCTGGACGGTGTTCCGCCGGCCCCGCTGGGTGGCCGTGCCGCTAACCTGCTGCGCGCTCACCGTGCTCTGGGTCGTGGGCTGGCTGGGCTTCATGGACTGGAAAGTGACGGTGATCAGCTCCAACTTCATCTCCCTGCTGTTGATCATCACTTTGTCCATCACCATCCACCTGACCGTGCGTTACCGGGAACTGCACGCGGAAAACCCGGACCGCGATCAGCGCTGGCTGGTGGGCGAGACCCTGCGGCACATGGTCCGGCCCATCGTCTACACCGTGCTGACCACGATGGTGGCGTTCTCGTCCCTGGTGGTCAGCGACATCCGGCCGGTGATCGATTTCGGCTGGATGATGACCCTGGGCATCGGCGTGGCCCTGGTGTTGAGTCTGGTGCTCTTCCCCACCCTGCTGAAACCCTTGCCGCCGGGTCAGCCGCGTCTCGCCCGGGATTACACCCGGCGCATGACGCTGGGGCTGGCCGGGCTGACACGACGCTATACACCGGCGGTGCTGGCACTGGGCCTGGCCATTGCCCTGGTCGCACTCTGGGGCACCACCAGACTGACGGTGGAAAACCGCTTTATCGATTACTTCAACGAGGATACCGAGATCTATCAGGGCATGCTGCGCATTGATCAAAAGCTGGGCGGCACCACACCCGTGGATATCATTATCAATGCGCCCGAAGATGCTTCCTCGCCCGATCGTGCGTTCACCGCCGGTGCCGGCAGCGGCGGCTGGGACGACGAAGACACCGACGACGGTTTCGGTTCCGGCTCGGCACAACAACAAGGCGGTGACCCCTTCGCGGACGACTTTGCCCAGGGCGGGTCCGATCCCTTCGCCGATCCGCAGGGCGGCGCCAACAAACTCGAAGACGCCTACTGGTACACCCCGGACCGGCTGGAAAAGCTTATCGACATTGCCGAATACCTGGAATCCATGCCCGAAACCGGCAAGGTGCTGTCCGTGGCCACCACCTATCAGGTGGCGAAGAAACTCAATGGCGGCCCGCTCAGTCATGTTCAACTCATGCTGCTGACCACCTTTGTGCCCGACAATCTGCAGCAACGTCTGGTGGACCCCTATATGTCCGAGGATGGGGATCAGGTGCGCATTTCCATGCGCGTGCGTGACTCCTATCCGGATCTGAACCGGGATCAGCTGCTGCAAAAGATCCGAACGGATCTCAGCAACGATTTCGGACTGGACGGCGAGCAGGTGCGTCTGACCGGCGCCATGGTGCTCTACAACAATATGCTCCAGAGCCTGTATGATTCCCAGATCAAGACCCTGGGTTTTGTCTTCCTCGCCATCATGCTCATGTTCCTGGTGCTGTTCCGCTCGCTGTATATCGCGGTGATCGCCATGCTGCCCAACCTGTTCAGTGCCGCCTTTATACTCGGACTCATGGGCTGGGTGGGACTGCCGCTGGACATGATGACCATCACCATAGCGGCCATCACCATCGGTATTGCCGTGGACGACACCATTCACTACATCCACCGCTTCCGCGAGGAACTGCCGCGCGACGACGACTATGTGGCCACCATGCGCCGCTGCCACGGCTCCACGGGCAAGGCCATGTATTACACGTCGCTGACCATTATCGTGGGCTTTTCCATCCTGGCGTTGTCCAACTTCAACCCCACCGTCTACTTCGGCCTGCTCACGGGCCTGGCCATGCTCGTCGCCCTGCTGGCCAACCTGACGTTGCTGCCGGCGCTCATGATTACGCTCAAGCCGAAGGTGCCGCAGGTTGAAGAGTAGAAAGAACAAAGATTGAAGAAGAAAGAGAAAAGGAAGGGCGCCACAGGCGCCCTCCTTTACTTCTTGCTCCTTGCCTCTTGCCCCTTGCCCCTCCCATTTATGGGCTCGCTCGGCGGCGCTTCCACCGGGTCCTGGTGGATCAGCACCTCGGCGCGTGGATAAAGGCGCCGGATTTGGGCCGCGATGCTTTCGCCCAGATCATGGGCCTGTTGCAGGGGCAGGGTCCGGTCCATATCCACATGCAGCTGAATAAACTGGGTATGACCGGACTGGCGCGTACGCAGATCGTGAAAACCCAGCGCCTGCTCGTGGTCGGCGACAATGGCCGAGATATCAGCACGCACATCGCCCGGGATTTCCCGATCGAGCAGTAACTGCACGGATTCATGGGCAATATGGCCGGCGGAATAAAGGATATAAAGTGCCACCATCAGGCCGGCGGCGCCATCGACCCAGTGATATCCCAGGGCCGTGGCGGCAATCGCCAGGATAATGCCCACATTCATGGCCAGATCGGAAAAGTAATGCAACGAATCGGCGGCAATGGCCGACGATCCGGTGCGGCGGATCACATAACGCTGAATCACCACCAGCAGCCCCGTCAGAACTATGGCGAAAACCATGACGCCAATGCCCACGTGACTGGCCTGGATGGGCTCCGGGTTACGCAGCTTGTCGATGGCCTCGAGCAGCAAATACACCGAGGAACCCGTGATAAACAGCGCCTGCCCCAGCCCGGCCAGAGCTTCCGCCTTGCCGTGGCCGAAACGGTGTTCCTGATCGGCTGGTACCAGCGAATAGCGTATGGCAACGAAGTTGGTCAGCGAAGCAATGCTGTCCATGATGGAGTCCACCAGCGAGGCTAGCAGACTCACGGACCCGGTCATCAGCCAGGCCACGGTCTTGGCAGCGATCAGGATTACGGCGGTAAACATGGAGGCCAGGGCCGCACCCAGCAGCAACCGATTGTAGCGGTGAGTGTCCCGCTGCCTGTTTTCGGGTTGTTCGTGAGTCATCGCTTCAACGCTTCGGCAACAGCGGCTCCGGGTCGACGGGTTCACCGTCGCGCCGGATCTCGAAATGCAGCTGGGTGCGGTAGGTACCGGACGCGCCCATGGTCGCGATGCGCTGGCCCGCGTCTACAGCCGTGCCTTCCTGCACCCGCATGCGCCGATTGTGCGCATAGGCGCTGAGCCACTGGCTATTGTGCTTGATGATCAGCAGGTTGCCGTAGCCGGTCAGCCCGTTGCCCCGGTACACCACCCGACCCGCACCGGCGGCGCGCACGGGAGCCCCTTCCCGGCCGGCAAGAATAACCCCCCGACCACTCATACCCTCGTCGTCAAAACGGCCCACCAGTTCCCCCTCGGCCGGCCACTGCCAGTCCGGTGTTCCGGAAGGCAGTTCCTTGCGATCCCTATTCAAAGCCGTATCACCGGAATCAGAACCTGTATTGTCCGGTTGGGATGCGGACCCTGGGTCCGGCTCCGGGGAGGGCGAGTCACGTGAAGCGGAAGGGGGGGAAGCGGAAGAAGAGGAAGACGAGGCCGCGCTTTGTGTACTGCCTCCGGAGGCATCCAGATGGATCTTCTGGCCCGGATAAATGGTATAGGGGGGATCGATGTCATTGGCGCGCGCCAGTTCGCGAAAATCCCAGCCGTAGCGCCAGGCAATGGAATACAGGGTTTCGCCGTCGCGGACTTCATGGACCCCGTCAGTCACCCGTGCGCCCCTGGTGTCAATGTCACGGCTTTCGCGGGAGTAATCCACTACGGGCGCCCGACTGGGGCTGCAGGCCACCAGCAACAAAACAAGTCCACCGAGCCAAAAACGCCACACGCTGTCGCTTATCCTCCGCCGCGCGCCCCGGATTCCGGGATCAGCCGTAGGGTGCGCCATGCGCACCGCGATCGTCCAAGGTGCGCATGGCGTTTATGCCCTCTGGGTCCCCCTGCTATCCTTTTGCGCCTCTATTATTATGCACCGTTTCAGCACGGGACAGTAACCAGGCCGCCATCACACCCAGGGGCAGCGCCGCCAGGGCCGGCACCAGCAACGCCGGCTCGCCGGTGAGCTGCGCATAGGTGGCGGGTAACACGGGCCGCTCGGCGGCCGTTTCCGGCGCCGCCCATTGCCAGGGCCAGACCTTGACCAGGGCTCCGCCCATGAACCCGGCCATGAGCGCCAGCACGGCGTCATGCCAACGGTGCAACAGCCAGCGCAGGAGCTGTACAAAAGCCAGCAGGCCGCAGATGATGCCCGTCACAAAGGCGCCTACGCGCAACCAGTCGCCGGCTTCGAGCGCGGCCAGCACGGCCGCGTACATGCCCAGCAGTACCAGAATGAAGCTGCCGGAAATGCCGGGCAGAATCATGGCGCAGATGGCCAGCGCACCGGAGGCAAAGAAAATCCAGGGCGCATTACCCAGCTCGCCCAGCCCGGGTTGCAGCGAGATCCAGGCGGCCAGGGCCACGCCCGGAATCAGCATCAGCGGCACTACCGGTCGCCGCCACCCCACCGGGCGCAGTACCAGCGGAATACTGGCGGCAATCAGCCCGCTGAAAAAGGCCCATAGCGGGATGGGATAATGCTGCAGCAACCAGGATAGCAGGCCGGCAAAGAGCACCACGCTGGTGACTAGTCCGGCGAACAGGGCGAGCAGAAAACCGAAGTTCCCCGCGCGCCAGAAGGCCGCCGTGCCCTCGCGCCACCATATACCCAGCAGGCTCGGCCGGATGCCGGCCAGGGTCTCGACCAGCTCCTCGTAGATGCCGGTAATGAAGGCGATGGTGCCGCCGGACACTCCGGGTACCAGATCCGCGGCCCCCATGGCCATGCCCCGGGCATAGATACCGGGTAAACGCGTCAACGGCTCACTCCCCGCTGGAAAGGCACAAAGCGCACCGCCTCATGCATCTGGCGATGAAACTCGTTGCCCTCGCGATCCACCACCGTCAGGTACTGACCATCCTGATCGCCCACCGGCATGACCAGCCGGCCGCCATCGGCCAGCTGATCCAGCAGATCCTGCGGTACCTCGGCGCGGGCACAGGTGACGATGATGCCGTCAAAGGGCGCGGCCGAGGCCCAGCCAAACCCGCCGTCGGCGAGCTTGAGCTGGACACGGTGAAGGCCGAGCTCGTGAAGCCGGTTCCGGGCCATGTCGAGCAAGGCCCGCACGCGCTCGACCGAATGGATTTCCGCGTCCAGCCCCGCCAGCACGGCCGTCTGATAACCGCACCCCGTGCCGACTTCGAGAATACGCCCGGGCACACCACGCTCAATGAGCAGTTCCGTCATGCGGGCCACCACCCAGGGCTGGGAAATGGTCTGGCCCTCGCCGATGGGCAGGGCGGTGTCGTCATAGGCCTGGTGGGCCAGTGCTTCCTCGACAAAGAGATGACGCGGCGTGGTGCGGATGAGTTCCAGCACCGTCTCACTCTCAATGCCCTTTTCGCGCAGGCGCTGCGTCAGGCGTTCGCGTGTACGCGCCGAGGTCATCCCGATGCCTTCGCGGTTCATGTTCACGACCCGTTTCCCCCCTGATTGGACAGCCGAACCCGGATCAGTTCCGCCAGTACCGTGGTGGCATAGGCGCCGGCGGGCAGCTCGAAGCACAGCCGGGGCCCGTCTTGTTCCCTGTCGTATGCCAGCCCGGTGACGGGCAGACGGGTGGCCCGGCGCGTGGCCTCTACGCCCTGATCCGACAACCCCCGGATTATAGTCTTTTCCGGCGCCAGGATGCGCGCTTCCAGTTCGGCGCAAGCGCTGGATGATGACATGCCCCCGGCCCCCGGCAAAGGGGCCGTGGGATGCACCTGCCCGGCGGCTACGCGCTCGCCGGCGCAGGGCTCATCCGCCTGATGAAACAAGCCCCGGCTACCGTCCGGCTGAAGCACGTCGCCCTCCAGCATACGGTCCCAGCAATCGCGGTACACCCGCTCCGCCAGCACAAGGTTGAACAGCTCCGAGCGAATCGCGGACAGCCAGATTCCACGCAGGGCGCGCTTGCGCGGCGCCTCGCCCGTGCCCGCCAGCCAGGCGCGGGCGCGTTCGGCATTGTCGCCGTTGCGCCCGAACCGCTGAATACCGAAATAGTTGGGCACACCCCGGTGCCGGATCCTGTCCAGACGTTGTTCCAGGGCGCGCTCATCGCCCTGCCAGTGCCTCAGCTTGAGCTCGAAGGCGTTGGCCCTGTGCGTGCCCCGGTTGAGCTTTCTTGCGTGACGCCGACACGCCAGGATCTCGATACCTTCCGGCGGTTGCTCGAGCGCCGGGTCCGGCCGGCCCGGCAGATACAGGCTGAACCACTGCCGGGTCACGGCCTGCCGGTCCTTGAGCCCGCTGAAACTCACCGCCCGGCGGGGCAGACCGGCCGAGCGGGCGAGCCAGTGCGCTACATCCTCGGTATTCCAGCCGGTCTTGCGCAGTTCCACCCAGAGGTGTTCTCCCGCGCCCGCCAGATCCACCCCCATGCGTTCACTTACCCGGAAATCCTCCGGGTGCTCGCGCAGCACGGCCGAACCCACGGGTGCGCCCAGAGCGGGCGGCGGATCAAGCGCCGTCATGCAGCAGCACCACGGCCTCGGCGGCCAGCCCTTCCGCGCGGCCGATGGCGTCCAGCCCCTCGCTGGTGGTGGCCTTGATGCTGACCGCGTCCCCGGACACCGCCAGGGTGGCGGCGATATGCTCGCGCATGGCGGTCACATGGGGCGCGACGCGCGGCGCCTGGGCCAGCACGGTGATATCCAGATTGTTCAGACTATACCCCTGCTGGCACACGCGCTCGTAGACTGTTTTCAGCAACCGGGTGGAGTCCACGCCGGCCCATTCCGGATCCGTGTCCGGAAACCAGCCACCGATATCGCCCAGCGCCAGCGCCCCCAGCAAAGCATCGCAGAGCGCGTGAAGCACCACATCGCCATCGGAATGCGCCCGGATGCCCTGCTCATGAGGCACCCGGACGCCACCCAGCATGATGTGCTCGCCCGGGCCGAAGCGGTGAATGTCCCGACCCTGCCCTATACGGAACCCCATCCGGCTCCCTCCTCTTCCTGACGCGTCAGATAAAACTCCGCCAGCGCCAGATCCGCCGGTTGCGTCACCTTGAGATTGTCCGAACGGCCTTCCACCAGCAGCGGACGCCGTCCCAGCCGTTCCACGGCCGAGGCCTCGTCGGTGACGTCCACGCCCGCTTGCAGAGCCTCGTCCAGTGCCCGACGTAACAGCCCCAGGGAAAACAGCTGGGGCGTCTGGGCGCGCCAGATGACTGCGCGCTCCAGTGTGGCCGTGATCCGGCCATCAGCGTCGGCCTGCTTGAGCGTATCCGTGGATGCCTGCGCCAGGATGGCGCCGTCCTCGCCGCCGGCGGCCAGCAGTTTCTCGATATCCGACGGGCGTACACAGGGGCGGGCCATATCGTGCACCAGAACCCGGTCCCCGTCACCGGCTTCGGCGGCCAAGGCCGCCAGGCCGGCGCGCACGGACTCGGCCCGGCTGGCGCCCCCGGTGGTGGTGGCCACGCGTGCCTGCCCGGCCACGGCCAGCGACGGCCACCAGGGATCATCCGCGGCCACGGCCACCATGACGCGCTCAATGCGGCCCACCGCCAACAGCCGGTGCAGCGTCTGCTCAGCCAGCGCACGGCCCCGCAGGGTCAGGTACTGCTTGGGCAGGCCCGCGTTCATGCGCCGGCCCGCCCCGGCGGCGGGCACCAGGGCGAACAGCCGGCCCGCGCTAGCGCTCGTCATCCGGGGTGTCCTTGTCGTTCTCCAGAATCAGGTAAAAGGTTTCGTCTTCGCGGATCATGCCCAGATCCTTGCGGGCGATCTCTTCCACCGTGTCCAGGCCGGACTTGAGGCTTTCCACGTCCGCGCGGATGAGTTCATTGCGCTCGCGCAGTTCCGCGTTCTTCTGCTCCCGCGCCTCGATTTCGTCTTCCAGCTGCGCGACATGACGCAGACTGCCCTCGCCGATCCACAACCGGGCCTGGAGCACCACCAGCGCCAGCGCCAGCAGCGCCAGAAGGATCTGGCGGCCCGGCGACATCCGGGCGCTGCGACCGCCCGGATGATCCCGGTCGGATTGCGGACCCTTGCGAGCCAATCACACCTCCCGTCTTCGCCTGCCGGCTACGACGTGGCAAGCGGATGAATCCCAGAAACTCTGGAATGCGCCGAGGCCGAGATTACCCGGAGGGCACGATGCCTCTCCCACAGTGCTTTTATCTAGCGCCTCGCCCTTCTCGCCTGGCTCCTAGCACCTCGCACCTCGCACCTATTTCTTCAAAAAATCGAATTCCTTCCGGCCATGATAGGCCGCGCGGCCCAGCTCTTCCTCGATCCGGATCAGCCGGTTGTACTTGGCCACCCGGTCCGAGCGGCACATGGAACCGGTCTTGATCTGACCGGAGGACGTGGCCACGGCCAGATCGGCAATGGTGGTATCCGCCGTCTCGCCGGAGCGGTGCGAAATCACCGCCGTATAGCCGTTTTCCCGGGCCATGGTAATGGCGTTCAGGGTTTCGGTCAGGCTGCCGATCTGGTTGAACTTGATCAGAATGGAGTTGGCAATGCCCTTGTCGATGCCTTCCTGAAAGATCTGCGTGTTGGTCACGAACAGATCGTCGCCCACCAGCTGCACTTTCTTGCCCAGCTTGTCGGTGAGCACCTTCCAGCCATCCCAGTCGCTTTCGTCCAGACCATCCTCGATGGACAGTATGGGATACCGATCGCACAGATCGGACAGGTAATCGACAAAGCCGGCCGCGTCCAGATTCTTGTTCTCGCCGGCCAGCTTGTACTGCCCGTCGTCGTGGAATTCGGATGCGGCACAGTCCAGCGCCAGGGTGATGTCCTCGCCCGGCTTGTAACCGGCGTTCTCGATGGCCTCGATAATGGCTTCCAGCGCCGCCTCGTTGGAAGGCAGATTGGGCGCGAAACCACCCTCGTCACCCACGCCCGTGCTCAGGCCGCGGCCCTTGAGCACCGCCTTGAGGGCATGAAAAACCTCGGCGCCATAACGCACCGCCTCGGCCATGGTGGGCGCGCCCACGGGCTGAATCATGAATTCCTGAATATCCACATTGTTGTCGGCGTGCTCGCCGCCGTTGAGGATATTCATCATGGGCACGGGCAGGCTGTAAGCGCTGTCGTCGTCCTGCAGATCCGAAATGTATTCATACAGCGGCACTTTCTTGTAGCTCGCCGCCGCCTTGGCCGCCGCCAGGGATACGGCCAGGATGGCGTTCGCACCCAGCCGGGTCTTGTTCTCGGTACCATCGAGATCAATCATGGCCTGATCAATCCCGCGCTGATCCGTGACATCGCGCTCCAGCAGTTGCTCGCGGATGGCGGTGTGCACATTGCCCACGGCCTGTGTCACGCCCTTGCCCAGGTAACGCTTCTTGTCGCCGTCGCGCAGTTCCAGCGCTTCCCGAGAGCCGGTGGACGCACCACTGGGCGCGCAAGCCGTGCCGAAATGACCGGATTCGGTGATCACGTCCGCTTCGATGGTGGGATTGCCGCGGGAGTCAATCACTTCACGCGCCTTGACGTCGATAATACCAGGCATGCAGGACCCTCTGATTCGTTCATACGTGGATTTGCCGCGTCATTTTTCGTCCAGATCCAGGCGCGTTGCCGCGGCCGTACCTACCTGTAGCTCAAGGTAACGCTACGCAGAGCTGGTCGAAAAATGACGTGGTCCGAAGGATTACATTCAAAATCGAACTCGACATTATCGCGCGGTTTGCCAGGGGCCGAGATCATTCCCCGGGCCGCGCGGAGCACGATTTGGAGTGTAACAAACTCCACGCAGGAATGGATCAGCGGCCCCCCCTCTTCCTTTGTTCAAGGGTTGTCGAAAAGTGGCAGGGATTTGATCTGTCCATCCACTGCTTTCATCTGCTGGAGAAACGGCTCCAGACGATCCAGGCGCAGGGCACAGGGGCCGTCGCACAGGGCCTCGTCCGGTTCCGGATGGGCTTCGAGAAAGAGCCCGGCCAGGCCCTGGCTCAGGCCCGCACGCGCCAGCGAAGCCACCTGCCGGCGCCGTCCGCCGGCGGAACTGCCGCCGGCACCGGGCATCTGCAAGGCATGGGTGACATCGAAAAGCACCGGATAGCCGAACTCTTTCAGAATATCGAAGCCCAGCATGTCCACGACCAGATTATTGTAGCCGAAGAGCGTACCCCGCTCGCACAGCATCAGGTGGTCATTCCCGGCCTCACGGCACTTGTTCAGGATATTGCCCATTTCCCGGGGCGCCAGGAACTGCGGCTTCTTGATATTGATGATGCGGCCGGTGCGCGCCACCGCCGCCACCAGATCCGTCTGGCGCGCGAGAAAGGCGGGAATCTGCAGAACATCGGCCACTTTCGCCACCGGTTCCGCCTGGGCGGGTTCGTGGACATCGGTAATGACGGGGCAGCCGAAGCGCTCGCGGATTTCGCCCAGCCATTGCAGCCCCTTTTCCAGACCGGGGCCGCGCCAGGAATGCAGGCTGGAGCGATTGGCCTTGTCGAAGGAGGCCTTGAAGACCCAGGGAATCCCCAGCCTTTGGGTTACATCGGCATAGTGCCCGGCCACCTCGAAAGCCCGTTCCCGGGACTCGAGCACATTCATGCCTCCGAAGAGCACGAACGGGGCCGTGTTGCCGACACGCAGGTCCTCGAGTTCCAGTACGCGGGCATCAGTCATGGCCGGCCTCGCGATGATAGGTGCGTGCCGCCTCGATATAACCGCTAAAGAGCCCGTGGCCGTCCCGGGGCGTGGAGGTAAATTCGGGATGGAACTGACAGCCCAGGAACCAGGGATGGTCCGGCACCTCGATCACTTCCACCAGTTCACCGTTACCGGACCAGCCGGCAATCTTCAGCCCGGCTTCTTCCAGGCGCGGCACATACTGATTGTTCACTTCATAGCGATGCCGGTGGCGTTCCATGACCCGGTCGGTGCCGTAGCATCGCGCCGTGATGGTATCCGGTTGAATCCGGCATTCCTGCGCGCCCAGGCGCATGGTGCCGCCCAGGTCCGAATCTTCGCTGCGCTGTTCCACCCTGCCCTCGTCGGTGACCCATTCGGTGATCAACGCCACCACCGGGTCCGGGGTGTCCTTTTTGAACTCGGTGGAATGGGCCCCGGCCAGGCCGGCCACATTGCGCGCGTATTCAATGAGCGCGAGCTGCATGCCCAGGCAGATCCCCAGATAGGGGACGCCGTTCTCGCGCGCATAACGGATGGCCTCGATCTTGCCTTCGGTGCCCCGGTCGCCGAAGCCGCCCGGCACCAGAATGGCGTCCACATTCGCCAGGGTTCCGGTGCCGCCACGCTCAATATCCTCGGCGTCGATATAGTCGATATCCACCCTGGTGCGGCAGGCAATGCCCGCGTGCATCAGGGCCTCGTTCAGGGATTTGTAGGCATCGGCGAGCTCGGTGTACTTGCCCACCATGCCGACCGTTACCCGCCCCTGGGGATCCAGCTGGGCAGCCACCACCCGATCCCATTCCGAAAGATCCGGTTCCGGTGTATCCAGGCCGAACTTCTCGGCAATCAGTGCGTCCAGCCCCTGTTCATGAAGGACCCGGGGTACCTGATAGATCGTATCCGAGTCCGGCGCGGACACCACGGCGCGGGCTTCCACATTGGTGAACAGCGCGATCTTCTCGCGCGCGCTGCGGGGAATGGGATGATCCGAACGGCACACCAGCATGTCCGGCTGCAAACCGATGGAGCGCAGCTCCTTGACCGAATGCTGGGTGGGCTTGGTCTTGATCTCGCCCGCCGAGGCGATATGCGGCACCAGGGTGAGATGCACCAGCAGGGACCGGCTGGAACCAAGTTCCGAGCGCATCTGGCGCACCGCTTCCAGGAAAGGCAGGGATTCAATGTCACCGGCCGTACCCCCGATCTCGACAATGGCCACATCCGCGTCGCCCGCGCCCTCGCGGATCTTGAGCTTGATCTCGTCGGTGATATGGGGAATGACCTGCACGGTCGCGCCCAGGTATTCGCCCCGGCGCTCCTTGTCCAGCACGTCCTGGTAGACCCGGCCGGTGGTAAAGCTGTTGCGCCGGGTCAGCCGGGTCCGGATAAAGCGCTCGTAATGGCCCAGATCCAGATCCGTCTCGGCGCCGTCCTCGGTGACGAAGACCTCGCCGTGCTGGTAGGGGCTCATGGTGCCCGGATCCACATTGATATAGGGATCCATCTTGATCATGGTCACCTTGAGCCCGCGCGCTTCCAGCGACGACGCCAGGGAGGCGGCGGTGATGCCCTTCCCCAGCGACGAAACCACCCCGCCTGTTACGAATATAAAACGCGACATGCACACACCGATGCCAGTGGTTGTACGGTGCCCGTTCTACCGTGCATACGCAGGCGCGCCAGCGGGTTCGGATCCGCAATAACCGGTTCGCACCGGCTCGACAGCCGGACAACAAGCTTTACAGGATTCTGCCGGGCGCAGCCACGGGAACGCGGATTCGGGCGCGGAAACGGGCTACCTCAGGACGGGAGAAAATAGTATCAGAACCCCCGGGTACTCACAACGCGGACTCGCCATCGACACCGGTCAACACTATCCCCAAGCCCGGATCCCGGGCACCGGGTTGCCACGCATCGGCAACCCCGGCACCGGCCGCCGCCACCAGGGTGTCGCCGGCAAAGAACAGGGGCAATTGACGGCGCTGCCACGGGGGAATTCCGGCCTCGCGCCAGCGTTCCACCAGCCGCCGATGCATGCCGTGATAATAGAGGCGTTCGCCGCCCCGGGCCGCGTGAATTTCGAGGGGCTCGTCCGGCCGCATCAGCCACAGATCGGCCCGGGCGGCTTCGGCTCCTTCCAGACGGAAGGGCCCGAAATCCAGGGTCCGGGTGTCCGGTGCCCAGGTCGCCACCTCGGTCACGGGCGCGAGCTCGTCCCGGCGCAATAGAAAGAGCCGGTCCTGGAAACGCGCCAGACAGGCGTCGGCCCATTCCAGACGCGGCTGGCGATCCCGAGGCGGACGCAGCAATTCCGTTTCCAGCCGTTCGCCGAGATGCGCCGGCGGCGGCCGTAAACCACGGCGCCGGCACCACCAGTGCAGCAGATTGCGCCGCCGGGCGTGGGACAAGGGGCGAACTCCGGCGATCTCCAGCTGGTTGCCGGCCCCGTTACAGGCGGCGAAATCCTCGGCCGCCCGTTCCGCCAGCAGGCCGTGCGCTTCCCGCAACCAGGCGGCCGAGGCGGCCATGGACGCATCGGCGGCAGACCAGTGTTCCGTCAGTGCGGGCCGCACCCGGTGACGCAGATGGTTGCGGTCCCGGGCCGTATCCGTATTGGCTGGATCCTCGATCCAGTCCAGGCCCCATTCGCGGGCCGCCCCTTCCAAGGTGGCGCGCGATAGCTCCAGCAGGGGCCGGGCCAGCTGGTAGTGCGCCCTTGACGTCAGCTTGTCCATGCCGCCCAGACCGGCCACGCCGGCGCCGCGCATCAGCCGCAGCAACAGGGTCTCCGCCTGGTCGTCGCGGTGATGGGCCAGCAAGAGTACGCCGCCTTCCGGAATATGGCGTTCCAGACACCCATAACGCGCCTGCCGGGCCCGGGCCTCCAGATGGGCGCCATCTTCCAGCTCGGCATGCTCGACGACCAACTCCAGCCCCCGGGCGGCGGCGTAATCTTTACAGTGGCGGACCCAGTCATGGGCGTGGGGGGACAGACCATGGTGAACATGGACGGGGCGCAGCGAGGCCCAACCGAAGCCCAGCCGGAGCAGCCCTTCCAGCAAAACCGTGGAATCCACGCCGCCGCTGAAGCCCACTACCAGCGGGCGCGTGTCGGGCATTCGGGCAAGCAGCTGTTGCAGGTGCGCCCGAACGGCGTCAACGCTCACCGTCAGGGCCTCCCGGCCGGTCAGGACGACTCGACCGCTTCCTGCACATTGCCGTAGGAGAGCAGACGCTCGTAGCGGCGCTCGGTCAGCGCGGCCGTGTCCATACCCTGAAGCTCGTCGAGCTTCGCGAGCAGACTCTGGCGCAGAGTCTCGGCGGTCTGATCGTAATTGCGGTGGGCTCCACCCAGCGGCTCCGGGATCACCTCGTCGACGATACCCAGTTCCTGCAGCCGCTCGGCGGTAATGCCCATGGCGGCGGCGGCTTCCTCGGCCTTTTCCGAGTTGCGCCAGAGAATGGAGGCGCAGCCTTCCGGCGAAATTACCGAATAGGTGGAGTACTGCAGCATCTGCAGATGATCACAGACGCCAATGGCCAGCGCCCCGCCGGAGCCGCCCTCGCCCACCACGGTGGCAATAATGGGCGTTTTGAGCGAGGACATGGTGCGCAGGTTCCGGGCAATGGCCTCGCTCTGACCGCGTTCCTCGGCGTCGATACCCGGGAAGGCGCCCGGCGTGTCGATAAAGGTCAGCACCGGAATACGGAAACGCTCGGCCATTTCCATCAACCGCATGGACTTGCGATAGCCTTCGGGCTTGGGCATGCCGAAGTTGCGGTGGACCTTTTCCTTTACCTCGCGGCCCTTCTGGTGGCCGATCACCATCACCGGCCGGTCGTCCAACCGCGCCAGCCCGCCGATCAGGGCCGTGTCGTCGCCGAAACTGCGGTCGCCGTGGAGCTCGTCGAAATCGGTGAACAGCCGCCGGATATAGTCCAGGGTATAGGGCCGCCGGGGATGGCGCGCCAGCTGCGAAATCTGCCAGGGCGTGAGATCCTTGAAGATGGACTCGGTGAGCGCCGTGTTCTTCTCCTCGAGCTTGCGGATCTCCTCCGAGATATTCACATCCGTGCCGCTACCCACCAGGCGCAGCTCCTCGATTTTGGCTTCCAGTTCGGCGATGGGTTGTTCAAATTCGAGGTAATTCGGATTCATCCTTGCCCGCCGGAGCCGCTGTGTAAGCGGTCAGTCTAACCCGCGCCCGGAAACGAGTCGACAGACGCCGGCCGGCTGATCTTTGCAAACTGTTTCCCAATGGTCGAACAAAGCTTCATTCACGAACTCGTGATTCCAGATCCCGATCCCTCCCCGCTGGCAGTATGGAACCAACACCTTGCCGCACTGTTATACCACAGGTAATATATAGTTGTGGTATAACTTCAGAGACTCTCATGATCCCCGCGGAAACCCTGGCACTCTACGATGATCTGCTCCAGCTGGCCGCGCTGCCCGCCTATAGCGGTCATAATCTGAATTTCCGGACCAAGACCGTAAAGGGCCACAAATACCACTATCTCCAGCTCAAATTGAGCAGTCGCCATGTCGAGAAATACCTGGGCGAAGACTCCCCCGAGATGCGGGACCATATAGAGCAAGAAAAAGAACTCTGGCAGCGTCACCAGGCAGACCGGACTCATCGGGAACGACTTGTGGGCCAGCTGCGCGTCGGCGGCATGATTGCGCCCTCGCATGCCCACGCCAAAGTGCTGGCAGTGCTTGCACGCGCCGGCATTTTCCATGCGGGTGGCGTCATGGTGGGCACCCTGGCCTTTCAGTGCTATGCCAACATGCTCGGCATCGACATGACGACTCGGCGCCGGATCCTCGGCACTCAGGATATCGACATCGCCGAAAGCCCAAGAGTGAATGTGGCGGCCGGTCAGGATGCTCAACCCCTGCGCGAAGCCATCCTGGCGTCCGGGCTGGGTTTTTTCGAAGTGCCGGCCCTGGATGCACGCCAACCCTCTACGGCCTATCAGGTCCGTGGCCAGAGCCTGCGTGTGGATATTCTCACACCCGCCTCGCCCCGCAACCGCGACCAGGATCCGGTCCCCATGCCCGCATGGAACACCCACGCGAAACCATTACGGCACCTGGATTATCTCATGGCCGACGCACAGCAGGCGGTCGTACTGGCTGGCGCGGGCATTTACGTCAATGTGCCGGCCCCGGCTCGGTACGCGCTGCACAAACTGTTCGTCCAGCAGCAACGCCCCGCCACGGAAAACAGCAAGGCACAGCGAGACCGGGAACAGGCAGCGTTTCTGATCGGGACCCTGCGTGAACAGCGTCCGGGTGATCTTTATCTCGCAGCCGACGCGGTCGCGGCACAGGGCAAGCGTTTCCGCTCAGCCGTTCTCGCCGGCCTCAATGATCTTCAGGAACCACAACTGGTCCAATACATCGAAAAAAGCCCGGAAACGAATGGTTGATCAAGGCAATCTTGAAAAGAATGAACGCATGAGTCCTTAGCAGGCTGTCGAAAACCCTTTGCGTGCTCAACGTGGCTTGCAGTTTGCAGCGGGTGTGTTTGGTTGCGACGGACCGGGCGATTCCCTTTCCGAGCGACCCAGTGCAGCAGATGGGCGCTTAAGGACGCGCCCCGCGGGCCTTTCAGGCTGGTTGTGCAAGGGTTTTTCCAACAGCCTGCTAATACTCCACCCGCACCGCCTCGGCCCCGAAACGGTGCCGCAACTCTTCCAGCAGGCTTTCCTCCGGGGTAACTTTCCAGCCATCGCCCAGCCAGAGCAGGCCTTCGGCGGCATCGTGGTGGAGATTCAGCGCCACCGGGCAGCGGCCGCCGCGGTAGGGGCGAAAGCTCTGCTGCAGGGTGCCACCGAGCTCTTCCCGGACGGGAACCTCCAGCACCAGGCGGCGGGCGTATTCCTCGCGGGCGTGGCGGATGTCCAGAATCTGGTCCGCGATCAGGCTCAGGCCATTGTTGTCCCGGTCGCGGACTTCGCCCTGGACTACCAGCAGGCTGTCCTTCTGGATGCGATCGCCGAAAGCGGCGAAGGCCTGGGCAAAGACAGCCACTTCCACGCGCGCGGTCTTGTCGTCGATGATGAGAAAGGCCATGCGCTCACCGCTCTTCTTGGAACGGGTCTGACGCAGATCCACGACCAGACCGGCCACCGTGACCGTTTCGCCCTTGGCCGTGGGCTGAAGATTGCTGAGCCGCTGGGAGACGAACCGGTCCACTTCGTGTTCATACTGATCAATGGGGTGGCCGGTAAGGAAGAGCCCCAGGGTGATCTTTTCACCCTGCAGGCGCTGATCGTCCTTCCAGGCCGGCGCGCGTTGCCAGGCGACCGGGCGGGATTCCTCGCTTTCCTCGGCGGCACCGCCGAAGAGATCCACCATGCCCGCTTCCTGATTGCGGTTTTCCTGTTCGGCGGCCTGGATGGCGTCCGCCAGGGTGGCCATGAGCGTCGCCCGGTCGCGGAAATCGCCTTCCGGACCCATGCGATCCAGCGCGCCGGCCTGGATCAGCGCTTCCAGTGAGCGCCGGTTGATCTTCTTGAGATCCACGCGCCGGCAGAAGTCGAACAGATCCCGGTAAGGACCACTCTCGGCCCGCGCACGGACAATGGTATCGATGGGGCCCTCGCCCAGGCCCTTGATGGCGCCCAGCCCATAGACCACCTGGCCGTCGTCGTTGACCGTAAAACGATAGGCGCAGCTGTTCACATCCGGCGGCATGACCGCCAGGCCCATGTGCTTGCACTCCTCGATGAGCGTAACCACCTTGTCGGTGTTGTCCATTTCGGCGGAAATCACCGCGGCCATGAACTCGGCCGGGTAATGGGTCTTGAGCCAGGCGGTCTGGTAAGCCACCAGGGCATAGGCGGCGGAGTGGGACTTGTTGAAACCATAGCCGGCGAACTTTTCCACCAGATCGAAGATGCGCGTGGCTAGTTCCGGGTCCACGCCGCGTTCTTCCGCGCCTTCCTTGAAGACGCTGCGCTGCTTGTCCATTTCGGACTGCTTCTTCTTGCCCATGGCCCGGCGCAACAGATCGGCACCGCCCAGTGTATAACCGGCCATTTCGCGCGCGATCTGCATGACCTGCTCCTGATACAGGATCACGCCATAGGTGGGCTCGAGAATGGGCTTGAGACAATCGTGCTGGTAGTTTGGGTCCGGATAGCTCACCGGCTCGCGGCCGTGCTTGCGCTTGATGAAGTTGTCCACCATGCCCGATTCCAGGGGGCCGGGCCGGTAGAGCGCCACCAGGGCGATGATTTCCTCGAAGGAGTCCGGGATAAGCTTCTTGATCAGCTCCTTCATGCCCTGGCTTTCCAGCTGGAACACCGCCGTGGTCTCGCCCGAGCGCAACATGTCAAAAGTGGGCTGATCGTCCAGGGGAATGGTGCTGATGGCCACCGATTCCTGGTCGGCGCCGCGGCGTTCGTTCACCGCACTCACCGCCCAGTCGATAATGGTCAGCGTCTTCAGGCCCAGGAAGTCGAACTTCACCAGGCCGGCGGCTTCCACATCGTCCTTGTCGTACTGGGTGACCTGGTTTTCGCCGTCGTCGTCGCAATACAAAGGCGTGAAATCCGTGAGTCGGCCCGGGGCGATCACCACGCCGCCGGCATGCTTGCCGGCGTTGCGCGTGAGCCCTTCCAGCTTGCGGGCCATGTCCATGATCTCGTTGGCCGCTTCCCGGTCGGGGTTGTCGTCGCTGTAGAGAAAATCGCGCAGGTTTTCTTCCTGCTCCAGTGCCACGTCCAGGGTGGTGCCGGGCGTGCCCGGAATCATCTTGGACAGCCGGTCCGCCAGCCCATAGGGCTTGCCCTGCACGCGGGCGACGTCGCGTACCACGGCCTTGGCGGCCATGGAACCAAAGGTAATGATCTGGCCCACGGCTTCTCGGCCGTATTTTTCCGCCACGTAGTGGATGACGTCGTCCCGGCGTTCCATGCAGAAGTCCACGTCGAAGTCGGGCATGGACACGCGCTCGGGATTGAGAAAGCGCTCGAACAGCAGGTCATAGCGGATGGGGTCGAGGTCCGTGATCTCCAGCGCGTACGCCACCAGCGAGCCCGCGCCCGAGCCCCGACCCGGGCCCACGGGGATGTCGTGTTCCTTGGCCCACTGGATAAAGTCCGAAACGATCAGGAAATAGCCCGGAAAGCCCATCTGGTTGACGATATCGAGTTCCAGCTGCAGTCGGTCGTCGTAATCCTGCCGGCTGTGATCCGGGCTCATGGGGAAACGCGCCAGGCGCTGGTCCAGGCCCTCGCGGGAGACCTTTTCCAGGAATTGCGCCTCGGTAAAACCCTCCGGGATGGGGAAATCCGGCAGATAGTTCTCGCCCAGCTTCATGTCCAGGTTGCAACGCCGGGCGATTTCCACGGTATTGGCCAGCGCTTCCGGCACATCGGCGAAAAGCTCGGCCATTTCCGCTTCGGATTTGAGATACTGCTGTTCGCTGTAGCGGCTGGTGCGGCGCGGATCATCCAGCGCGTGGCCGTCATGAATGCATACCCGGGCCTCGTGGGCCTCGAAGTCGTCCGGGCTGACAAAGCGCACGTCATTGGTGGCGACCACGGGCAGTGCCAGCTCCGAAGCCAGGGCCACGCTGGCGTGCAGGCAATCCTCGTCGCCCGTGCGTTCCGTACGCTGCAGTTCCAGATAGAAACGATCCGGCGCCAGCTGATTGAACTCGCGGGCGAGTTGCCGGGCCTCGTCGTTGCGTCCGCCCAGCAGCAATTGGCCCAGCTCGCCATGACGCGCGCCCGAGAGCAGGATCAGGCCCTCGTGGGCGCCTTCCAGCCATTCCCGGCGCACCACGGGCCGGCCCCGGTGCTGGTTTTCCAGCCAGGCGCGCGAGAGCAGCACCGTCAGATTGCGATAGCCCTGATCGTTCTGGATGAGCGCGCACAGCCGCGCCGGCTCGTCCAGATAACGCCCTTCCAGCCAGATGTCCGCGCCCGCCAGCGGCTTGATGCCCGCAGCGCGGGCGGCGGAGTAGAACTTGATGAGCCCGAAGAGATTGGATTCGTCGGTGACGGCCACCGCGGGCATCTTCTGCTCGCCCGCGCGCGCGATCAGGTCATTGACCCGCACCACGCCGTCGACCATGGAGTAATCGGTGTGCAGACGCAGATGGATAAAATCGGGTTCCGCCACGGCGTTTCCTCGATCGCGTTGTCAGGGACAGGTTCGGAGCCGGTTATTCCCCGGAAATCACGGCCGCCACAGGCGCGAACGAACGCCGATGATCGTCCAGCGCACCGTGGCGCATCAACGCGTCGCGGTGATCCCGGGTGGGATAGCCCTTGTGCCGGTCGAACCCATATTGCGGCCAGCGCTGGTGCAGGACAAGCATTTCCTCGTCCCGGGCCACCTTGGCCAGAATGGAGGCGGCGCTGATGGCGGGCACCCGGGCGTCGCCCTTGATGACCGTCTCCACGGGGCCGTCCAGATCAGGCGCGCGGTGGCCGTCGGCGAGCACCGCGTCGGCGGGCACGGACAGGGCCCGTACCGCCCGTTCCATGGCCAGAAGGGCCGCCTGCTGAATGTTGAGCTCGTCGATCTCGCGGGGTTCCGCCCGGCCCAGGGCCCAGTCCAGCGCATGGGCGCGGATCTGCTCCGCCAGCCGCTCCCGGCGGCGCTGACTGAGTTTCTTGCTGTCCGCCAGGCCCTCGATGGGGTTATCCGGGTCGAGAATCACGGCGGCTGTAACCACCGCCCCCACCAGAGGGCCGCGCCCGACCTCGTCGACACCGGCCATTCGCATGCCCGGGCGCCAGGTAAAGGTGTTCGGGTGCCAGGGCTGGCTCAGCCGGTATTCGGCAAAGGGATGATCCGTCACGTCTTGTCCGTCAGCAGTCCATGGATCGCCTCGGCGGCACGGGCGTCCGCGTTGCGCTTGAGGTTATGGTGCACGGCTTCATAGCGCTGCGCCAGCCGGGCTGCCGCTTCCGGGTGATCCAGCCAGGCGCCCACTTCCCGCACCAGGGCGTCGGCCGTGAAATCGTCCTGAATCAGCTCGGGGGCGAGTTCCTCTTCGACCAGCCAGTTGGCCATGGCCACCCAGGGGGTTTTCACCAGACGCGAGAGCACCGCGTACGTAAACCGGCCCACGCGATAGCCCACCACCATGGGCTTTTTCAGCAACAATCCCTCCAGGGTAGCCGTGCCCGAAGCGAGCATGGCCACGTCCGCGGCGGCCAGGGCGGTCCGACTCTGTCCCTGAAGCAATGTCAGCGGCAAGGGCGGGCGTTGAGCCAGCGCTTGCTGAATCTCACGGTAGCGCTCCGGTCCGGCCGCCGAGAGCACAAAACGCAGCTCCGGGCGCTCCGCGGCCAGCCGTTCCACCGCGTCCAGAAAACCGGGCAGCAACTGCTCGATCTCGCCGCGCCGGCTGCCGGGCAGAACGGCCACCAGGGGGCCGTCGTCCAGTCCCAGTTCCCGGCGCGCTCCGGTCTGATCCACCGCCAGGGGAATGCGATCCGCCATGGGGTGGCCCACACAGGTGACCGGCATGCCCGCGTCCTCGTAGAAGCGCGCCTCGAAGGGCATGAGGGTGAGCATGAGGTCGATATCGCGGCGGATGCCCTTGATTCGGCCCTGGCGCCAGGCCCAGACGGTGGGGCTGACATAGTGGGCCGTGGTGATCCCCCGGCGGTGGAGGCGCCGTGCCACGGGCAGATTGAAATCGGGCGAGTCGATGCCGATATAGACGTCCGGCTGCCAGTCCAGCAGCTGGCGCACCAGGTGCCGACGCAAACGCAGCAACTCCGGCAGATGCGCCAGCACCTCGGTCAGGCCCATCACCGAAAGTTTATCCATGGGGAAGAGCGTCTCCAGGCCGGCGGCACGCATTTCCTCGCCACCCACGCCCCGGAACTCCACGTCGGGCAGACGTTCGCGCAGCGCGCGTATCAGTCCCGCGCCCAGAAAATCGCCCGAGGCTTCACCCGCAACCAGCGCCACACGAAAGGGTCGCGTCGCCATCGTTAGCGCAGAATGCCCCGGTTGCCGGCCTTGATGGAATCCACGAACAGGCGTACTTCCGGGTGCTCGTGCGCCAGCGGCTCTATCTGTTCCAGCGCCTGGTCCACTTTCAGGCCCGAGCGATAGAGGATGCGGTAGGCCTGACGCAAGGCCCGGATGGTTTCGCGGGGGTACTCGCGCCGGCGCATCCCTTCCAGATTCAGTCCGCGCGCACTGGCCGGATAGCCCTGCACCATCATGTAGGCGGGCACATCCATGTTCACCGCGGAATACATGGCCACCATGGTGTACGAGCCCACATGACAGAACTGGTGAATACCGGCGAAACCGGCCAGAATTACCGCGTCGCCAAGATGCACATGGCCGGCGGTGGAGGCGTTGTTGGCGAAAACGCAATCGTCGCCGATGACGCAATCATGGGCGACATGCGAATACGCCATGAACAGGTTGCGGTGCCCGATGGTGGTCGCGCCCCGGTCACCCGCCGTGCCCCGGTGCAGGGTCACACACTCGCGGATAATGTTGTCGTTACCCATTTCCAAAGTGGTGTGCTCACCCTGGTATTTCTTGTCCTGACAGGCCTCGCCCACGGAAGCGAACTGAAAGACCCGGGTGTTGCGGCCCAGGATAGAGGGCCCCTGAATGACCGCGTGGGGACCGATCACGGTGCCCGCGCCAATCTGCACGTCGGCACCAATCACCGAGTAGGGGCCAACTTCCACGTCCTCGGCCAGTTCGGCCGCGGGATCAATTATGGCTGTGGAATGAATCATGTTCGCTGATGCCCCCTTCCGCGACGTTGATGCGGCGAATCAGACCTCGATTTTCTGTTCCGCCACCAGCAGATCGGCGGAAGCGACCACCTTGCCTTCCACCCGGCCCTCGCACGCGAACTTGAGAATATTGCGCCGGGTCGTGACCAAGCGCGAATGCAGATGCAGTTGATCGCCCGGGACCACCCGTCCCTTGAAGCGCGCCTTGTCCGAACCGCAGAGCAGATAATTGTAGCCGTCATCGGGGCGCTTGTTCTCGGTCATGAATCCCAGAATGCCCGAAGCCTGGGCCATGGCCTCGATGATCAGCACGCCGGGCATGACCGGGTCATTGGGAAAATGGCCGGTAAAATAGGCCTCGTTCACCGAAACATTCTTCAGGCAAACGATCTCGCCGCTATCGTCCGCGGAAAGGACACGATCAATGAGCAGAAAGGGATAACGATGCGGGAGAAACTCCCGGATTTCTTTGGCATCCATCATAGGCTATTCCGTTGCGCCGGGCGTTGAATCTTCTCCCGGAATGCGTTTTTCCAGCCGGACCAGGCGGCGGTACATATCATCCAGATTGCGGAACCGGGCGACATTACGGCGCCATTTGGCATGCTCGTCCACGGGCAGTGATGACCCATAAGCACCGGGCTCGCGAATCGAACGCGACACCATGGACAGCCCCATGACCTGGACCCGGTCGCAGATTTCGATATGGCCCACTACCCCCACCATGCCCGCGAGCAAACAATGGGCGCCGATCCGCGTACTCCCGGAAATGCCCACCTTGCCTGCCAGCGCAGTATGGTCGCCCACCTCCACGTTATGGGCGATATGCACCTGATCATCCATGATCACGCCCTGGCCTATGACCGTGTCCTCCACCGCGCCGCGATCCAGAGTACAGGCGGCCCCGATTTCCACATCCGCGCCCACACGCAGCCCCCCCGCCTGGGCCACCTTGTGCCAGTGGCCCTTGTCGGGGGCGTAACCGAAGCCGTCGGAGCCCAGCACCGAACCGGCGTGAACTATAGTGCGATCGCCCAGATCCACGCCATGGTAAATTGTAACATTCGGCCACAGGGTCACCTGCCGACCCAAATGCGCCCCCGCCCCCACATAGCTGTTGGCCATGACCACGACCCCGGCCTCCAGCACCGCGCCTTCTTCAATGACGGCATTGGGCCCTACATGGGCACTATCATCCACACGCGCATCGTCAGCGACGACGGCACGGGCATGAATGCCCGGCGGACGCGCGGGCGCGGGATCGAAATGGTGGCTAATGCGCGCAAAAGCGAGATAGGGATCGTCCACCACCAACGCATTAACCGGGCACGCAGCCGCTTCATCCTCGCGACAAAGAACCGCCGCCGCGCTGGTCGTCTCCAGCCAGGACCGATACCGCGGATTGGCGAGAAAGGTGAGTTGATCCGCGCCGGCCGAACGAATAGTACCCAGACCCGAAATCACTCGATCACCGTCGCCGTCCAGGCGCGCGCCGATTTCTTCGGCTACCCGGGCGAGTGTCAACGTCATGACGTTTATTCCGATTCGTTGAGTTTCTGCACGACCTGTTTGGTGATATCCATACCATCCTGCGCATACATGATGGCCTGAATATTGAGCACTACGTCATAGCCCTTTTCATTGGCGATTTCCTCCACCGCCTTCATGACCTTGGGCCGCATTTCCTCGACGATTTCCTGTTGCTCGCCCTTCATGCGCTTTTGAACCAGCTTGGACAATTGCCGCGCCTCGATCATCTTGGACTCGCGCTCGTCCTGCAGGTTCTGCTTTTCCTTGTCACTGAGCGTCATGCTCTCTTTCTGCAATTTCTGCTGGATCTGCTGGATTTCCTTCTGCAGTTTCTGCAGCTTTGCACGCTCGTCGCCCATATCGCTCTGCATTTCAAGCTGACTGGCCTGCACTTGCTCGCTCTGGCTGATCGCCTGCATGGGATTGACGAAGGCGATCTTGTTTTCCGCCAGGGCCAGCCCCGGCAGGGTAGTCAGCAACGCGGTCAGCATAATGGACAGGTTTCGCATGATGGGCTCCCTCAAAAGGATTGTCCGAGTGAAAACTGGAATACTTCTGTATCGTCTCCGGGCTGATCATCAATGGGCCGGGCCAGGCTGAAGCCCAGCGGCCCGATCGCGGTCAGCCAGGACAGGCCGATCCCGGTCGAATAGCGCAGTTCGTCGGTACTCGGCTCAAACAGGTTGTTCTGGATCTCAGTCTGAAACACATTGCCCGCATCCGCAAAGAAAAAGGTGCGGACACTGCGATTATCAGCCGCGAAGGGTGTGGGGAAAATCAGCTCCAGCGAGCCCTCCACCAGCATATTGCCCCCGATGGGATCCGGATCCGGGTCAACCTGATTGTTTTCAGCAAATGCCAGCGCATCCGAACGCGGCCCCAGCGAGCGCGACTCGTAGCCGCGCACGGAACCAATGCCACCGGCGAAATAATTCTCGAAGAAGGGCAGTACGCGCTCATCGCCGTAGCCGTCGCCGAAACCCACCTCGGCGCGGCTGCGCAGGGTCCAGTTGCCCACCAGTGGATAATAGCGGTCCCCGGTCCAGGTGGCCTTGAAATAGTTGTAATCACTGCCGGCCACCGCCGCTTCCAGCTTCAGATTCTGGGACCAGCCCCGGTCGGGCAGGATGCCGCGGTTCATGGTGCTCTCGCGCCAGGAAGCGTTGGCCTTGACCTGATCGAAGCGCTTGCCCTGGTCCAGCAGGAAATTCTCGATATCCACAGCCACGAAATTGCCCGTGGTGAGATCAATCTGCTCCACGCCCATGCCGAAGCTCACCCGCGCGGTTTCCGACAGCGGATAGCCAAAGGTCACCGAACCCCCGGCCCGGTCGGAGGCATAGGACGACACCGAGGTTTCGTCGAAGTCGATCTCGGTATAGTAAAGACTGAAACCCCGACTCACGCCGTCCAGCGTGTAATAGGGATCCCGGTGGGAGAAGCTGTAGCTGTCACGTACCTGACTGCGGTTCACCGAGAAGGACACCTGGTCGCCGGTGCCCAGGAAGTTCTTCTGGCTCACGTTGGCGCCGAACTGCACGCCGTTGGCCTGAGAGTAGCCGATATTGGCACCGATGGAGCCGGAGGGCTGTTCCTCGACCTGGTATTTCACGTCCACCTTGTCCTCGTTGCCCGGTACCCGGTTGGTGTCCGCCTGGACGCGGCTGAAGTAGCCCAGGCGCTGCAGCCGGCGGCGGG
>CAJXLA010000012.1 GCA_913055795.1 uncultured Alcanivorax sp. | reverse complement strand
ATGGTGGGGACGTGATTGTAGAGCTTGGTGGGCGCGATCATGGGTGTGCGCACCAGGGGCATGTTGATGGTGGTGAAGTGGATGCCCTCATGCACCAGCTCGCTGCCGGCACAGCGGGTAAAGGCGTCCAGTGCTGCCTTGGAGGCCACATAGGCGGAAAAACGCGGCGCATTGGTGAGTACGCCGATGGAGGAGATGTTGATGATATGGCCGTCCCCGCGCTCGCGCATGCGTGGCAGCACCCGCATGATCAGCCGCAGCGCACCGAAATAGTTCAGTTGCATGGTGCGCTCATAGTCGTGGAAGCGCTCGAAGCTGTGCACGATGGAGCGGCGAATGGAATGGCCGGCGTTATTGATCAGAATGTCCACCCGGCCGTAGTCGGTGAGCACCTGGTCGACGAGCTGGTCCACTTCTTCCAGGTGCGAGACGTCACACTGATAGGTGCGCGCGTGGCCCCCCAGGCGCGCGATCTCGTGCAGGGTTTCCTCGAGTTTCTCCGGGGTGCGCGCGACGATGAGCACGGTGGCCCCGGCCCGGGCGAGCTTGAGCGCGCTCGCCTTGCCGATGCCGCTGGTACCGCCCGTGATCAATACCACCTTGTCCTCGACCTTGTCCTCCAGACTGTCCGTGGGCTGGAGTTCGTCCTCGCGCTCGTCGCGGTTCGGGTCCAGATGGTTTTCCCAGTAGTCCCACAGCAGCTGGGCGTAGCTCTGCAACTCGGGCACCTCCAGCCCGGAGCTGTCCAGTGCGCGCCGGGCTTTGTGGTTATCGAAGGAGGTGGGATAGGTGATGTAGCGCAGCGCACCTTCCGGAATATCGAGCTCACTCAGCGCCTGATGCAGCATGAAGCGCGTGGGCGGCAGGCTGGTGACACTCTTGCGCACGAAATCCTGCACCGAACCGTTGAGCGCCCCGTTGCCCAGACGCACCGGCATGCGCGGCGCGTCCGCGCAGCCGGCAATGATGTCGAACACTTCGCCCACGCTGTAGTCGCGGTCGGCGGTGAGATGGAAGCACTGTTCATCCAGATCCGGCTGATGGGCGATGTGGTCCACGGCCCCGGCAACGAAATCCACGGGCACGATATTGAAACGCCCGCCCTCGATGCCGGGCACCGGCACCCAGGGCGGCAACCAGTCGCGCAGGCGCTGGATCAGCTTGAAGAAATAATAGGGTCCGTCGGCCTTGTCCATTTCCCCGGTTTCGGAGTGCCCCACCACCATGGAGGGCCGATAGACGCGCCAGGGAATACGGCATTCGCCGCGCACCAGGCCCTCGGCTTCGTGCTTGGTCAGCAGATAGGGGTCGTCCAGATCCGTGGCTTCGTCGAACATGTCCTCGGTAAAGCAGCCGTCATAGAGCCCGGCTACGGCCACGGAACTCATGTGGTGGAAACAGCGCGCATTGAGCTCTTCGGCCAGCTGCAATGCCTGGCGGGTACCCTCGATATTGGCGTAGCGCTGGCTGTTTACATCGGCGGTCAGGTCATAGATGGCCGCCAGATGAAAGAAATGATCGATCTGGTCGCGCAAGTCATCCTGGTCACGCTTGCTCAGGCCCAGTTTCTTGCGCGTGATGTCGCCCTTGATGGCCACCAGCCGGTCCGGATCCACATCCAGACGCTTGCGCAGGGCATCCAGCTTGTACTCGGAACCGGGCCGGACCAGGGCAAAGACCCGGGACTGCTCGCGCCGCAACAGGCGTCCCACCAGAAAACGGCCGATAAAGCCCGTGGCGCCGGTAACGAAATAGTTCATGGAGGACCTCCTTGCAGCCGTGGGAAAGCGGACCGGTCTCCGTATTCCGGAAACGGCCTTTCAAGTGTGCACTACAGCCGAATCGCCGCCCAGCCCTTTGATGGGGCGGCCGGGTGCGTAGCATGGCATTGTGAATTGTCGATAAGTAAACGATTAAGTCAATAATATTTACATCCTGGGCAGGATGGCTGTCTCGTTATTTATTGGTACCTACGTTCAACATTAAAAGTAAGCACAAACTTACTTTAAGTTTCGGTCACAACTTTCTGAACTGGTTAACATTTTAAGGTTTCGGGGATTGTTGGTTTTTAGCTTTACTTTAAAAAGAAGCTGTAACTTGCTGATTTGGAAAAGAGAGCTGACATGTCTTTCGACCCCCGTGACCCCTATGATGCCGCCGCCCTCTATGACATCTGGCTGAACTGTCATGGCTGCCCCGAGACCTTTGATTTCGAGCCGGGCCGGCCCATCGGGCTGGACTACTATCACGACATCGGCCAGAAGGCGAAAGCCGAGGGGTGGCTGGTCGTGGAGCAGGAAGACCCGGAGGACGAAGAGGGGGTTTCCTATCTGGTGCTGTGCGCCAACTGCGCGCGGCGCTACGGTCTCTCGGATGTTTCGCCGGGCCACACGGAGCAGCCCCCGCAGGTGATCAACGAGATCTGCCAGGCGGTACGGAGCGCGGAACGGGAACGCACGGTGGCCTGAGCGGCGCTACCGGCCGCCTTCCGGGGTTTCGTCGTCGAGCGTGTCGCCGGCTTCCTTCAGCGCCTCGCCGGACTCCTCCACGGCCTGCTCGCGGGTCTGTTCGATCTGCCCGCTCACCTGGGGCTCGGTGAAGGGATTGGCGTACACCGTGCGCCCCTTGCCGATATTGAAGCCGAACCAGAGCCCTGCGAGCAGGCCTATGACCACGCCGGATACAAGCGTTTTGAGTTTGCGCATGAAAACCTCCCCTCCGTGCTTTTATGATAATACGGTTGCGCGCGAACGGGGGAGAACCTTTCATGCAGAGCATCCGGATTCGCCAATGGTTTCGCGCGCCGGTGGAGACGGTGTTTGAGCACTTCAGCCGGCACGACACGCTGAGCGAGCTCTGGCCCGGTCGCTTTGTCCGGGTCCGGGCCGGTGAGGACGAACCAGACGGTACGGGCTCGGTCCGGGAAGTGCGCCTGCCCGGACTGCGCTTTCGCGAGCAGGTCACCGAATTCCGGCGTCCGGAACTCATCGGTTATCGCATCGTTTCCCGCGTACCGCTAATCACCCATCACTATGGCGTCATGCGGTTTTCCCCGGAGGGCCGCGGGACACTGCTGGACTACCGCATTGAACTGGATGCGCGTGCAGGCACGGCACCGCTAATCAGCCAGGCGCTCGAGCGTGCACTCAAACCCGGTATCCGGCGGCTGGCGGCGAGCTACGAATAGCAGCCTGTTCACGATTTTCTTGCTCGGTGCGGTTTGAAAGCCTGAGCAGACAATGGTTTTTTCAATACGCCCGGGCGTCGCGCGAGCGGAATCATCAATGCGCCGGGCCTCGGCAGGCCCTATAGTAGCTGCCTTTGTGACTCGGCGAGGAGCGATCATGACGGCAGTGGATATGACTCTGGAACAGGCGCTGCGCGAGCGCCGCTCGGTTCGGGGCTTTCAGGACGAGCCTGTGCCCCGGGCCACGCTGGAAGAGGTGTTCGGGCTGGCGCAGCTGGCGCCGTCCAATTGCAATGTGCAGCCCTGGAAGGTGTTCGTGGCCTCGGGTGAGGTCCGTGACGAGCTGCGTCGGCGCATGGTCGAGCGTGCCAGCACGGGCGAGCCGGTGCGTCCGGACTACGACGAACTGCCCCGCTTCGAGGGCGTCTACCGGCAACGTCAGGTGGACTGTGCCGTGGAGCTCTACCAGAACATGGGCATCACCCGGGACGACAAGGAAGGCCGGGCGCGGGCCAGTCTGCGCAATTTCGAACTCTTTGATGCGCCTCATGTGGCGTTTTTCGGCATGGAGCGCGATTTCGGGGTCACGGTGGCCCTGGATGTGGGCATGTACCTGCAATCGCTGTGGCTGACCATGGCGGCTTATGGCATCGGCGCCTGTGCCCAGGGCAGCATGCGCTATTATCCGGATGATGTGCGCGCGGTCTTCGGCGAGCCGGAGTCGACGGCCATTCTCTGCGGCATGAGCTTTGGTTTTGAGGATCCGGATGTAGCCGCCAACCAGACCCGGGTGGGTCGGGCACCGCTGAGCGAGAGTGTGATTTTCCGGGACAAGCTCTGAAGGCAACACCGGAGGCGTAATGATGCTGGACGGCTTCGAGTGCTACGAGTTCAGCCATGCGGGCTATACCTATCCGGTGCTGCGCGCCGGTTCCGGGCCCGGCGTGGTCATCATCCACGAGGTGCCGGGCATCACGCCCGAGGTAAGCCGGTTCGCGCAGCGGGTCGCCGATGCCGGTTTCACGGTCTTCCTGCCGTCGCTGTTCGGCACACCCGGACGCCGGTTCTCCGGCGCCTATGCCGGTTCCCGGATTCTGCGCGCCTGTATCCGGCGCGAATTCGCGGTCTTCGAGGCCAACGGCAGCTCGCCCGTGGTGGATTTCCTGCGTGGACTCTGCCGCGCCGCCCAGGAGCAGACCGGTGGTCCGGTGGGGGCGCTGGGCATGTGCCTTACGGGCAACTTTGCGCTGGCCCTGGCCGCAGATGCGAGCGTGGACGCACCGGTTTTGAGCCAGCCCTCGCTGCCCTTTCCGGTCAATGCGCGGCTGCGGCGCGCGCTGCATCTTGATCCCGCGGATCTGGCCGAGGTCAGGCGCCGGGCTCGCGAAGAGGATCTGCGCGTGCTGGGCCTGCGTTTCAGCGCCGATCCGGCTTGTCCCGCAGCCCGTTTCGAGCGTTTGCGCGAGGAACTCGGGGACCAGTTCGAGGGCGTGGAAATCGACTCGTCCCGGGGCAATCCGCATGGGAATGCCATCACGGCCCACTCGGTTTTGACCAGGGATCTGGTGGACGAGGCCGGGCATCCGACACGGGCAGCCCTGGAACGTGTGCTGGCCTTCTTCCGCGAACAACTGACGCCGAACGGCTGATTCATCCGGTACTTCGTGTTATCGTGCCGCGCCTTTTTTCCAGTCGATCCGGGAGCGTTATGATCATCGTCAAGGGAACCATTCCGCTGGACCGGGAAGACCGCGAGGAAGCGGTGGCGCTGATCCGGGAGATGGCGGACAGCTCACGCCGGGAATCGGGCTGTCTGGCCTATGAGGTTTATCTCAGCGTCGAGGACCCGGACACCGTGGTGCTGTGGCAGCAATGGTCGTCGCTGGAAGCGCTGGAGAACCATTTCGCCTCGGATCATGTGGACGCCTTCCTGGACGTAATTCCCGATTACATTGACGGCCAGGTTATTTCCGAGCGCTTTGATGTGCGCGCGGAAAGCAGTGACGCCACCGGCGGCGACGTCCGGGACGAAAGCGCCGAGCCGAGCCGCGTTCATCTGGCGGACAATGTGGTGGTCCACTGACGCGCTTCGGCGTCAGCCTTCGTTCAGCGCGGCGAGCAACGGCAACTGCAGTGTTTCTGCCAGCGCTGTCACGGCCTGTTCCGGCGCGTTCACCTTGATGGTGGTCATGCCCAGTTCCCGCGCGGGTTTGAGGTTGAGCCCGAGATCATCCAGATAAACCACATCCCGGGGGTCGACGCCCGCCAGCTCGCAAGCCTGTTCATAAAAGGCGGGTTCCGGTTTGCGCACGCCCGTCTGGCTGCTCTCCAGGACGAAGACAAAACGTTGCATCACCTCCTCGACGGTCCGGGCGTGTTCCGGGTCCCGGCTCATGCCCGCGCCCGTGCCCGAGGGACTGTTGTTGGTCAGGCAGGCCACCAGGTAGTGCCTGCGTACTTCGTCCAGCACCCGCACCATGTCGACGCGGAGTTCGCCCGCCAGCAGGGGCAATAGCTCACGACCGTTAACCGGATAGCCCCGGGCCCGGGTTTCCGCGCGGAAAAGCTCGTCAAAGGTTTGGCAGTCGATTTCGCCGCGCTCGAAACGGGCCCAGGCATTGGTGTGCGGATTGATCGCGTTGGTGCCGCGCAGAAAGTCCCGGGGCAGACCCTGCTCACGCTCATACCGGGCAAAGGCCTCAAAGGGGCTTTCCGTCAAGACACCACCGAAATCCCAGAAAACGGCCTGATAATCGGGGTTCATTGGGTCTCCATTCGGGCGAGCGAAGATATCGGCGTTCAGCCGGCTCGCGTGTGCATGGAATTGTTCGATGTACCGGCATCCCTGGGAAGAGCGCGTTCGATTTCGCGGCCCAGTTTCTGTCGGCTCACGGGCTTGGCGATATGGCTGACCATGCCGGCGTTGTGGCAGGCGCGGATCTTGTCCGGTACCGCGTGCGCGGTCAGCGCCACCACGGGGATCTCCGGTATCCGGCCCTCCGCCTGCAGACGCCGGATTTCCGCTGTGGCTTCAAAACCGTCCATCTCCGGCATTTCGCAGTCCATGAGAAGCACGTCCGGCATGCGGGCGGTGCCCAGCAGCACCGCGATCGCTTCGGTGCCCGATTCCGCCGTGATCACCTCGTGTCCGAGTTTCTGACACTGCCCCTGTGCCACCATCAGATTGGTATGGTTGTCGTCGACTACGAGGACCCGGGCCGGCGTATAAGCCTCGACGGATTCCGGCGTGTCGCCACTGTAGATCTCGACGCGCTCGGCCGGCGGCAGGGGCGCGCGGAACCAGAACCGCGAACCCTTGCCCGGTTCGCTGTCGACGCCGATTTCCCCGCCCATGAGTTCCACCAGCTGCCGGGAGATGGCCAGCCCCAGCCCGGTGCCGCCCTGGCGGCGGCTGGTGGACGCATCGAGCTGATAGAAGTGCTCGAACAGTCGGGCCGAGCGGTCACGATCAATGCCCGTGCCCGTGTCGATGACTTCGAACAGGACATAGTCCCTGTTCTGTGTTTCATGACGAACCCGGACCCGGACTTCGCCATCCAGGGTGAATTTGATGGCGTTGCTGATCAGATTGCTCAGGATCTGGCGCAGCCGCAGCGAATCCCCGCGCACGGGTTTCTCGTCGCCATCGATGATCTCCAGGGCCAGCTCGACCCGGTTTTCTCTCGCTTTCTGTTCAAACAGTTGAATGCAGTCATGGGCCAGGGCCCCCAAGTCGAAGCTGTGGTGCTCCAGTTCCATGCGCCCCGCCTCGATCTTGGCGTAATCCAGCACATCATTGATCAGATGCAGCAGGGTGTACCCCGATTGTTCAATGACCCGGAGATGCCGGGACTGATCAGCGTCCAGCCCCTTGTCCCGGATCAGATCGACATTGCCGAGAATGCCGTTCAGCGGTGTGCGCACTTCGTGGCTGATGGTGGCGAGAAATTCGCTGCGCGCGTTAAGCGCCTGATGCAGCTCACGGGTGCGTTCATGGACCTTTTCTTCCAGTTCTTCCGTGGCCTGTTTCTGGATGCGCTCGTTTTCCTGCTTGAGCGCGGTCATGCGATGGGCCAGGGCGAAGGACAGCAGCAGCGCCTCCAGGGCCGTGGCGAACTGCAACGAATACTCAAGGAACTGACTGCTCCCGATAATACCCACCGAGCGTAACCAGAACGACAGCGCTACCAGCCCCACCGCGAAATAGGCGGCGAGAAAATAACGTGCCGAGACAAAGCCCTCACGAATGCGCCACAAAGCCATGCCCATGATCAACAGCGTCCAGGGCAGCAGCACATAAGAGCCCATACGCATGCCGAACCGGACGTTGAGCAGGGCCAGGGGCGCGGCTACCATGAAAACGACCGCCATGCTCCGGATAACGCGGGCCATGCGCGGCTTGCTGTGGTGCAGGCCCAGAA
Organism: uncultured Alcanivorax sp.; assembly: GCA_913055795.1. Taxonomy (GTDB): domain Bacteria; phylum Pseudomonadota; class Gammaproteobacteria; order Pseudomonadales; family Alcanivoracaceae; genus SLJS01. The sequence continues at coordinate 32,126 of CAJXLA010000012.1, read as the reverse complement.
ACGAGTTCGCGAAAAGTGTGGAGAAGCTCAGTGCCAACAAGAGCAACACCGGGTGCGCGTGGTGATTCCACCAGGCCGCGTCCGGCCATAGCCACTGCAATCCCAGTCCCTGGCGGTGCAGAACCATCAAACCGAAAGTGCCCAGGTACAACACATAGAACAGATAGCTTCGATCCCGGATGGAGAAGAAGATCATCAGGTTGTACAGGCACATGATGGCGATAATGCCGAAATAGAGACCCGATGCGAGATTGCTGCCCGCCTGATGGCGGCGAAAACCCTCGGGGGAGTAAAGGGTCGCGGGCATATCCAGTATGTTGTCGGTTTCCACGCGCAGCAGCAGCCGGGTTTTTTCCTGCTCGGTGAGTGTGAGCGGGAAGACAATGTGGGGATGGCGAATGGGCCTTTCGTCCCGGCTCAGGCTCTCGCCGCTTTGCCACTGATCCACAACCTGGTTGTCGTCGTTGAAGCGGTACAGGGTTACCTGATCGGTAAACGGCTGGGAGACTTCCAGAAACCACTGCGACGCTTGCGCCGGAGCCTGAAGCTCCAGCAGAAACCACATGGGCGTCTCGGTAAAGCCGAAATAGGGGAAGGAATCTTCAACCGGCTGACCGTCATGACGAAGCTCTTCCAGCGCCTGAGCCGCGGTCAGCTCCTCGTCCGCCGCCAGGTAGCGCATGTGCTGCGCCACCGAGCGCCTTTCCATGGAAGGCTCCAGCGAGACCACGTCCGCCCGAACCCCGGGGTTCAGGCAAAGCAGCACGAGGCCGAGCAGGATGTAGGAATATGCCGACCGGGCCTCCATGGCCTGTCTCCGTTGACCATGCCGCCAAGCGGGGCATTGTGAACCGATGAACTTATTCATCATGTTACGCCGGAAGCGCGCTGGCTACCAAGCGCCGCGGGGTCAGTCGTCGTTTTGTGGCGGATGGTCGGCCTGAAGGTGGTGTTCCAGCTGCGCGCGGAAGCCGACGTGAACGCCCAGTTTCTTCAGGGTCCAGTAATGCCCGCCCAGCACGCGATCAATCAACAGGGTCCGGGGCGAGGGCTGGAAGGATTCCAGATAGCGCCAGGGTGTGGAGCGGGTCTTCTGCGCCAGGTGAATATGCAGCCGTGAATCCGCGAAGTCGAAGGGCTCTTCGCCGAACACGGGCATGAGCAGATCCACCCAGCCCGCGTAGAATTCTGATTCCACCTCCGGGCCACCTTCCTTGCGAATGCCCAGGGCCCTGAGGGCCTCTTCCAGCGCGTTGAAGTCCCGGTCCAGCGCCGCACGCATAAGCCGCCGGAAAATCACGGCGTCTTCGTCCGGGATGCGTTTGATGGCGCCAAAATCATAGATGATCAGCGAGCCGTCGGGGCGGAAGGCGAAGTTGCCCGGATGGGGGTCGCCGTGCAGTGCGCGGTGGGAGAAGATCTGTTCACTGATGGCATCAAACAGGCGCTGACCGAGCCGATTGCGCGTGGCTTGATCATAACGCTCGCTGGTCGCCACGGTGTCCAGGTCGTCGCCGCTTTCATAGGTGAGGGTGAGCACCTTGTCCGTGCTGCGTTCTTCGATCACCTCGGGGATGATGAGCCAGGGCTGATGCTGATGGAAACGACGGAATTCGGTCAGATGGGCCGCTTCCTGTTCGTAATCCAGTTCCTCCGCCAGTTGCTGGCGGATTTCGTCGAAGATGGCATCCAGGGTGTCGGCGTCCACCTTGAGCAGGCCGCCCAGGCGCAGGATGCGCCGCAGGTGGCGCATGTCCGAATTAATGGATTCCTTGACCGCCGGGTACTGCACCTTCACGGCCACTTCCGTGCCATCGTTGAGTTGTGCCCGGTGCACTTGTCCGATAGAGGCCGCGGCGAAAGGTTCCTCGTCAAAACGGGCGAACAGGTTTTCGGGTTCGTCACCCAGTTCCTGGCGCAATTGCTTGCGGATCACGGAAAAGGGCATGGGCGTGGAGGCTTTCTGCAGCACGCTCAATGCCTCGGACACCTCGTCCGGCAGGATGTCCTGCATCTGTGAAGCGACCTGGCCCACCTTCATGACCGCGCCCTTCATTTCACCCAGGGTAGCGGCGACTTCCTGACCGACGTCGCGCATGAGCTCTTCCCGGGCCTGGTTGCGGTCGGCGTCGGACTGAAAGCTGCCGCGCACGCGCTGTCCGGCCACACGGGTGGCCAGGGAGGCGGTCATGCCGGTCAGGCGCATGAAGCGCCCGGTCTGGGTGGTGGGACGACGTCGGGGTTTTCGGGTCATGAACCAGATTCCGCAGTATGGGGTTGCGCACCATGGTACATGGTTGCGCTGGCCGGGGACCATGAAACCGATGGCGGCCGGTTAGCGGGCTGTTGAAAACCCTGCCAGGCGGGAGGGAACGAAAAGGGCCCGTCGCAACGGGCCCTGAATCGACAGCTATAGTGCCTCGGTGGTGGGCAATCAGCCGCGCTGCTGCTCGCCGGCGGAGATCAGCTCGTTGATGAACTTCTCGCCTTCCTCGCGCGCGGTGGCCACGGCGCCGAGGCCGGCCAGGAGATACTCGTTGGTGGACTCGGCCTGCTCGCCGCGCTTTTCACTGCCCACTTTTACGAAGCGGTTGTACAGTTCTTCGCGCTTGGAGGGCGCGTTGTCCACCGCTTCGCGTGCGGCTTCCACCAGACCCCGACCGGCCAGCAGGGCTTTGGGCTTGCCTTCGGCCTTCTCGCCCAGCTTGTCACTACCGGTCTGTACATACTTGTCCAACAACTCCGAGGAGGAGTTTTCCGCCTTGCTGTAAGCGCCCAGACCGGCGAGGTACAGCTTGCGGTTGGTTTCACGTGCCTTGGAAACCAGATTTTCCTGTTGTTCGCGCAGATTCTTCAGCTCACCCATGATTTCAACCTGTTTGCCGTGGTGAATGAATTCCGTGATCGGACGTTGGGAAGCATACTCAGCAGGGTTCCGAGTCGAGACGATATTGTTCAACAACAAGACAAGCAAAGAATGGAATTAATGGTGACTAGCACTTTGGTGCCAGCCTTTCTTGTCAAGCTGTGATGAATATCAATGAAGCCCGGCCAAATGACGCACGGCGTAACCTTGCCTGCGCTTCTAGACTGCCTGCATGGAATCAAGCAGGAGTACGGCCATGAATGAGCAGCGCCTTGCGCGCGTCCCGCAGCGCATCTGGGCCGAGGGACGTCCGGCGAATGCCCGCAACTGGGCGTCGGAATTCAATATGGCGTCCTGGGTCCGGCTCACCGGCGTGGGCGGACACATGGAACTGGTGATCCGCCACCGGGATGACGCGGGCGAGCATGTCACGAGCGTGGACAGCGTGGATGCGGGCAGTCAGGAAAGCGCGCTGCTGTCCGGCGTGGTGCGGTTGAACTTCCAGGGTCGCGTCGAGGAAGTGGAGATTCACCTGAAGCTGGCGGGCGAAACCATGGGTTATGAGGTGGATGAGCTCTTCATGCAGCGTCGCGACTCGGCAATGGGCCGGGAGAACAAGCTGATTTCGAACTTCTGATCAGTGCGGCTTTGGTCGGGATTGTACCCGGGGGCGTGACGGTTCCGGATGAACCTTATCGCCTTCGTCTGCCCGCGTGTCCAGCAGGGATTCCGGCCAGTCCCGGAAGTTCAGCCCCGTCTGCCGGTTGAGCCGCTCCAGGGCGGTGTCGGGACGGCGCTGGTCGAAGTTGATTACAGTGGCCATGCCTGCCTCCGGCGTTGATGAATCCGCTACTGCCTTGGTAAAGCGAAAACCGTGCCAGGTGCCGGGGACGGCCAATCAGGGCGTTACGAAGCTCTGAAGCGATCCGGTGCACGGCAGCCCCGTGCACCGGGTCATAAAGTGACGTTTTGCGTCAGCTCGGTTTTTCCTCGAGGAAGAAGTCCGGCATGAGTTCGGAGGCGGGCAGCTCCGTGTCCACCTGATAACCGCTCAGATCGCTTATGCCGGCTTCCCGGAGCACTTCGTCGTCCACCAGGAATCGTCCGCTGTACTGGCGCGCGTCCTGCGTGACAATGGCGTGGGCGGCGTCCGCCATGATCTCCGGTTGCCGCGCCTTCTGCACCATGGCCTCGCCACCCAGCAGATTCTGTACGGCGGCCGTGTTGATCACGGTGCGCGGCCAGAGGGCGTTGAAAGCCACCTGGCCCTCGTATTCCTTGCTCATGCCCAGTACGCACATGCTCATGCCGTATTTCGCCATGGTATAGGCGCAGTGCGGGGCGAACCATTTGGCCTGCATGTCCAGCGGCGGTGAGAGGTTCACGACATGGGGATTGGCGGCCTGGCGCAGATGGGGCAGGCAAAGCTTGCTCGCCAGGAAGGTGCCGCGCGTGTTGATCTGGTGCATCAGATCATAGCGCTTCATTTCCGTCTCTTCCGTGGGCGTCAGGTTAATGGCGCTGGCGTTGTTGACCAGTACGTCGATGCCGCCAAAGGTTTCCACGGTTTGGTCGACGGCCTGCTGAACCTGGTTCTCGTCGCGGATATCGCCGATGCAGACCAGGGTCCTGGCGCCGGAGGCTTCCATTTCCTCGGCCGCCGTATAGGCGGTGCCCGGCAGACGGGGGTCGGGTTCGGCTGTCTTGGCGAAGATCACGATATTGGCGCCTTCGCGCGCAAAGCGCACGCCGATGGCCTTGCCGATGCCGCGGCTGGCGCCGGAAATGAAGACCGTCTTGCCCTCGAGTGTGGACATGGGCTCTCCCGGGTTGGAATAACAGGGACGGAACCATAGCCCGTCCAGCTCAGGTCGTAACTGACCAGACTGCTCAGGGTTCTGTCAATTCGCGTCCGACAGCTTTTGCTGCCAGGGCCGGATCAGGGCCTGGTTGTCGTGCTGCCAGGGATGAAAACCGGGCCGGAACCAGGCCAGATACTCCGGGATCAGCCGGCGCAGCGGGCCGGGCCGGCCCAGCAGAAAACCGATGCCCCGGAGCCAGTTGCCGGGCTTGTTTTCGCCCCGGGCGCGCAGAAAATTCGCCGTGGTGGTAATCGTGTCCAGCCAGAACAGCAGGGTGATTTCCAGCATGGTCAGCACCCGGTTCCAGTAGCCACCGTCCACGGCCTGATAGACATCGAAGGCCACCGCCTTGTGCTCGGTTTCCTCCACCGCGTGCCACATGAAGAGCTCGCGCACCTCGGGATGCAGACGTTCGTTCACCTCCGGGTGGGCGAGCAGCTGGTGGGCCATGATGGCGGTGAAGTGCTCCAGCGCGATGGTCGTCGCGAGCTGTCGGCGTGGCGACATGCGCCGCCGGGCCATGTCGAGGCCTTCGCGCACCCGTTCCAGCTTGTCCGCGATGGGGTAGCCCTGTTCGGCCAGCCAGGCATTGAAGGTGTCATGTTCGCGCCCGTGGTGGGCTTCCTGACCGATAAAGCCGCGCACCGCCTCCTGCAGCTCGTCATCATCGAGCTGATCCCGGTAATGGCGCACGGCGTCGATAAAGAAGCGCTCCCCTTCCGGAAAGACGGACGACAGGGCGGCGAGGAAGGCGCTGACAAAGGGGTTGCCGTCCACGAATTGCGCCGGTGTGTCGCCGCCGAATCGGAAATCCATGCGTCGGACCGTAATGGCCGGCTGCTCGGCTATCGGTTGTTGTGCGGTCATGGAGCCTCCGATCACTGGTAACAGGGTTAACAATATGCCTTGCGGTCGCTCTGGCCGGAAGGTTATCTTGTGTCAGCTTTCGGTCATTTCAGGCCACCGGAGACAAGCGGTCAAGGGTGACTCCATGACGATCATCAAGATGGATCCGGCGGAATACGCCATTTCGGCGGAGTATTTTCCATTGCTGCTGGATATACTGGAACGCCGGAGTATCACCGAGGAGCAGTTGCTGGAGCCCTTGACGCTGGAACCGGGCTTCTGGCGCGAACCCGGTCAGCGTATTCCGCTACCCGAGTTTGAGCAGATCGGCCGGCGCGTGTTCGAACTCACCGGCGAGCCCTGGCTGGGCTGGGAGTTCGGCGCCGGCATGACCATCTCCTCGCACGGGTTTCTGGGCTATGCCGCCATGAGCAGTGAAACCCTGGGCGACGCCATCGAACTGGCGGTGCGTTTCTTCCGAACCCGTACCACCATCGTGGAGCTTCAGCACCGCGTCGAGGGGGATACCGCGGTGTTGCAGATCGATGAGCTGGTTTCGCTCAATGAACTGGCGCCGTTTATCGTCGAGGCTCTGTTTTCCAGCTTCCATTTCATGGCTCAGAGGCTGGTGCCGGATATTCTGCCCGAAGGCGAATTGCGTTTCGCTTATCCCGAGCCGAGTTATTTTCACCGCATGCGGGATTTGATTCCCGTGCCCTGCCGTTTTGATTGCGCCCACCATCAGATGCGCTTTCCCGCGCGCGACCTGGACGAAAAGTTGCGGTTCGCAGATCCGCGGCTGGCCAGCATGGCCGAGGCGCAGTGCGAACAGGAACTCGCCAGCATCAAATCGCCCCCGCGGCTGCTCGGCCAGGTGCGGCGTATCATCCTGGGCCGCTCGGGGGAGTTTCCCGACGTGGATGAAGTGGCGGAGGAGTTGTACATGTCCTCGCGCACACTCAAGCGCAAACTCCAGCAGCTGGGCACCAGTTATCAGCGCATTCTCGATGAGCTGCGCAAGGGGCTGGCCGTGGAATATCTCAGCCAGAGCGACAAGACGGTGGACGAAATCGCGCTGTCGCTGGGCTATTCCGACGCTTCGAACTTCGCCCGCGCCTTTCGCCGCTGGACCGGCCGCAGCCCCTCGGATTACCGGAGCTGATCATGAGCGAACTGCACCCGAGCCTGGCGCGGGACACGATGGTGTTGGGCCAAACCCCGCTGTCCCGGGTGCGCTGGATGAATGACCGGCGTTTTCCCTGGCTGATGCTGATCCCGAAACACGCGGACGCAGTGGAATGGCATCATCTGCCGACGGCGGAGCAGCATCAGCTGCTGGACGAGATGGCGGTGCTCGCGCGGGCGCTCGAGTGTGCCGCCTCGCCCGACAAGATCAATGTGGGCGCCCTGGGCAACCGGGTGCCCCAGCTGCACCTGCATGTCATCGGCCGTCACGAGCACGACCCCTGCTGGCCCGGTCCCGTCTGGGGTCAGGGCGAAGTCGAACCCTACAACCCCGGCGAGGAGCCGCCCTGGCTGCACGCTCTGTGCGCGGCCCTGCCGAACGATTTTCTGGAGCCCGACCATGACTGAAGCCTGTCCCGAAATCATGACCCGACAAGACGGCCATGTGCTGGAGATCCGCATCGAGCGGCCCGAGCGCAAGAACGCGCTCCGGCAGGCCATGTACAGCGCCTTGACCGAAGCACTGAACGCCGGCGAGGCGGATCCGAACGTGCGCGTCATGCTGATCACCGGCACCGAGGACTGTTTTACCGCGGGCAACGACATGGAGGATTTTCTCAACAACCCCGCCACGGACGAGGACACGCCGGTGATGCGTTTTCTGAACCTGCTGCCGGTGCTGACCAAGCCGTTGATGGCCGCCGTGAACGGTCCGGCCGTGGGGGTGGGGACCACGCTGCTGCTGCATTGTGATCTGGTCTATCTGGGTGCCGACGCGCGCCTGCAATTGCCTTTCGTCAACCTGGGACTCTGCCCCGAGGCAGGGTCCAGTCTGTTGCTGCCGCAGATTGTCGGCTACCAGCGGGCGGCGGAACTCTTGCTGTTGGGTGAGGCTTTCGGCGCCGACAAGGCGCGGGAACTGGGCCTGGCCAACGATGTCTTCGCCAGCGCGGATTATCAGCACCGTGCGCGAGAAAAAGCCCATCAACTGGCGAAACAGCCCGCGGCGGCCGTGCGCCTGACCAAGCATCTGCTCAAGCAGCATCAGCGCGAGCAGTTGCAACAACAGATGGCGGAAGAGGGCAAGGCCTTTGGCGAACGACTGACGTCGCCCGAGGCACGCGAAGCGATCCAGGCCTTCATGGAAAAGCGCCAACCCGACTTCACACAATTCAGTTAGGTAAACCTCTGCCGTATCCATGAGCGAAATTGGTTGCACCCATCAATGGTCCCCGTGATGCAGTTGCCGGGTGGTAATCAGTCCATGGCGTGGACAATGGCGAGAAAGCTTTTGGGTGTAACCAATTCCGCTCATGGACACGGCAGAGATTCAAGAGGGACTTCGGTGGGCGATGCGTTTCGCTCATGTAGAGCCCCGAAACGCCCGGGGAAGGCGCCATGTTGAAAGACTTTTTAATGTTGTTCCTGCGCTCCTGGCTGCCCGCCCCGGACCAGCCGGCGCGGCAGCTGTGGCGGCGCTGGCTGGTGCTGGTGGTGTTCTGGCCGTTGTTGCTGGCCCTGTTGCTCGTCAATGGAACAGGCCTGGTGCTCGATCGAGTACTCTTTGCCGGCTATCGGCGGGTGGCCATCCGGGCGCCGCTGTTCGTCATCGGTGTGCCCCGCAGCGGTACCACCTTTCTGCATCGTTTGCTGGCGCTGGATGCAAACCGATTTACCACTACCGCTCTGTGGGAACTGATCTTTGCCCCGTCCATTACCCAGCGCTTTTTCTGGCTGGGCCTGGCGCGCATTGACGCCCTGTTGGGCCGGCCGCTGGCGCGGCTCCTGCAGGTGTTCGAGCGCCGGATCCTGGGTGGGCTGGACGAGATTCACAGTACCGGTCTGGCTGCGCCCGAGGAGGATTATCTGGCCCTGGCGCCGGTGCTGGGCTGTTTCCTGCTGGTGCTGCCGCTGCCGGACGAGCGGCTCTGGCGCCTGGCCTACGGGGATCGGGCCCTGACGGATCGGGAAAAGCGCCGCATTCTGCGCTTCTACCGCGCGTTCGTGCAGCGCCATCTCTGGTTTCACGGCCCGGACAAGACCTTCCTGTCCAAGAATCCCTCCTTCACGCCCTGGCTGGAGATGCTCGCCGCCGAATTTCCGGATGCGCGTTTTGTCGCCTGTTTCCGCAACCCCACCCGGGCGGTGCCCTCCCAGATCAATTCCATTCTGGTAGGCGCGCGCATTTTTCGTGGGCGCGGCATTGATCCGGACTACTGGCGGGACCGGCTCGCGGACATGCTGTGTTTCTATTATCGCCATCTGTTCGAGGTTGTGCCGCAACTGCCGCGCTCGCGCAGCGCCAGTATGCTGCTGGAGGAGCTCGTGCCCGAGCCGGACGCGGGTGTACGGGCGTTGTACGAGCGCTTCGGCTGGACCCCGGACCAGGCCTGTCAGCGCGCGCTCCGCGCGGAAGCGGAGCGCGCGCGCGGTTACCAGAGCGGGCACCAGTATTCCCTGACCGGTCTGGCCCTGTCGCCCGAGCGTCTGGTCCGGGATTTTGGTTTCGTTTACCGGGAGCTGGGTTACCCGCAACCGATGGCGGAGGAGAGCGCGTCCTGATGTTTCAGCTTTTGTTACAAATTTGCCTGAGCGCCGTTGTTCATGGGTAAGATTTCCGCCTCGTTGCGGGCGCATAATGGAGACATGGAAACACAAGACCTGCGCGTACTCTTTGTCGTGGACGCCATTCAGGGCCGCAATGGCGTGGGCACTTACTATCAGGATCTGGTGGGGCAGCTGGATCAGCGCGTGGAGCGCGCCGAGCTGGCCGCGCCCTGTATCGAGGATCCGCATCCCTGTCAGGGCGGCTCCATCCCCATGCCCGGCGACACCACCCAGCGGTTGTTCTTTCCGCGCATGCGCGAGCTGACGCGGCTGATGGAAGAAATGCAGCCCCATGTCGTGGTGGTGCCCGGCCCCGGCATCTTTTCCCTGGGCGGCTACTGGCTCGCTCGCAAGATGGGCATCCCGGTCTGCGTGACCTTTCAGACGGACTACACCCATCTGGTGCAACTCTATTGGGGGCCGGTACTGGCACGGCTGGCCAGTGGGCTGCTCGACCGGCTCAACCTGGCCATGTTCCGGGGCGCGTCCACGGTCGCCACCATCAGCGAAACCATGGTGGAACAGGCTCGCGCCATCGGTGTCGAGCATCCCTATCTGGTGGGCACGCCCCTGGCGCACGAATTTATCCGGCGGCCGGCCGAACCACCGCGGGATGGCGTTCGCTCGGTGCTCTATGTGGGCCGTCTGGCGGCGGAAAAGAATATTGACGACCTGCTGGCGCTCGCCGCCCGCCGTCCGGATCTCGACTTCACCATTCTGGGCGATGGCCCCCTGCGCGAGCAGGTGCTGGAAGCCGCCGAGCGGCTGGATAACCTTGCCTTTACCGGCTGGGTGAGCCGGGCCGGGGTCATCGAGTACATGGATACCCATGAAGTGCTGCTGCTGCCGTCGGCGGTGGAGGCGTTCGGTACCGTGGCCCTGGAAGCCATGGCCCGGGCGCGCTGGGTGATCACCTCGCCCGCCTGCGGCATCAATCAGTGGTCAGGCCTGGCGCCGGGGCTGGTGCCGCTCGAGGAAGACGAAAGCCTGGCACAGGGCCTGCGCCGTCTGGAACGGATGGATCCGGCAGCGCGTACCGAGCTGGCGGAACAGGCACGCCGCATGGCCGCCGAGGTGAATGAACAGACCCTGGCGAGCTGGGAAGACGTGCTGCGCCAGACCGCGTTGTGCGCACCCGGGTTGCCCCGGCCCGCCCCCTCGGCGACTCTGAGTATGCTGCGGCGCCTGGGTACGCGTACCTCATCATGACCGAACCGGTGTCGCGCACCGGGTTACGGGCGCTGGTGTCCATTCATGACGTCATGCCCGAAACCCGCACCCGTGTAGCGGAGCTGCTGCGCACCATGCCGGAGACGATCCCGGCGGAGCGCATTGTGCTGCTGGTGGTGCCGGGCCGGGACTGGTCGCACGCGGATATCGGCTGGCTGCATTCGCTGCAACAGCAGGGTTATGAACTGGCCGGCCACGGCTGGTCTCATCAGTGCGCCCCACCGCGTACCCTTTATCACCGCCTGCACAGTCTGCTGCTCTCCCGGGATGCGGCCGAACATCTGTCGCTGGATGCCGACGCCATTGCCGGGTTGATCCGGGCCAACCGGCGCTGGTTCGATGAGCAGGGCCTCGAGTCCCCGGAGCTTTATGTGCCGCCGGCCTGGGCGCTGGGCGCGATCCCGCCTGCCGAGTTGAAAGCCCTGCCGTTTCGCTATTACGAGACCCTGAGCGGCATCCATGACGTGGAAACCGGGCGCTTTCGCCGGTTACCCGTGGTCGGTTTCGAGGCGGACACCCCGGGCCGGGCGCGGGTGCTGCGGCTGATCAATGCGGTCCAGCTGCAACTGGCTCGTTGGTGGCGCCGGCCCGTGCGCCTGGCCATCCATCCGCATGATGCCGAGCTTTATCTGGCGCGGGATCTGCGGGCCTGTCTGGATGCGGTTACGTGGTCCCTGAATCCGGCGTCCCTGTTGGATTGAAGCGAACCGGCAACGGGGTTCAGTCGTGTCGGTCCAGATGGCCCAGATCCCGCTCGGGCCAGAACGCGTCACGGACCCGGCGTTTGAGCTCCTTGATCTCGGGGAAGCCGCCATCGCGCTTGCGTTCCCAGATCAGGACATCGCCGGCATGAATGGCGAAGACGCCGCCCGTGCCCGGCTGCAGGGCCACTTCGTCGATGTCGTCGGCGAAGGTGGACAGCAGCTCCTGGGCCATCCAGCCGCTGCGCAGCAGCCAGTTGCAGCCGGTGCAGTACCGGATGACCACCCGTTTCATAACACCTCGGGCGGTTGCTCATTGCCGTTTTGCCGCTCGCTTTGGGTGTTCGCTTCCTCCTGGTCGGGTTGCGTGTTCGACGGCGCGGACGGATCGTCCGTACCGGACAGGAAGGCGAGCAGTTGCGGGTCGGCCAGCAGGCGTTTCAGGGAACGTTCCAGCACGTCATTCATCATGGCCTCGTTGCGCCGGGCATCCGGCGTGAAGGGGGTGTCGTGCGTGACCTTGCTGCGGAAGGTGGCGCGATGGGTTGCGTCCGGGCGTTGCGCTACGGCCTGGAGGATGGCGCGTGTAGTGACCTGATTCACGACGGAGCCGGATTCGGGCACATAGGACAGGGTCTCGATCGAGATGGTCAGGCGGGTGGCCTCGCCCTCGGGGGGGTTATAGGCGTTGAACCCCTGTTTCTGCAGGCCGTTCCGCACGATCTCGCGGATCGCGGCATTGACGTCATTGGCCGGATGGATCAGGGCCGTATCCTTGTAGACACCGCCCCGGGTACCGAAAGCCTCGTCCGCGCGCTCGTCCACCACGTCCACACGGACAGGCGCGTTATGGCCCACATTGGCGGCAGGCACGGCCGGATCCGGACGCATTGCGATTTCCTGGGGACTGAGTGCACAGCCGGCCAGCAGGGCCAGGGATGCCATTGCGGTGATCGTTCGGGCCAGCATGGGCTTCTCCATAGCGGTATTACCAGGTGCGGGCCAGCGACTCCCGGGCCAGCCGGGTCAGGGCCTCCTTGTAACGATTGTCGGGCGTGGGGGCAAGGGCGTCCAGCGCACAATCGGTGTGATAGCGCGCGCGCTCACGGGTGTATTCCAGCCCGCCCGAGGCCTGAACGGTGGCCACGATCTCGTCCAGATGATCCAGGCCCCCGTGGCGGATGGCCGAACGGATCAGCTCGGCCTGCTCGGCCGTGCCGTGGCGCAGGGTATGGATCAGCGGCAGCGTGGGTTTGCCCTCGGCCAGATCGTCGCCCAGATTCTTGCCCAGCTCCGAGGCGTCGCCGTGATAATCCAGGACATCGTCGATGAGCTGAAAGGCGATGCCGAGATGGCGGCCGTATTCGCCATAGGAGGCCTTGCGCTGGCGGGTTTCGTCCGGGTCGTCGATGCCCAGCACGGCCCCGGTTTGCGCTGCCGACTCGAACATCTTCGCCGTCTTGTGATGAATGACCCGCATGTAGCTCTCTTCCGTGGTTTCCGGGTCCCGGCAGTTGATCAGCTGGAGCACTTCGCCTTCGGAAATCACATTGGTGCTGCCGGACAGGATATCCATCAGATGCCGGTCGCCCACGTCCACCACCAGCTGGAAAGCGCGCGAGATCAGGAAATCGCCCACCAGCACACTGGCGGCATTGCCCCAGACGGCGTTGACCGTCCGGCGGCCGCGGCGCAGGTCGGATTCGTCCACCACGTCGTCGTGGAGCAGGGTGGCGGTGTGCAGGAATTCGATGATGGCGGCCACATTGATGTGCAGACGACCGTCATAGCCGCCGGCCCGGGCGCACAGAATGGCCACCAGGGGACGCAGGCGCTTGCCGCCGCCGTCGACAATGTACCGGCCCACTTCGCGGATCAGAGGAACATCGGAATCCAGATGATGATTGATGAAGTCGTTGACCGCGTTGAAGTCGTCCTCGACCACGGAATAAATCGACCGGAAATCCATCGGACACCCCTGATCAGGTCGGCAGGCTGCAGCGGTCTCCGGCAAGCGTTCGAAGTGGCGCGCCGCAGGCTCGCGGCAATGCTAACAGGGGGCCGGGGGGAGTCAAGAAAGTTGCCATGGAGTCAGCTTGTTTCTCCGGCGGCGATCCCGTAAAATTCCGCGCCTCGGTAACCGTCGCCGTGGCCTTCAAGTGGCCGGCGCGCCCGCGGGGCGCGTGTCCGGGTCCGCCGCGCGGGACAAGATAGCAGGATTCAACCTATGTACGCAGTTATCCAGACCGGTGGTAAACAGTACCGCGTGGAAGAGGGCGATCGCCTGCGCGTGGAAAAGCTGGACGCCGCCGCCGGTGAGAACGTCACCTTTGATCAGGTGCTGATGGTCGCCGACGGCGACGACGTCAAGATCGGCCAGCCGGTGCTCGATAGCGCCAGCGTGTCCGGCGAAGTGGTGGAACACGGTCGCGGCAAGAAGATCAAGATCGTCAAGTTCCGGCGCCGCAAGAACAGTCGCCGACAGCACGGCCACCGGCAGTGGTTCTCTGACGTGAAAATTACCGGGATCAAGGCCTGATCCCCCAGCAGCGAGGTAACCATGGCACACAAGAAAGCCGGCGGTAGTACCAAAAACGGACGCGATTCCGAGAGTAAACGCCTGGGTGTCAAGCGCTTCGGCGGTCAGGCCGTGCGTGCGGGCGAGATTCTCGTGCGCCAGCGCGGTACCAGCTTCCACAGTGGCGCGCACACCGGCATCGGCAAGGACCACACCATCTTTGCCCTGACCGACGGTCGCGTACGCTTCGAGAAGAAGGGGCCGCACAAGCGCAGGTTCGTGGCGATTGAACCCGAAGCCTGAACGCGCTTCCGGAATCCGGAAGAGGCCCCGCCGGATTCGTCCCGCGGGGCCTTTTTCATGACGGGGCGCATGCCCGAATAATCAGCGTTTTTCTGTACTTTCCCGCAGGAGCCACCCTTGCGGGCGGCAAGCCGGGACGCGCCCCGGCGGGCGCCTTACGTTTTTTTGCTTGTCCAAAAAAAGTAAGCAAAAAAACGACACCCCGCTTCACCGCCGGACCACCCAATTGGAAATTGGGTGGTCGGGTCCCCTCGGTTGGCGGGCTCCACGCAGAACGCGGCAAGACAAATCGTCCACGATTTGGCTTGCCTAGCTTCGCCGTTCCCTGGCGAAGCTGTTCTGCGCTCCGCCCGCCGCCCTCGGCGGCTCAGCGGGGCCCGGGGGTTACGGGCTCGCCTTCGGCATCGCCCGTTGACGAGGCGTCAGAATCCGGTGGTCGTCGATCCGCGCGATTGGATGACAATGAGCTCAGACGTGACGGGGCTGCTATGCTGGCTCTCATCTCTCCCACTGCCAGGCAGGCAAAATGAAGTTTGTGGATGAAGCACAAATCCGGGTGGCCGCCGGTGATGGCGGCAATGGCTGCGAGAGCTTTCGCCGGGAAAAGTATGTGGAGTTCGGTGGCCCGGATGGGGGCGACGGCGGTAGCGGCGGTTCCGTCTACATCCAGGCGAGCCACAACACCAATACGCTGGTGGATTACCGTTATGACCGTTCCTTCCAGGCACGCAATGGGGAGGCGGGCAAAGGCCGGAAAATGACCGGCAAATCCGCCGACGATGTGGTGCTTCACGTGCCCGTGGGCACCACCGTGGTAGAGCAGGATACCGGCGAGGTGCTCGCCGACCTGACCGAAGACGGTCAGCGTGTGCTGGTCGCGCGTGGCGGCCGGGGCGGGCTGGGCAATGTGCATTTCAAATCCAGTACCAACCAGGCTCCGCGCAAGACGATTCCCGGTACCGAAGGCGAGGTGCGCCGGCTGGGGCTGGAACTCAAGGTGGTGGCGGATGTGGGTCTGCTGGGCCTGCCCAACGCGGGCAAGAGCTCGCTGATTCGGGCGGTGTCGGCGGCCACGCCCCGGGTGGCGGATTATCCCTTCACGACCCTGGAGCCCCATCTGGGCGTGGTGCGTGTGGACCGCTTGCGCAGTTTCGTGGTGGCCGATGTGCCCGGACTCATTGAGGGCGCGGCCGGCGGAGCGGGCCTGGGGACCCGCTTTCTCAAGCATCTGGCGCGCACCCGCTTGTTGCTCCATCTGGTGGATGTCATGCCCTTTGACGGCACGGATCCGGTGGATCAGGTGACCCTGATCGAGCGCGAGGTGGAGTCCTTTTCGCCGACGCTGGCGGATCAGGAACGCTGGCTGGTGCTCAACAAGATGGATCTGGTCAGCGCGGACGAGCGCGAAACCCTGCAGGAGCAACTGGTGGAGGCACTGGGCTGGGACGGCCCGGTGTTCCGCATTTCCACGGTCAGCGGCGAGGGCCTGTTCGATTTGACTCATGCGCTCATGGACGCCCTGGACGACCGGGCCCGGCGCGAGACGGAGGATCCGGACTATGCCCGCGAGCAACAGGCGCTGCGCGAGCAGCTCGAGGAAGAAGCGCGCGCGGCCGTGGCTGCCGGCCGGTCCCGGCGCGAGCCGGAAGAAGACGATGACGAGGCTGACGACGACGAAGTGGAAGTGGAGTACCGGCGGTGACCCTGCAAGAGGAGGCACAACAGCGTCGCTGGGTCATCAAGATCGGCAGCGCTTTGCTCACCAACGAGGGCCGGGGTCTGGACGGCGATCTGCTCAGCGCCTGGGTGGACCGGCTGGCGGCGCTGCGCGCACAGGGCATCGAGGTGATTCTGGTGTCTTCCGGGGCCGTGGCCGAGGGCATGACCCGGCTGGGCCGGGCCGCGCGGCCGGAGACGGTGCATGAGCTGCAGGCGGCCGCCGCCGTGGGGCAGATGGGGCTGATTCAGGCCTGGGAATCCCGCTTTCAGGGACACGGCTACCATACCGCCCAGATCCTGCTGACCCATGATGATCTTTCCGACCGCAAACGTTATCTCAATGCCCGCTCCACGCTCATGACCCTGCTGAATCTGGGCGTGGTGCCCGTGGTAAACGAGAACGACACCGTGGTGACCGACGAGATTCGCTTTGGTGACAACGACACCCTGGCCGCGCTGGTGGCCAATCTGGTGGTAGCGGACCGCCTGGTGATTCTCACCGACCAGCATGGCCTTTATGAGCAGGACCCGCGCGTGCATCCGGATGCCGAACTCATCGACGAGGCGCGCGCCTCGGATCCCCGGCTCGCCGCCATGGCCGGCGACGACGGCGGCGCCCTGGGCCGGGGCGGCATGGCCACCAAGGTGCGCGCCGCCGGGCTGGCGGCGCGTTCGGGCGCGGCCACCAGCATTACCAGCGGGCGGGATCCGGAGGTGCTGACCCGGCTGGGCCGGGGGGAACAGCCCGGCACGACCCTGACGCCGGATCTGTCGCCGTTGCGCGCACGCAAGCAGTGGCTCGCCGGGCACCTGCAGATGCGCGGCACCGTGGTGGTGGACGCGGGCGCCGCGCGGCGTTTGCGCGAGGCCGGCTCCAGTCTGTTGCCCGTGGGGGTAAGCGACGTCCGCGGGGATTTCTCCCGGGGCGACATGGTCGCCTGCGCCGACGAGACCGGCGTGCGTGTAGCCTGTGGCCTGATCAACTATGATGCCGATGACGCCCGGCGGATTCTACGCTGCAAGAGCAGCGAAATCGCCCAGCGGCTGGGGTTTATCAACGAAGAAGAACTCATTCATCGGGATAATCTGGTGGTGTTCTGAAATGTCCGGTCCGGATTGCCATACTGCTGTCGTGAGCGCGCCTCGCCGCGTCCCCGGGAGTGGCCTGTGACGAATCCCCCTTCGGCTACCCGGGTTGCCATGGTGGGCGCGGGACTTATCGCCCTGGCCTATGGTGTAGCCCGTTTCGCCTTCGGGCTTTTCGTGCCGTCCATCCGCTCGGATCTGGGCCTGAGCCCGGATCTCATGGGCATGATCGGCTCGATTCCCTTCCTCAGTTTCGCCGCCACCAGTGTGGTGGCCTCCACCCTGGCACGACGCCTGGGCGCGCGCCGGGGCGCCATGCTGGCGAGTGGTTTCGGGGCCGTGGGGCTGGCCCTGATCAGCCGGGCCGGTGGCGCGCCCATGCTCGCCGGCGGTGTTTTCGCCTGCGGCATCTGTACGGGTCTGATGATGCCGGCGCTGTCCGAGGGGATTCACAAGGCGGTGCAGCCACGCCTGCATGGTCGGGTCAATGCCGTCATGAACGCCGGCACCAGTGTGGGGGTGCTGCTGTCCGTGCCGGCTGTCCTGTTGCTGGCCAATGCCTGGCGTGGTGCCTATGCCTCGTTCGCCGCGCTGGCGGTGCTGGGCGTGGCGGCGGCGGCCATCTTTATACCCGCCACGCATCAGGGGCAGGCGTCGGCGCACCTGCAGCTGCCCGCGATCAGCGCCGATCAGCGGCGGCGTCTGATCAAGCTCAATGGCTTCGCCCTGGGCATGGGCCTGGTGAGTGCCGCGTACTGGGTCTTCGCCCCGGATCTGGTGGTGGTGCTGGGTGGCCTGCGCCCGGATCTTACCGGCTGGCTCTGGGCGGCCGTGGGCCTGGCCGGCCTGGGGGGCGCGGCCGCCGGTGACCTGGGGGAACGCTTCGGCGCCGGTCGGGTCCAGAGCGTGGCGCTGGCCATGCTGTCACTGGCCACCCTGCTTGTGCTGGCGGTACCCGATAGCCTGGGCAGCACCGTGCTGTCGGCGGCGCTCTTCGGGCTGGCCTATATGACGCTCACGGGACTTTATCTCGTCACGGCCATTCTGTTGTTGCCGGATCATCCCAGCCTGGGCGGGGTGCTGCCCTTCCTGGCCATTGCCGTGGGGCAGGCCCTGGGATCCACCCTGACGGGGGCGATCGTGGAGCACCTGAGCTATGGGGCCGCGTTTGGCGGCATGGCTCTGCTGGGCGTGATCCTGGCGGCGTCTTACCCGCTCTTTCCGGCGACTTCGCCGCGTCCCCATCTGGGTCCGGGGGCATAGAGCACCGCCACCGGCATCCGGCCGGGTTATTGCGCCAGGAAAGCGCGTAGCTGCTTCATGGCCTGTTGGAAGGCGTCGTCATCCGGCCGGTCCGGGTTGTCCAGTGCATCGAAGACGGGGTCCAGTTGCGCGGATGCCGGTCCTTCAAGACCGGTTTCGCCGTGCTTGAGCAGGACCTGGGCCGCCATGGCGGCCTGTTCGGCGCTCAGATAGCCGCTGAAACGGCCCCGGGCTCCGGCCCGGGTCAACTCGCCCAGCAGTTCCCGCTGAAGCCCGGGTGTCAGCCGGGTCCGTTCCAGGCGTTCCGCCAGGGACGCCAGTTGCGGCTCCAGCTCGCCGACCACGGAACGCACCTGCGCAGGCCCCTCGCGGCTGGCGCCATGGAGCCGGCGGATGGTTTTCAGCATGGTCTCCGGCGTGCCGCCCGGAATCACGCGTTCGAGCATCAGCGCCATCATCAGGGCACTGTCGTTGAGCCGGGGGCTACCCGGTGTAAGCTCGGGCGAGCTGTAGCGTTCTTCCGGCTGCTCCACGCTCATGGGCGTGTGACAGCCGTGGCAATCAAAGAAAGCCAGTTCCGGCCACAGCGGCGACGTCATGAACCCATCGCTCTGGATGCCGTCGAGCATGCGCCGGGCCGCTTCGATTTGCCCGGTGGCCCAGATCCGCGCAGGTCGGTCCGCCCGGGGTTTGCGTTCGTAATAATCCTTGTCGGTGCGGTAATGGTAGGGCTGCAGCACCGAATAGCTCATGAGCTCGAATTGCAGCCGCGGATGACCCGCGCCCAGCAGGTCATGCCCGGCGAAGCGCTCGGTGTCCCCGACATGGCAATCCTGGCAAACCCGTGCGCGTACCTCGGCCTGTTCCAGTGGCACCAGGCCCTGGTCCACATTCTGCGCATGATCTACATCCGGGCCGGAATGGGACTCCAGCCAGTTTTCCGCGCCCCCGTGGCAGGCCTCACAACCGACCCCGTCACTCAGCATGAAGCGTTTGCCGCGCTGTTCGGGCGGCACATGATCGGTATGACAGTCGAGACAGACGTCCGCCTTGTGTGCCGGCTGATTCAGGTCCAGCTGGCGCGCGATGCGCTTTGACTGCTCCGATTTCAGGTTCTGGTAGGCGTCGGAATGGTCGTCGTGACGCTCCCAGGTCAGATATTCATTGCGCAGCAGCGGTGATTCGGGTTTCTCGCGGGCGCTGCCGTGACAGACCGAGGAGGCGCAGGTCGCCACGCCCGTGTGCACCGCATCGTTATCACTGGCCCCAGCCCACTGGGCGGGCGAGACCAGTAACGACAGGATCAGGCCCGGTAGCGTCCGTCCCCGCATCATGGTGCCCCCTCCTCCGGGTTGCGGTGCTTCCAGCCGCCTTCCGGCTTGTCCGTGACATACCAGGGTTCGCCGTTGTCCTGGAGATAGAGTTCCTTCATTTCCTCATGATTCAACGGGCGTGATCCCAGACGGCCGAACACTGAAATCTGTTCGCCGGTTTCATCCACGCCGCGTGCCCGGGCCAGGCCCTTGGACAAGGCCAGCGCCGGCCAGGGCGTGTCCTTCCACGCGATCAGTTCCGGCACGGGTGAAGGGTTGTAGCCATAGAAACGCGGCTGGGTGTTGGGGGCCGTGAGCTGAACCAGCTTGAGTCCGCCGGTGCCGTCGGCGATATAGGCGAAGGCGGAGGCGTTCGTCGAAGCCACGACCACGTCCCGCACGTCGGTGAGCTTGCCCCCGGCCGTGTAGAGCTGCGCCAGCTCCAGCTTTTCCGGCCTGGTCATATCAATGATCGCCAGACCCTGCTCACCAGCGGCGACATAGGCGTATTCCCGGGCAATATAGAGTTTGCGGGCATTGTTTAGCGGTATTCGGTTTTCGGTAACCTTTTCCGGCTCGTCCGGATGTGTGACATCAATGGTCTCTACGCCCCTGGCCGTGGTCACGATCAGGTAACGGAACTGCAAGGCACTGGCGCGCGGATCGTCGAGGTTCACTGTCCCCGCCACCTCGGGCTTGAGCGGCTGATCCAGATTCACCACCACGAGCTGCTCGGGCGTGGTGATATAGGCATAGTGTCCGCCGAAAGTGATGTGCCGGGCGCCGTCCAGTATGCCGTCCGGATTCCAGGTCAGCGCGCGCTCGATGTTGTTGTTGCGGAACTCGCCGTCATAGAAGGTGTTTACATCCGTCAGAATCAAACCCTCTTGCGCATCGGTAATCGCGGCATAGTTGTACACCGGATGGAAGGGCTGCTCCTGATTCTTCTCGCGCATGAGCTTGTCCTGATTGCGATCCGGATGCACCGGCTGGGTGGTGGGCAGTGCCATGCAGGTGGCGTTCTCGGTGGCAATATCGACGTCATGACCCAGTTCGCTGAAGGGTGCGGTAATCAGACGTTGCGAGAAACCCTTGTTATCAATGCTCGCAATGTCATAGACGCGGAATCCGTCTTGGCCCTGAGCGGCAAAGACCCATTCACCGCGCATCTGCAGGCATTGCGTGCGCCCGCCGTCATGGCTGTACTGATCGGGCAGCTCCCGGTCACGCTCCAGATGATCCTGGTACCAGTCCGGATAGACGTATTTGTGCAGATAACTGCCGTAGACAGCCTGGGGTTCCTCCCATTCCGTGACTTCCACACCCGAGAGTCCGCCCGTGCCGCCGACCCAGGCGTACCGGCCGATGAAATTCATGAAGTCCGTGCCCTGCATCAACAGGTTTGCCATGAGGGCATTGTTGTCGTTGTCCCTCGAGAGGTGACAGCTGGTGCAGCTCTGGGTCTCTTCCTTGCGCACCGTGTGCGGGAAATGCGGATTGAACGCCTGGGAGCTGTAACCGCTGGACGAAATGGGCGGTTGCTGTATATAGATGCGTTCGCGGTTGGCATTGGTTGAACTGAGCACCAGGGCCGACGACGACCGGGTGGGGGCAATCTTGCCCTCATTGGCCGGTCCGCGCTTGCCCAGCATGAACAGATCCGTGCGCACCACCTGGGGGTTGTAGGTGGCGAAGTTGCGGCTCTTGCCGCCTTCGTAGTGATGCCGTTCGGTTTTCCAGTTGGCCTCGATGGGCAGATGACAGCCGCCGCAGGCGTTGGTCCAGGAGGTGTGGCAGCTGTAGCATTCCATTTCTTCATTCTTGTGCGCGCGTTTGTCCTGACTGACGTCCACACCATAGTGAAGGCCATCTTCGTCCGTGCTCATGAGCTTGGCGCGCGCGGCTTTTTCGTTGTACACCTCGGACTCGGGATTCACGGTGTCCTTGACCAGGCTCAGCTGCCATTCCCGGTCGGACATAACCGAGCGCTGAATGAGTTGGTCGTTGATCCACTCGAAACGCCGCTCACCGTCGGGGTTGCGCAGCGTCGACATGTCCGTCCCGCCGGGTGGGGCCGCCGGCCCACTGGTGCGCAGGTCCGGGTATTCATCGGCGGTCCCGTGACAGTCCTTGCATTCGATTTCCACGGCACTGGCCACTTCGCCGTAGATGTGGCCATTGCCATGATTGTCCTGGCTGTAATGACAATCGACGCAATGCATGCCCTTGTCCAGATGAATCGATGACATGTGCACGGCCTGGTCGAACTTGTCCGGATCGTCGAACGGCACCTTGTTGCCTTTTTCATCCAACAGGTTGCCCTGGCGGTCGCGCTTGAAAACGGCGCGGAAATTCCAGCCATGGCCGTGGTAATCGGCGAACTGGGTGTGCTCCATCTGGTCGTTGTTCTCCCAGACGTCGGAGAGAAATTCCAGATCGCTCCAGAGGCCGCGCGCGGCGGCCGCTTCGGGATTGCGCTTGTTGATCTTGCGCACTTTCTTGTCCGAGGGATAACGCTGTTCCTCGGGCCACATGCGCGGCGCGTCGGATTCATAATCCCACATGGTGTAGCCCAGATAGGTGTTCAGGAACATGTTGGGCTGGTGCATGTGACAGACCATGCACTGGCTGGTGGGGATTTTGCGCGTGAACTTGTGCTTGAGCGGATGCCCCTTTTCCTGGGGATCAATGGTGGGGTCATCCGTGTTGGTGCGGCCCCAGTGGCCGTGTTGGGCGTACTGGCCGCTGTGTGCTTTCTGCCGGTCATTGGCGTAGACGACATGGCAGGATGCGCAGCCCGAGTTGCGGTAATCGCCGGGCTGATCATTGGTGCCCATGAACCACATCATGGGGTCGTTCAGCCGCGTCTTGGTCATGTTGAGCACCGGCACGGCAATGCGTGCACCCGTGCCTGGTCCGCGGTTGGACTGCTTGATGTCCGGCTCACCCGGGCGTTCCAGCAGCTGGATATTGCCGGAAATATTGGGATTGCCGGTTTCCGGGAAGATGTTGAGCTTGTTACGCCCGCCGTCTTCAAACACGCGAAAGATATCGCCAGGCTTGACCGTTTCCCAGGCGGGCAAGGGGTCCAGCCGCGGCAGCACACCATGTGCCCGGGTCTGTTCTTCCGTGGGTTTGTCCAGGGCCGTGATGGCGGCCGGCTTGCCTTCGCGTGTATAGCCTTCCCCCAGGATATAGTTCTTGTACGGCAGGATGCCGTTGTTGTAGGCCGCACCGCCCCAGAACATGGCGCCGGTGGCCATGAGCGAGCGCTTGGCCGCCAGGATCTGGGGCGTGTGGCAGTTGCCGCAGGCCTTGGTGACCACCCGGTAGTCCGATGGGTTCATGAAGCGCACGAACTCGGGGGATTCCTTGTTGAGCAGTGTATAGGTGCGTTTGGGGTTGGCGCTGGAGGGGAAATTCCAGCTTTCGGGATAGCGCGGCAGTACATGCGCCTGCCGAAGCGCCGTACGATAGGCGTCCTCGCCCTGCTCACTCCCCTCGGGCTTGCGGACACTGGCGTCGCCGCCGTGACAGTCCACGCAACCCAGGGTCACAGCATCGCTGTCATGCATGGTCTTGGCGTCCGTGTCCGTATGACAGCTTTCACAGCCACGGCTTTTGGTATGGGCCTGCTCCGGCGTCTGCCAGGCCGGGGCGGGCGGCTGGGTGTCATAGGTCCGCTCAACCGCCTCTTCCCCTTCCGCGGCATGCAGATGGCCCGTCAGGCTCAGAAGTAGCAGTATTGTGATCCGTACATGCACGCGTATCACCTCGTCAGAAGGTCAGGGTCAGGTTGGCCAGCACCGAATAGCCGGTCTCGTCCTTGTACAGCTGTTTGTAGCCATCGCCCGGTAGCAGCGCCGCCCCGGACAGTCGAAAGACAATGTTCTGAATCGCCAGGGGCCGGTAAATAAGCGCTGAAGAGACATCCCAGCCAATATCCGGGTCCAGGTCGGCCTGCTGACGCGCGGCTTCCAGGACGGCTGTGTTCATGAAGGATAGATGATTGAAGTTGAACGACAGCCGGGTGGTGGGCGTGAGATCCAGATCCGTGCCCAGCCCCGCCAGCACCAGACCCGGATTGGTGAAATTGGACTGACCGTGTTCCTTGTTGGGACGAAGATTGGCGAGCATTCCATTGCGCGTGGACAGGGTCACGCCCCCGCCGCCGATGAGCGGCACCGCCTGGCGGATCCAGAAGCTGGTATCGGCGCCGGCAATAATGGGGTTTTCGAAGATCGCATCGAAGCCTTCCTCGAGGTCGTCATAGGGATCCGGATCACCGGATTGCAGCACCAGGCTGCCGCGATAGCGGATCCAGTCCTGATCCCAGCCCGCTTCGGCGGCGGCGAACCAGGAGCGGATATCGGTGGGCTGGTCCACAAAAACGCCTTTCGTGGCCTCGCCGGTGGCGAAATAGGCGGCGGCGGTGAGGTTCATGCGGCCGAAATGGCCGTCGCCGTTCAGCCCCAGATAGGTAACGTCGTATTCGCGCGGTTTCTCGAAGCCCAGCGACGCCGGCCGGGCGACAAAGCCGTTGTTGTCGAAAAAGAAGTCGTCTTCCCGGTTGCGGTTGTGCACCACCGTGGCCTGGGTGAAAAAACCCAGCACGGGCATGTCCTGCCAGTAGAGATTGGCCACGAAGACATCATCGTCGCGCAAGGGCTCGCCCACGTCATTGAGGCCGCTGTTGGTGTCCTTTTCCAGCCGCCGGAACCAGGCCAGGTTGTACTGGAAGATATTGTTGTCCCGGGTGCCGAAAAACCGCACGCCCGGTTGATTGTCCTGAAAGAGAAAACCGCGAAAGTCCGCGTTGAACGGCTGGATACCCACGCGCACGCTGTCGAAGTCATAGCGCGGCGAGACATTGCGGATGTGATAATCGGCGAAGGCGGCTTGCAGGCCCGCATGGTCGTCCGTACGGATCTTGCCTGCGCGGGGATCGATGCGCAGGACACGCAGTTCCTCGGTTTCGGTCTGATTGAAATTGAACACCGGCGTCAAACGGAATTCCCAGTCCGGCGGCCGGAACACGGTGTCGCCCTTGATCAGGGCGAATTCCGTGATCAGGTTCTGATTGAAGGTGGTCTGCTCGCCCTGGCCGAAGATGTCGATCTGGTCCGCGTCCCCGGTGGTTTGAATACCCACCGGCGTGGGCAGCCGGCGCGGTTCATAGACGGTGTCGGAAATACCGGTGAACAGGAAGAACCAATCATCACCCATGACGGGCTTGTCCGCCTTGAGAACATTGCGGTGATAGGGATCGAGAATGTTGTTGCTGTAGCCGGGGAGGCTGTCGACAATGCGCCAGCGATCCGGCACCGCCGGCAGTTTCTGAGGTTTCATCCTGGGCGGCGCGAGTCGCTGCGGATCACAGGGGGTGTCCAGCTCGCGTGTCTCCTTGCCGGGCAAACGCAGACTCTTGCGCTGTTCAATGGGCGGCTCGCAGGGGTTGTTTCCCTTTCGCGTCTCTGCCGCCGGGGCCAGCAAGGGCAGAAGAAGGACAATACCAAGGACAGCGCGACGCATGGTTATTTCCCCTGACAGACGTTCTGGGCGTCGGAGTCGTTGAAGGGTTTGAAAGGACACTGCACATAACGCAGGCGCGTGCCGTCCACGACAATGCGGTCCGCGCGCATGCTGTCGGGAGCATTGTTGATCGTGCCCAGCCTTTGGCCGGCACGATGCACGCCCAGGAAAGCGACCAGATCATCCTGATCCACGCCGTCGCCGGAAACGCCGATCCCGCCCACCAGGGTGTTGCCCTTGTAGATGGGCACGGAGCCGGGAAAGATCTGGGTGCCATTGGCCAGCGGATCCACCGGGCCGGCGCCCGTGGCGCGGCTGATATTGCTGCACCCCGTCCCCGGCGAAGGCCCGATGCCGGCGACAAAGGCTACGTGCCCGACCAGATTATCGTAGACCAGATCCAGTTGAAGGCCGGTGGAGAACGGACTCCATTCGCCTTGTGGTTTGGACAGGGGGCCATGGGGCGCCGAGGTGATGCCGTCCGGGAAAAAGGGCCGGGACAGGTTGCCGCCGGCACGGTCGGAAAAGGCGACGCCATTGGCGAGGGCGGTGTTATCCCCCAGGAAGTTGCGCAGAGCGCTAACATAGTCGCCGATCTGAATGGTGCGATCCACCACAGGGGCACCGCCGGACAGCGTGGATTGCAGATAATTCGCCGTCAGGCCCGACTGCAGATCCGCCGCTGCCCGGGTGCTGGAGAAAAAGGCAGCGGTGCGCGCCTTCTGCAGCGACACATCCGTGCCGAACACGGGCGCGTCCTCGCCGCGTACCACGCCCAGCGGCACGCCGTTGGAATCCACCACCGAGATGGTGACACGAGCGCTGGTGCCCAGCGGCCGGCGGATCTGGGCCCGGCTGCGTTCCGCCACGGCCAGGGCCTGGTCCAGCAGGATTTGCACCTCGTTTTGTGTCAGATCGCCGGTAGGGGATGGGGTGGGGGGAAAGCGGTTGGTGTTGGTCCCGTCCACCAGCACGAAGGCATCCCGGTCCGGGAAGAAGGTGTTGTCGGCGCGGATGCCCGAGGCGGGTTGACCCAGGACGGTGCCAGCCTGAATGGTGCCGTTGAAATAACCATTGACCGCAACCGTACTGCCGGGCAGCGAACCCAGTGCGGGCGGGTTTCCGGATGTCCGGGTATCGCCGGGCTCCATTTCCGCATAACGAAAGACCTTGCCTTCCAGCGTGATGCGCTCGCCCTGCCGGTTGTCCGGCGATGGAAAGGCTTGCGCGCCGGCGCGGGCGATGACCTCGTCCAGCGAGAAGTCGTCGTCCGAGAGATCGGCATCAAAGCTGTACTGGCCGTCAGCGATAACGCCCACACCGCCCACTACGGTGCCGTCCTGGTACAGCGGGAAGCCGCCCGAATCGGCGGCCAGCCCCAGTGGGCTGCGCTTGGGGCCACGCTGAGCGTCCGAATTGCTCAGGGTGAGATCGGAACAGGCCAGTTGAGAAAACTGCACGCCGAACAGCGGGCCCGATGGCTGACCCACTTCACCCGGATTGAAGTGTTCCTGCACGATCTGGGCTGCGGTGCGGGTGCTGAAGGCATTGCCTTCGCTGGACAGATAGGCGCCGGTCACGGCCTTGCTGATGGCCGCCAGGCTGGCGGGGATGAATGCCAGGTCCTCCAGACCGCCATCCACCGGGTAGGGCGAGGTGATCGTAACGCTGGTGTCCGCCGACGGCATCCGATAGACGCCCAGCACATTGCCTACCCGGTCCACCACGGCCACCGTGGCGTTGGCCCCGCGTGCATCTGCTTCCCGGACCGAACGGGCCATGACGTTTTGCACGTCACCGGCGGAGAGAAAGTCGTTGTTGTCCACGCAACCGCCGTCACAGCCGCCGTCGTCCAATCCCCCTCCACCACAGCCGGTTACCAGGAAGGGTAAAACCAGCAGAAGACATCCATATATTCTCATGGCAGCTCCAGTTTGCCGTGTTTGGAATAATGGAAGCGGTGACAGGTGACACAGTTCGAGCGCAGTCCCTGTTTGCCCTTCGCCCCGGTATGGCACTGCCGGCAGACCTGAATATCCGGAAGCAGCACCTCGGCGGCCTTTTCCGAACGGGCCGCGTCATGGCACTCGCCGCATTCCGTATTGTCGTGCTTCTCGTGGCTGAAGCGGGTGCTGTGCCGCCAGTAGTTGTAATCGACATTAACCGGGGCAATGGACCACCCGTTCTTGTCTTGCTTTGTCCTTTGCACCTTGTGGCAAGTGTCGCATACCCGGCGTTCGAAGATCTCAGCGGCGGTTTCGCCGGTGCGGCGATCCACCCAGTCCAGTCCTTCCCGCTGCAGAACATCCACGGCGGGTGGCGCGCCCGGGCGGTTCAGATCCACGCTGAAGCGAGTCGGTCGGTCCTCGATAAAACGCTTGCTGAAATACTCGCGCAGGCTTTCGACCACCCGGGCTGGTGCCGCGTGGGGCACGGTCCGGTCGGGATCGTCATCCTCGATGGACAAGGCATGACAGCGGCTGCAGTGTCTTTCCATGTTGATGGGTTTCATGCCGCGCCCGCCGGCATCCGGCTGGTGACAGTCGCCGCAGGCCATGACTTCCTTGGCGCCGGTTTCGTTTTCCACGCCGTCGTCGGCGAGATGCACCTTGTGGTCGAAGACCAGCCCGCTCGTTTCCGTGACGGATGCATTCAGTTCCCGGCGCTTGGTCCGGTGCCAATGTGTTCCTTGCTCGGTGGTGCGCGGTTCCGCCAGGCGCACGCGAAAGTCCGGATGCTGATCCCCGAAATCGCGCACCGTTTTCAGATGGGTATCCGGGGCGACCTCGCGGATACGGCTGTGACAGTCGGTGCAGAACTGCTGGTCGTCCAGAATAACGCCCTGGTGTCCGTTGTGTTCACGGTGACAGTCGGCACAGCGTCGGCCCGTGACATCGGGTTGTTCCGTCACCGAGCTGACATGCCGGCCCATGTCCTCATGACAGTCCGCGCAGGCGCTGTTGGGCACGCGCTGAAAAGGCACCTTGTGACAGTTTTCGCACGCCTGGCCGATGAACTCATGGGCGCGGCTGGTGGCGCCCGAATTCCAGAAGCGGTCGTCGGGCAGGGGCGTGTTCCGCAGCGCCGAGCGATCCGCGTCTTCCCACGCCACCATGCCCGGCAGCACCAGACCCAGCATGAGCACAGCCAGAAAACCCAGCCAGGCCCAGCGCCGTTGCCGCAGCCAGGGCAGGCCTTCCGGCCCCGTTGTGAACTGCGATTCGCGCATGACCTCGCCGGCGGTCTCGCTGTGCTTTTCCACCGTAAGGGCGAGGTCCTGATGGGGTTCCGGAGGCGCAATGACCACCAGTCGGTAGCCGCCAATACCGATTTCATCGTCGACCGACAGTGGTGCTGAACGGGTATTTTGTCCGTTGACGGTGACGCCGGTGGTTGCATGCGCGCGGATTTCCGGCATGCCGCGCCGCAAGCGGATGTCCGCGTGTTGGTAGCCCACGCGTTCACCGGGCAGCAACACATCCTGATCCGTGCCCCGGCCCAGGGTGAGCCGGCTGGTGCTGATCTCGAAGTCCTGGTGGGCCCGGGTATCACCGGCGACATCGATCAGTTTGCGAATCAAGATCTTCATGGCGGCCCTACCAGTAGATGAAAACGCTGACGATGTGGGCCGTCAGGGCGGCCAGCAACATGAAGGTCAGAGGGACATGCAGGTACAGCCAGATCCGCATCAGGCTCTGCATGCGAATATCCTCGCGCAATCGGTGGGCCAGGGCGCGTTTTTGCGAAACCAGATCAATCAGCCCCTGCAAGCGGGCATAGTCCTGCTGTTCGCGCGTGCCGGCCAGTTCCCGGTTGAGCAGCTCCAGCAAACGCTGCTGATCCGCATTCGCCACCACCTTCCATTTCCAGTCCTTCTTGCGTTCCCGGGGTTCCTCCATGCAGGAGTGATCCCGCCCCGTAAGCAGGCTGATCAGCCCACCCCCCACGGTGAAACGCCGGTGGGCGGATATCACCATGCGCTCCACCGGCGAGCCCAGGGCCTCGGCCGCCTGATCGGCTTTCTGGTCGATCTCGGAAATTTCCGCGAGCATGAGATCCCGGTTGAGGTTGGCGCGGTTGCGGGTAATGGGAACCGGGTAGCGGTTGTAGGCCCAGACGCCATAGACACCCGAAATCACCACAATCAGCATCAGGACCCAGGCGAGCGTGTGCAGGTTCCAGCCCAGCTGGAAGCCAGTATGCAGAGTGGCAACCACCACCAGCGCCAGGCCCAGATAGACGTGCGCCGACACCCAGCCTCGCACCGTGCCCAGGTTCGAGTTGTACGCGCGTTTGCGAATCCCGAGTGCGGTGAGCCAGAGCACGAGCACAGCACCCAGGGTACCCAGCGTATAGCCCAGCCAGGTGCCGCCATTGGGCTGGTGCAAGGGGTCGTGCAACCAGTAGGCGAGCAGGCTGACCGCCACCAGCGTCAGGGCGACATAGAGATAGAGGAAGTTGCGGTACTTGAGGAAGGATTCGTACACGGCGTCAATCTCTTGACCGCATGAGGTCGACGAAATGTTCCGGACTGGTGCGAATGGCCGCGCCCGTGGGACAGGCGCGCACACAGGCCGGGCCGCCTTCGAGGTCACCGCACATGTCACATTTCACCGCCTGTTTTTCCTGACCCGGTGCATCGTCGTCATGGCCCGGATCGCGGCCGAAAAGAAGATCGCGGATCAGCGAAGGCTTGCGGTCGTCGGGTTTGGCCATCTGAATCACGCCATAGGGGCAGTTCTCCTCGCAATTGCCGCAGCCAATGCAATTGTCATGGATCACCACTTCGCCATTGGCATTGCGGGAAATCGCATCCGGTGGGCAATCCTTCATGCAGTGCGGATGCTCGCAATGCCGGCAGGAGGTGGGCACATGGATTTCCGCATAGGTGGGGCCGGCCTCGCGGTTGAGCCGGGATGTGCCCCCATGGGTGCTGGCGCAGGCCTCTTCGCAATGATTGCAGCGGATGCACAGGGACTCGTCGATGAGCAGTACATCCGTGGCCTCGCCCAGGCCCTGGCGCATGAGAAACGACATCAGCTCGCCGCTTTCCTCGGATGCTTGCTCCATGCGCACATTGGCATTGAGACGTTCCTGAACCTTTTCCTGGACCTGTTGTTGCAACCCGGGTTGCTGTTCCAGCAGTTCCAGAAAGGGCGCGCTTTTCATGACCACGGTCTCCGTGGGCACGGCGGCACGCACCGTGGCATTGCGGCGCGTATTGCCCAGCAGCCCCATTTCGCCCACATACTTGCCGGCGGGTACATAGGAAAGCACCACCTCCCGGTCGTTGATGTCGCGGGACACGGTCACCGAACCGCGCCGGATCAGATGCAGTTCGTCGCCGGAATCGCCCTCGGCAAAGACGACATCGCCGGTGTTGTAACTGCGCAGCTCCGCCGAGGTGACCAGCTCGGACAGGTCCTCTACCTTCGCGGTGGGCGCGAACTGGGAATGGATAGCACGCAGGATGAAGACCTGGTCGATGTGTTCCTTGACCTCGTCCACGGTGTTGATCAGATTGTTCATGACCCGCCGTGGCGTCTCGATGAGAATGCAGTCGCCACGGGCATAGACGGTGGCGTTACGCCGACGCCCGGATATGAGACTCATCTCGCCAAAGAATTCCCCCGCGCCCAGTTCCGTACGCGTATCCGTGGCCTCATCGATCACCACCTCCACCGAGCCCCGGGCAATGGAGAAAAAGGTGTCGGTGTAATCATTGCGCGCGAAGATCTGTTCACCTTCGGCGGGTCGCAGTACGCGGCTTTCCAGCATGAGCTCGCGAAAGCGCAGGGTATTGATGGGCCGGAAAAAGGGAATGACCTGCTGGAAATGGTCCAGGGTTGCGTCCACATCCGACGACCAGGGCAGAACCCGGAACTTGTCCGCGAAGAGATCGTGATCCACGGGTTTGATGGGGTTGCCCTGGATGTACTCGATGACCTCATAGCCCTGGTTCATGGCCTGCTTGATCAAGGGATAGCCGGCCAGCGCGCCCACAACATAAAGGCCCGGAACACTGGATTCGTACTGGTGAGACAATTCCGGAACGGCATTGACCGACTGCGAGGGAATCCGGATGCCGCAGGATTCCACGAAACGGCGGGGCGGAATGGCACCCAGGCGGGCGATGACACGGTGCACCGGAACCGGCGTTTCACCGTCCGGTGTATTCAGCAGAATCTCGCCGGGCGGATCCCCGTCTTGCTCGCGCACTTCACTGACCGTGGTCTCGTACAGGGCCGTGATCTGGCCGGCATCAATGGCGGCGAGGATCTGCTTGAGGTTGCCGGGTTTGGCGCGCAGGAATTCATCGCGACGATTGACGATGGACACCTGGTTGTGCCGGGCCAGCGCCAGCGCGTTTTCGATGGCGGCGTCGCCCGCGCCCACCACCACAATGGATTCATTCTCGTACTCGTCCGGGTCATCCAGCTGGTACTGGACGAAAGGCAGATCCTCGCCCGGCACGCCCAGTTTGCGCAGATTGCCCTGAACGCCAATGGCCAGGATGACGTGTCGACCCTGCCAGATCCCGCCGTCGGCGGTGGTGACGGTGAAATTACCGCGTTCACCGGTAATGCTCGACACGCGGGCGTTATAGACGATCCGGGTGCCGGGAGCCGTGACGCCGGTATGCCAGGCCTCGAGTATGGATTCGCGGGAGCCGGGCTCAAAGGGCAGATCGCTGCGAAGCGGCAGGATCGAGGGCTCCGCCATGACGTGCTTGCCCTTCTGGTAGCGCTGAACCGTATGGGCAATGCCGTCACTGGCTTCCAGCAGGACATGGGACTGCCCGGTTGTCACCGCATGGGCGGCCGCGCTAAGCCCACCCGGGCCCGCTCCCACGATAATGATGTCGTAGCTTTCCATGGCTCCCCCGACGCACACGCGGATGCGCTCTGGTTGCAGTTCCGTTTCAGGTCCATTGATAGCAGACGGGGAGCGACACGCCAACTACCAGGCTGTTGAAAGACCCTTTGCGTGCTCAGCGCGGCCTGAAGCGTGCAGCTGGTGTGCCTGGTTGCGACGCACAGGGTGATGCCCTTCCCCAGCGACAAAGTGCAGCAGATGGGCGCTTCAGGCCGGGCC
>CAJXLA010000011.1 GCA_913055795.1 uncultured Alcanivorax sp. | reverse complement strand
GTTCATCGCCGTAGCCATCCCCGAAGCCCACCTCGGCGCGGCTGCGCAGGGTCCAGTTCCCCACCAGCGGATAATAGCGATCCCCGGTCCAGGTGGCCTTGAAAAACTTGTAATCGCTGCCGGCGACGGCCGCTTCCAGGTTCAGCTTCTGGGACCAGCCGCGATCGGGCAGAATACCGCGGTTCATGGTGCTCTCGCGCCAGGAGGCATTGGCCTTGATCTGATCAAACCGGAAACCGCGCTCAAGCAAAAACTGCTCGATATCCAAGGCGACGAAACGCCCGGTGGTCAGATCAATCTGTTCCACACCCATGCCGAAGCTCACACGCGCCGTTTCCGACAACGGATACCCAAAGGTCACGGAACCGCCGGCCCGGTCCGAGGCATAGGAAGACACCGAGGTTTCATCAAAGTCGGTGGCCGTATAGTAAAGACTGAAACCACGACTCACGCCGTCGAGCGTATAGTAGGGGTCGCGGTGCGAGAAGTTGTAACTTTCACGCACCTGACTCCGATTGATCGAGAAGGATACCTGATCGCCGGTCCCCATGAAGTTCTTCTGACTCACATTGGCACCGAACTGCACGCCGTTGGCCTGGGAATAGCCGATATTGGCGCCAATAGAGCCCGACGGCTGCTCTTCCACCTGGTATTCAACATCCACCTTGTCCTCGTTGCCCGGCACCCGGTTGGTGTCAGCCTGGACGCGGCTGAAGTACCCCAGCCGTTGCAACCGCCGGCGGGAAAGGTCAATCAGCGCGGAATTCGCCGGTGCCCCCTCGAACTGACGCAACTCCCGGCGCAGCACCTCGTCACGCGTCTTGGTATTCCCGCTGAACTCGATGCGCCGGACATAGACCCGATTGCCGGGTTCCACATAAAAGGTCACGTTCACGGTTTCGCCATCTTCATTTTCGCTGGGCCGGCCTTCCACCTCGGCAAAGGTGTACCCCTCGTTACCCAGCCGGCGCTTGAGCAGCTCGCTGGTATAGGTGACCCGCTGCTGGGAAAACGTCTCGTCTTCTTCCACCAGCAGCAACGGACGCAGCTCCTGCTCATCCACCGGCAAATCCCCGGCCAGCTTCACATCCCGAACCTTGAATTGCTCACCCTCGGCGATGTTGATGGTGATATAGACCTCGCGCCGGTCGGCGGTCACGCTGACCTGGTTGGACTCGATGGAGAAGTTGATATAGCCGCGATCGAGGTAGAACGAACGCAGGCTTTCCAGATCACCGGACAGACGTTCGCGGGCATATTTGTCCTTGCTGCCGAAAAAGGTCCAGAAACCGGACGGGCGCAGCTGGAATTGATCCAGCAGTTTCTCGTCCGAGAACACTTCGTTGCCCACGATATTGATATCCCGGATCTTCGCGGGTTTGCCCTCATAAATATCAATGGTCAACCCCACCCGGTTGCGCGACAGCGGTTGTGCCTCGATGTCCACCTGCGCGCCATAACGCCCCTGGGCAATATACTGGCGCTTGAGCTCGCCGGTAATGTTTTCCAGGGTGGAGCGCTGATACACCTCACCTTCCTCCAGACCGGCGTCACGCAGCCCCTGGCGCAGTTTCTTGTCGTTGATGGACTTGTTGCCCTCGATTTCGATGCTGGCAATGGACGGCCGTTCCGACACGACCACCACCAGCACATCGCCGTCGCGGCCCAGCTGGACGTCCTCGAAATCGCCCGTGCCATAGAGCCGTTCCACGGCCTGACGCACGTCGGCCTGATTCACGCGGTCGCCGGCCTGGATAGGCAAAGTCCGGAAGACCCGCTCGACCGGGATCCGTTGCAGTCCTTCCACGCGAATATCCTTGACGCGGAACGGCAACTCCGCCGCGCCGGCGGGCAGAGTCACAAACAGCACAAGGCTCGCCAGGAGCCCCATTTTCCAGGCTTGCAAAAATCCCCCGAATCTCATCCGAAATGCCGTACCAGGTCATTGTAGATCGCCAGACTCATCAACATGATGACCGCCGTCAGGCCGAAGCTTTGCGCCATCATCAGGAAACGCTCGGGCAAGGGCCGCCCGATGGCCCACTCGATAAACCCGAATACAATCCAGCCACCATCCAGCATGGGTACGGGCAGCAGATTGATCAGCCCCAGGCTGATACTGAAAAAGGCGAGAAAGAGCGTGAACGTGTACAGGCCGGTGGATGCCGTCTGCCCCGCCGCCTCGGCAATGGTCACAGGGCCGCCCAGGGTTTTCAATGACAGGTCCCCGGTAATCATTCGGCCCATGGCGCCCAGGATCATGCTGGTCTGATCCGTCACCTTGTTCCAGGCGGCGGGCACCGCCCCCAGAACACCGTGTTCAATCTGGCGGATATCCCCGGCGGAGACACCGGCGCGTCCATACACCTGCTCACCCGAATCAATGGCTTCGGGCACAATCTCTACCTCCCGACGGTTGCCGTCGCGGACCAGCGTCAGCGTCAGCGCTTCATCCGGGTGGGCGCGCACCACTTCCACCCAGTCCCGCCAGTTCTCGACCGGGTCTCCAAGGGCCGCCACGACCTGGTCACCGCTTTGCAAGCCGGCCTTTTCCGCCGGACTGCCCGGTATCACCTCGCCCACCACGGCACGCGGCGAGCGTGGCGTAAAGCCGAGCTGTTCCAGCGGTGGTTTTTCCACATCCCGGGACCAGGGCTCCAGGGACAATGACAGGGTGCGCTCGTTGCCCGCGTTGTCGGTCACACGCACCGGGATGGGTCCGGATTCGCCGGCATAATGCATGAGCGCCGAAGTGACCTCGGACCAGCCGCGCACCGGATATTCCCCCAGGCGCAGCAGTTCATCGCCCGGTTCCAGCCCCGCCTGAGCGGCCACCGAATCCGGCTGTACTTCATCCACCACGGGCGGAATCATGGTCTGCCCCCCCAGCATGATCACCCAGTACAGCGCCAGCGCCAGCACCAGATTCGCCGCCGGACCCGCCGCATAGATGATGATGCGCTGCCAGGGCGGTTGCGCCTGCAGATCCTGATCCGACTGCTCCGGCGGCACTTCGGCCTCGCGGCGGTCGAGCGGGCGCACGAAACCGCCCAGCGGTACACCGCTGATGACGAATTCCGTGCCACCACGGCTGGTCCAGCCCACCAGACGCGGGCCGAAACCGATGGAAAACTTGAGCACACGCACACCGAAGATGCGCATGGCGAGATAGTGGCCGTACTCGTGGATGGCCACGATAATCAGAATCGTGACGGCAAACGCCAGCAAGGTGGTCATCATGCAGGCCGCTCCCTGTGAACACGTTCGCGTATAAAGTTGCGTGCGCCCTCGTCCACATCCAGTACCTGGTCCAGCGACTCCAGCGCCGGATTGGGGAGCTCCGTCAGCGCTTCTTCCACCAGTCGGGGAATGTCCATGAAACCGATCCGATGATCGAGAAAGGCCGCCACGGCTTCCTCATTGGCGGCGTTCAGCACGGCCGTGGCACAACCGCCCATTTGCAACGATTGCCGCGCCAGACGCAGCGCCGGAAAACGCTGCTCGTCCGGGGCCTGGAAGTCGAGGCCCGTCAGCCGGGTAAAGTCGAGCGACTGCGCACCCGCGGCGATCCGCTCCGGCCACCCCAACGCGTGCGCCAGAGGTGTACGCATGTCGGGCGTACCCAGCTGCGCCAGTACCGAGCCGTCGGCGTATTCCGCCATGGAATGGACTACGCTTTGCGGATGCACCACCACCTCGATTCGTTCGGGCGTCACCTGGAACAGCCAGCACGCCTCGATCAATTCCAGTCCCTTGTTCATCAGCGTGGCCGAGTCCACGGAAATCTTCGGCCCCATATCCCAGTTGGGATGACACACCGCCTGCTCGGGCGTAACCAACGCCAGCCTGTCCCGATCCGCCTGTCGAAAAGGCCCGCCCGAGGCGGTAAGCAACAACCGCCCTACCCCCGCGTCATCCAGGGACTGTTCTCCCCGCTGCACCGCTTCCGGCAGACACTGGAAAATCGCGTTGTGTTCGCTGTCCACGGGAATCAGGGTGGCGCCGTGCGCATGCACCGCCTCCATGAAAAGCCGTCCAGTGACCACCAGCGCTTCCTTGTTGGCCAGCAGAATGCGCTTGCCCGCATTCACCGCCGCCAGGGTGGGCCGCACGCCGGCCGCGCCCACAATACCGGCCACCACGGTGTTGCCTTCCGTTCGACCCGCTATCGTGGCGACTTCGGCGTCGCCGGCGAGCACCTCAGTGTCAGACTCGGTTTCCCGCAGATGGTTCCGCAGCGCCGCGGCGGCGTCCGGGTCCGTCATGACCACGGTCTCGGGGGAAAACTCCGAACAGAGCGAAGCCATGTCATGCCAGCGACTGCAGGCGGTGAGCGCGTGAATCCGGAAACGGTCCGGATGACGACGGACTACATCCAGCGTCTGGGTGCCGATACTGCCGGTTGCCCCCAGCACCGTCAGACTTTCCATATCAGGCGCCTCCCGGCAGGCCGAACCAGCTCACGGAGGCCACCATCACGGGCAGCGCGGCGGTAACGCTGTCGATCCGGTCCAGCATACCGCCATGGCCGGGCAGCAGGGTGCCGCTGTCCTTGATGCCGTGGTAGCGCTTGACCATGCTCTCGAAGAGATCGCCCAGTGCCGAGGCCAGCACGGTCAAAGCCGCAACGGCCACCAGCATACCCCGCTCGCCGGGCACTACCGGCCACCACCAGCCCGCCGCGAGCACCAGCACCAGAGCCAGCGCCAGACCACCAGCTAGCCCCTCCAGGGTCTTGCCCGGGCTGACACGGGGCGCCAGCTTGTGGCGACCCCAGGCACGGCCGGCGAAAAAGGCGCCGATATCCGCCGCCCAGACCCAGACCAGCACGAACATCAGCGCCAGCGGCCCCGTGAGACCCAGCACGCCCTGATCCTGAACCTCCACCACGGCCGCCCAGGCCGGCACCAGCAGCCACCACCCGAGCACCATCATCACCGGAGTGGGACTCCACAGGGCCGCGCCCCGCGGATAAAGCGCCACGAGCGCCAGCACAGGCAACCACAACAGCGGCAACCAGGTGAGCACGAAATCAGGCCGGTAATACTCCACGAGCAGCATGAGCGCAGCCAGCGATGCCGACCAGGCCAGCCGCGAGAGTCCGGTGCCGCCCTGAATGCCCGACCACTCCCAACCGCCGGCGACAAAGAATACGCCCGCGGCCAGCGCAAACAGCGTTCGGTCCAGAAACAATACCGCGCCCAGAACAATGGGCAGCAGAATCAGTGCGGTCATGACCCGTAAGCGCAGCATCAGCGCTGTTCCTCCGCACCCGCGTCCGAGCGTCCGCCGAAACGGCGCTTGCGCCGGCCAAAATCCGTCAGCGCCTGATCCAGGGTTGCCGCCCCGACATCCGGCCAGAGCTCGTCGGTGAACCAGAATTCGCTATAGGCCGCCTGCCAGAGCAGAAAATTGCTTAGCCGTTGTTCCCCGGCAGTGCGAATAATCATCTCCGGCGCGGGCAGATCCGCCAGGCAGATTTCGCCGTCCAGGATTCCGGGCGTGATCGACGCAGCCGTGCGCTCACCGCGCTCGACCTGCTCGGCCAGCCGCCGTGCCGCGCGGGCGATATCCCACTGCCCGCCGTAGTTCACCGCGACCACCACGGTCATGCGCTGATTGTCCGCGGTACGCTGCTGTGCTTCATCCATGCCCGCGCACAGGGATGCATCCAGTCCGGCGCGCTCGCCGATGAAGCGCAGGCGCACATCCTGGCGATGCAGCTCTTCCACCCGTTCGCCCAGAGCCTTCATGAAAAGATGCATCAGATGGTTCACCTCATCATCCGGACGGCGCCAGTTCTCCGAGCTGAAGGCAAAGAGGGTCAGCACCTTGATATCACGCTCGGCGGCGGCCCGCACCATGGTATGCACCGCTTCCTCGCCGGCACCGTGGCCGCGTTCCCCCGCAAGTCCGTGCCGCCGCGCCCAACGGTTGTTGCCGTCCATGATGATCGCCAGATGGCGCACCAGGCCTGTTAACGGCGACTGCTGCTGCGATGACGCTTGCTGCACACTGGATCTCGCTTGCCGGAAAACAAAACGGGCCGAGTAGTCGGCCCGGAGTTCATAATGCCGCGCCGAAGCGCGCGCTGTTCAATCCCTGAAACCCCTCGCGGGGCCTGCACCCGTTGGAACCTCTGGACGGGTCCTGGAGGGTGTTTGCCGCTGTCCATTTTTGTCTGATCAAGGCGCGCCGACGCCGCCGTACTGCCTGTACGGGTAGGAGGCGCAACGCCGAGCCAGGCAAAAATGGGCTGTGGCAAGCACCCTCCAGGACCCGTCCAGAGGTTCCCTCCCCCTAAAACGTCATCAGGTCCTCTTCCTTTTCCTTCAGCATGGAATCGACCTTGTCCACCATCTGATCCGTAATCTTCTGAATCCGTTCCTCACCCGCACGCTCGTCGTCCTCGGAAATTTCCTTCTCCTTGAGCATGTCCTTGAGATCCTGATTGGCGTCGCGGCGGATGTTGCGGATGGCCACACGCGCCTGCTCCGCCTCCTGGCGCACCACCTTGACCAGATCCTTGCGGCTTTCCTCGGTCAGCGGCGGCAGCGGCAGGCGGATCACGGTACCCGCAGTGGACGGATTCAACCCCAGGTCCGAGGCCATGATCGCCTTCTCGATATCCGGCACCGAAGACTTGTCGAAGGGGGAAACCACCAGGGTACGCCCCTCCTCTACGGAGATATTGGCCAGCTGGTTCAGGGGCGTTTCCACGCCGTAATAATTCACCTTGATGCCGTCCAGCAGGCTGGGATTCGCACGACCCGTGCGCGTGCGGCGCAGGGACTGATCCAGCGAGTCCACACTTTTCTTCATCCGGTTTTCGGCATCCTCACAGATATCGTCGATCACGTCGGTACCCTCTCTTTGTTATGCGGATTCCACCAGGGTTCCTTCGTCGCCCCCGAGCATCATGTTCAGCAATGCACCCTGCTTGCCCAGGTTGAACACACGCAAGGGCAGTTTATGGTCCCGGGCCAGACAGATGGCCGTGAGATCCATGACCGCCAGCCGTCGCGACAGCGCCTCGTCATAGGTGAGGCGGTCGTATTTCACCGCCTGATCGTTGTTGACTGGATCAACGTCATAGATGCCATCCACTTTGGTGGCCTTGAGCACCACATCCACATCAATCTCGATGCCGCGCAGACAGGCCGCGGAGTCGGTGGTAAAGAAGGGATTGCCGGTGCCGGCGCAGAACACCACCACTTCGCCGTTCTTGAGATAACGCACGGCATTGCGGTGATCATAATGTTCCACCACGCCACTCATGGGGATGGCGGACATCAGACGGGTGCGGATATTGGCACGTTCCAGGGCATCGCGCAGCGCCAGCCCGTTCATGACCGTGGCCAGCATGCCCATGTGGTCCCCGGCCACCCGGTCCAGCCCGGCTTCCTGAAGGGCGGCCCCGCGGAAGAGATTGCCACCGCCGATGACCATGCCCACCTGGACACCAATGCCCACGAGTTGTCCGATTTCGAGCGAGATCGCGTCCAGCACCCTGGGGTCAATGCCGTAGCCCTCATTACCAGCGAGGGCCTCACCGCTGAGTTTCAGCAGGATGCGCTGATAACGGGGGGAACGCTCCCTGGGATTACCGGAGGCTGTCTGGTCTTCTCCGTTGCTCATAGAACCCGATCCGCCCTCTTGGTTGCATTTTCGCTTGCCCACGGCCCCCGCGCGGCCTGCGCCCGCGGGCTCCGTAAGACGACTGCCGGAGAGGCGGCGGCGCGCGGTCCGGCCGCGCCGCCACGCGCCAACGGTTTCAGCCCTTCGCCTGAGCCATTACCTCGCTGGCGAAGTCCTGGTCCTCCTTTTCGATGCCCTCGCCCACAACCAGGCGCTCAAAGGACAGGATACGCGCACCCTGGTCGCTGACCAGCTGACTCACGCTCGTATCCGGATCCTTGACGAAGGGCTGCTCGACCAGGCTCACCTCCTTGAGGTACTTGTTCAAACGCCCGTCCAGCATCTTCTCGACGATGTCCTCGGGCTTGCCCTCCATGTCCGGCTGGGCCCGGATGACATCCTTTTCGCGCTCCAGTACGTCCTGGGGCACGTCTTCCTTGTTCACCACCATGGGGGCAACGGCCGCAATATGCATGGCCAGATCCTTGCCCAGCTGGGCATCGCCGCCTTCCAGCGCCACAAGCGCGCCAATGGAGCCATTGTGCACATAGGCACCTACGGCCCCGCCTTCCGGCGCCTGCAGTTGCACGGCGCGGCGTACCTGGATGTTCTCGCCGATTTTCTGCACCAGTTCCTGGCGGGCCTCTTCCACACCGCGGCCGTCTTCCAGCGTCAACGCCAGAATCTGGTCGGCATCGCGGGCATCGTTGTTGAGCGTGGCGCGCGCCACCTTGTTGGCGAAATCCACGAAATTGTCGTCGCGGGCGACGAAATCGGTCTCGCTGTTGATTTCCACCATGGTGGCGTAGCGGGCGTCGTCGGAGACGTTGACCACGATGGCGCCCTCGGCGGCCGTGCGGCCGGCCTTCTTGGCGGCCTTGGCCTGACCCGACTTGCGCAGGTTCTCGATGGCCAGCTCGATATCGCCGTCCGCGTCCACCAGCGCCTGTTTGCACTCCATCATGCCCAGGCCGGTGCGTTCACGCAGTTCTTTCACCTGTGAGGCGGTTACAGCCATGATTATCCTCTATCTCTGTACCGGGGTCGTTGTAAGAGGGAGCGGATGGGCCGCCCCCCGCCGGGCGCCGTTCAGCCGGTTGCGGATTCCGGGTCTTCGGAGTCGCCTTGCTCCTCACCTTCTTCCACTTCCACGAAATCATCCTCGCTACCGCCACCGCCCTGATTGGACGCGTACTGACGACCCTCAAGGACGGCGTCGGCCACGGTCTGCACATAGAGCCGCACGGCGCGGATGGCGTCGTCATTGCCGGGAATCACATAATCGACGCCGTCCGGATCCGAGTTGGTGTCCACCACGGCCACCACCGGAATACCCAGTTTGTTGGCTTCCTTGACGGCGATATTCTCGTGATCCACATCCACCACGAAGAGCGCGTCGGGCAGACCGCCCATATCCTTGATACCGCCGATGGAACGCTCCAGCTTGTCCATCTCGCGGCGGCGGTCCAGCGCTTCCTTCTTGATGAGCTTGTCCAGGGTGCCGTCGCGCTGCTGTTCCTCAAGGTCACGATAGCGTTTGATGGACTGGCGGATGGTTTTCCAGTTGGTCAGCATGCCGCCCAACCAGCGGTGGTCCACATAGGGCATGCCACAGCGCTTGGCTTCCTCGCGGACCACCTTTTGCGCCGAACGCTTGGTGCCCACGAAGAGAATCTGGTTGTTGTTGGCCGCGAGTTTGTTGACGTACGCGAGAGCGTCGTTGAGCAGCGGCAGGGTCTGTTCCAGATTCACAATGTGAATCTTGTTGCGCGCCCCGAAAATGTAGGGTTTCATTTTCGGGTTCCAATAGCGGGTCTGGTGGCCGAAGTGCACGCCGGCGCTGAGCATATCCCGCATCGTTACTGATGCCATCATTGTCTCCTGCTGGGTTAAGCCTCCATGTTCCCGCATGTGCTCAACCCAGCACCTGAACGGTGTACGCCGTTCCCTGCATCCGCCCCGGGGCGAACCGTTCAGGTGCTGGGCACCCCAACGGGTTACGGCCTACTCGGCATCCCGCGCCAGGCGGAATCGTTCATGGTGCTGGGCACCCAAAGCCATGTGTCGGAACATGTGTGTATTGGGAACCTCTGAACGAATCATACGCGGGCTTTGTTACGTCCAAAATTGTCCTGGACGTAACTGCCGTGCCCGCCTGGCTCGACTGCGACCACCAACACGCGACGAACCCAGCGTGATTTTGGCCGTACCCCGTGAGGGCCGGGCCCTTTTTCGCCTGGCTCGGCGTTGCGCCTCCTACCCGTACAGGCAGTACGGCGGCGTCGGCGCGCCTTGACC
Organism: uncultured Alcanivorax sp.; assembly: GCA_913055795.1. GTDB lineage: Bacteria > Pseudomonadota > Gammaproteobacteria > Pseudomonadales > Alcanivoracaceae > SLJS01. The sequence continues at coordinate 29,979 of CAJXLA010000011.1, read as the reverse complement.
CAGACGAAAAATGGCCCGGCAAACCCCACGCATGATTCGTTCAGAGGTTCCAGTTACCACGATTTCCCTTGCCGGGCCCGGTACAGGTACAATTCGCCCCCGGTCCGGGCGCGGGCAAGGCGAGCGCTTTATACCATAACGCCGCCTTCACGACAACGGAAAATGCGGTCCGGACGACGGGCCGCGCACCCCCGCCGCCGTGGCCAACCCACTGAATAACCGGAGTTTTCCGCATTCCATGAGCGTGATTGTCAAAACCCCAGAGCAGATCGAGCAGATGCGCGAGGCCGGGCGCCTGGCCGCCGAGGTGCTGGAGATGATCGGCGAACACGTCCAGCCGGGCGTGAGCACCGCCGAGCTGGACCGCATCTGCCATGACCACATTGTCAACGAACAGGGCGCGATCCCGGCCTGTCTGGGGTATCGCGGTTTTCCCAAATCCGTGTGCATCTCGGTCAACCAGGTGATCTGCCACGGCATTCCCAATGACAAGAAGACCCTGAAGAAAGGCGACATCGTCAACATCGACGTAACCGTCATCAAGAACGGCTGGCACGGTGACACCAGCAAGATGTTCTACGCCGGCGAGCCCAATGTGCTGGGCCAGCGCCTGGTGGATGTCACGCGCGCATGCATGCTCGAAGGGATCAAGCTGGTCCGCCCGGGCACGCGGCTGGGCGACATCGGCAACGCCATTCAGCAGCACGCCGAGGCTCAGCGCTTTTCCGTGGTGCGCGAATTCTGCGGCCACGGCATCGGCGAGGGCTTTCACGAAGAGCCCCAGGTGCTGCACTACGGCAAGCCGGGCACCGGACTGGAGCTGGAGGAAGGCATGGTCTTCACCATCGAGCCCATGATCAACGCCGGCAAGGCCCACACGCGCATGCTGCCGGACGGCTGGACCGTGGTCACGCGCGATCACAAGCCCTCCGCCCAGTGGGAGCACACCATCGCCTGCACCGCCGACGGACCGGACGTGCTCACCCGCCGGGCCGAGGAAACCGACCTGCCGGGGCCGGCCTGAGATGGACGACGAGGCCCTCGCACCGCCGCCGGCGCCGGAGCTGGACACCGAGGAACTGCTCGCCCGCCTGCAGACGAGCGAACAACCGGAAACGGTGGCGCGCGAGTGGCTCGAGCGCGAGCAGGACGCACTCAACCATGCCTTTCCGCACACGCCCATCGAGGAACTGGTCGCGGGCCGGGCACAACGCGTCGACACCCTGCTGGAAGCGGCCTGGCACTATTACCGGCTGCACGAGGCGCCCCTGTCGCTGGTCGCGGTAGGTGGTTATGGTCGTGGCGAACTGCATCCGTGTTCCGATGTGGACGTACTCATGCTGCTCGCGGGAGAACCCTCCGACACGGAGCGCCAGCGGCTGGAGTCCTTTGTTGCCTTTCTCTGGGACACGGGCCTGGAAATCGGCCACGCCATGCGCACCCAGGAGGACTGTGTCACGCTGGCCGAGCAGGACATCACCGTCGCCACCAATCTCATGGAATCGCGCACCCTGGCCGGCCCGGACGCGCTGCGCGAAGACCTGGTAGAGCGCACCAGCCCCCGCCGGATGTGGCCGCCGGAGCCGTTTTTCCGCGCCAAGTGGGAGGAACAGCTCACCCGCCACCGCAAGTACCACGACACCGAGTACAACCTGGAACCGGACGTGAAGAACGCACCGGGCGGGTTGCGCGATTTACAGATGGTGAACTGGGTGGCGCAACGCTATTTTGGCGAGCACCGGCTGGAAGCGCTGGTGCGGCTGGGTTTCCTGCGCGACAACGAATACAGCATTCTCAAGAAATGCCGGCAATATCTGTGGCAGATCCGCTGGGCGCTGCACCAGATCAGCGACCGCAACGAAAACCGGCTGCTGTTCGACTACCAACGCCAGGTGGCCGCGCTGCTCGGCTACGAGGACTCGGACGTCAACCTGGCGGTGGAGCAGTTCATGAAGCGCTACTACCGGGTGGCGCTGGGCATGTCCATGCTCAACGAGCTGCTGCTGCAGCTCTTCGACGAGGCCATTCTGCAGCAGGATCAGCCCCAGCAGGTACGCCCGCTGAGCCGTCATTTCCAGGTGCGCAACGACTACATCGAGGTCACCGCCGAAGACACCTTCAGCCGTCACCCCTCGGCGCTGCTGGAAATCTTTCTCATGCTCGCGCGCAACCCGGAGATCCGGGGCGTGCGCGCATCCACGGTGCGCCAGCTCATCGAGAACCGCAAGCTCATCGACGAGGACTTCCGCGCCGACCCGGCCAACACCAGCCTCTTCATGGAGCTGTTGCGCTCACCCCACGCGCTTTTCACCCAGCTACGGCGCATGAAGCGCTACGGCATTCTGGGGCAGTATTTGCCCGAATACGGGCGCATTATCGGCATGATGCAGTATGACCTCTTCCACATTTACACCGTGGATGCCCATACCCTGCTGGTGGTGAAGAACATGCGCCGGTTCCGCCACGAAGAGCTGCGTGAGCAGTATCCACTCGCGTGCGATGTCTTCTACCGGCTCCCCAAGCCCGAGCTGCTCTATATCGCGGGGCTGTATCACGACATCGCCAAGGGCCGCGGCGGCGATCACTCGGAGCTGGGTGGTGATGACGCCATCGCCTTCTGCGAGCGACACGGCCTCACCGCCTGGGGCACCAAACTCGTGGCCTGGCTGGTACGCAATCACCTGCTGTTGTCCGTCACCGCCCAGCGCAAGGACATCTCCGACCCGGACGTGGTGCATGAGTTCGCCCGCCAGGTGGGCGACCTGGTTCATCTGGATTATCTCTATGTACTGACGGTGGCGGATATCAATGCCACCAATCCCCAGTTGTGGAATTCCTGGCGCGCGTCACTCATGCGCCAGTTGTACACCGAAACCAAACGGGCCCTGCGGCGCGGGCTGAACAACCCGCCCAACAAGCAGGACTGGATCGCGGAAACCAAACAGAATGCGCTCGAAATCCTGGAACAGCACCCGGTTTCACGCGAGGAAGTGGAGCAGCTCTGGTCGGGTATCGGCGAGGAATACTTCCTGCGCGAAACGGCCGGCGATATCGCCTGGCACACCGAGGCCATGCTGCGCCGAACCGGCTCGGCGGACGAGCCCATGGTGCTCATCCGCGACTCCGCCGATCATCATCAGGGCGGCACCCAGATTTTTGTCTACACACCGGACACGCAGAATCTCTTTGCCGCCACGGTGAACGCGCTCACCCAGCTGAGCCTGACCATCATGGACGCGCGTATTATCACCTCGGCGGACGGCTTCAGCCTCGATAGCTATGTGGTGCTGGACGAAAACGGCACGCCCATCGGCGACGACCCACAACGTATCGAGCAGATCCGCAAGACGCTCACCGAGACCCTGGCCACACCCGAGGACTTCGGCGAGATCGCCCGGCGCCGGATGCCGCGCCGCAACAAGCATTTCGATGTCCCCACCCAGGTCGTGATCAGCAACGACCTGGCGCATGACCACACGGTGGTGGATGTACAGACCCTGGACCGCCCCGGCCTGCTCGCACGCATCGGACGGCTGTTCAGCAACTTCGAACTCCAGGTGCACAACGCGCGCATCACCACCCTGGGCGAAAAGGCGGAGGACGTCTTCTTCATCACCGACCGCGACGACGAACCGGTGAGCGATCCCGAACTGTGCGAAAAACTGCGTGCGGCCCTGCAAAAAGAGCTCGACGCCACGCAGGAAAAACAGGCGAACTGAAGCCATGAACCCGGATCTCGAACGGCTCCATCCGTATCCCTTCGAAAAGCTGCGGCACCTTCTGGCTGATATCACGCCGGCAGACAAGCCCCCGGTGGCACTGTCTATCGGCGAACCGCGGCACCCGGCACCGGCCTTCGTGCTCCGCACCCTGGAAGAACATGCCCATGCGCTGAGCCGGTATCCGGCCACCGCGGGCACCGCCGAACTACGCCGGGCCATTGCCGGCTGGATCGAGCACCGTTTCGCCCCGGCCCGGGTGGAGCCGGACACCCAGGTGCTGCCCGTGACCGGTACCCGGGAAGCGTTGTTCAGCATTGTCCAGGCGGTTGTGGATCGCACGAATGACGCCCGTGTGCTCATGCCCAATCCCTTCTACCAGATCTATGAGGGCGCAACCCTGCTCGCGGGTGCCCGGCCGGAATACCTGCCCTGCACCGCCGCGACCAATTTCCGTCCGGACCTGGACGCCCTGTCGGAACAGGCCTGGAACGAGTGTCAGATTCTGTTTCTGTGCACGCCCGGCAACCCGGTGGGCACCGTGCTCTCCGTGGCCGAACTGCAGCACCTGATCACCCTGGCTGACCGGCACGATTTCCTCATTGTCTCGGACGAATGCTATTCCGAGATTTATGACCGGAATCCGCCGCCCGGACTGCTGCAGGCGGCCGCGGAGATGGGCCGCACGGATTTCCGGCGCTGCCTGGCCTTTCATTCCTTGTCCAAGCGCTCCAACCTGCCGGGGCTGCGCTCGGGCTTCGCCGCCGGCGACGCCGAGGTGCTGCAGCGCTACCGGCTCTATCGCACCTATCAGGGCTGCGCCATGCCGCTGCATCATCAAAAGGCCAGCATCGCGGCCTGGTCCGACGAGGATCATGTGGCGGAAAACCGCGCCGCCTACCGGCGCAAATTCGCCACGGTGCTGGACATTCTCGGCGACGTGCTTAAGGTATCCGCCCCGGACGCGGGTTTTTATCTCTGGCCGGAAACACCGCTGGACGATGAAACCTTTACCCGCGAGCTTTTGCGCCAGCAGAACGTCCAGGTGCTGCCCGGACGCTATTTATCGCGCGAAGTAAACGGCGCCAACCCGGGCGCGAACCGGGTACGCATGGCGCTGGTGGATGGCGAAGAGGAATGCGCCGAGGGCGCTCGGCGGATCCGCGCCTTTGTGGAGGGACTGTGACGATTACGGTGTACGGCATCAAAAACTGCGATACCTGCCGCAAGGCCTGGCAGTGGCTCGACGCGCAGGGCTATGACTACCGTTTTCATGATCTGCGCCGGGACGGCGTGCCCGAAGACCGGCTGGAACAATGGATCGAGCGGCTGGGCTGGGAAACGGTGATCAACAAGCGGGGCACCACCTGGCGCAAGCTGCCCGAAAACGTGCGTGCGCACATGGACGCGGAGCATGCCCATGCGCAGGCAGTGGAAGAACCGGCGCTGATCAAGCGGCCCCTGCTGGATACCGGCGCGGAGATCGTGGCCGGGTTCGACACCGATCAATGGCAAAGCATGCTGGAAAAAGGTTGAGTCTGCTATGAGTGACTATTTTGCGCTGGCTTTGGGCTGTGGCACCCAGAACCGCAACGAGGACTGGCTGGAAGTGTTCTATCCGGACCCGGAGCTGCACCCGCCGGCTTCGATCGTGGATTCCATCCGCGAGGAACTGGGGTATGAAGGCGGCAACGCGGCCTTTCAGCTGACCCATCGCCAGATCGTGCATCTCGCGCGCGAGTGGCGCTCGGCCGGCCATGAACACCAGGCCAGCTATGCCGTGGCGCTACAGGAATCGGACAAGCCCGTGGTACTGACCGTGCTGGAAACCGACGCCGAGCCCAGTTCCACGCCCGAGGCCTATCTCAAGCTGCATCTGCTCTCGCACCGCCTGGTGAAGCCCCATGGCCTGGTGCTGAGCGGCATCTTCCCGCTGCTGCCCAATGTGGCCTGGACCAACGAGGGCGCGGTGGATCTGGACGAACTGCCCGAGCGCCAGCTCATGGCGCGCCTGAACGGCGACCTGCTGGAAGTCAACGCCGTGGACAAGTTCCCCAAAATGACCGATTACGTGGTGCCCAAAGGCGCGCGTATCGCCGACACCGCGCGGGTGCGCCTGGGCGCGTATGTGGGGGAAGGCACCACCGTCATGCACGAGGGCTTCATCAACTTCAACGCCGGCACCGAAGGCCCGGGCATGATCGAGGGCCGGATCTCGGCCGGTGTCTTTATCGGCAAGGGCTCGGACATCGGCGGCGGTGCGTCCACCATGGGGACGCTCTCCGGCGGCGGCAATGTGGTGATCTCGCTGGGCGAAGGCTGCCTGCTGGGCGCCAATGCCGGCGTGGGCATTCCGCTGGGCGATCACTGCACCGTGGAGGCCGGTTTGTATCTCACCGCCGGCACCAGGGTCATCCTCAAGGACGAAAACGGTGACGTGGTACGGACCGTCAAGGCGCGCGAACTCGCCGGCCAGGACAGCCTGCTGTTCCGCCGCAATTCCGAAACCGGCGCAGTGGAGTGCCTGACCAACAAGAACGCGGTCGCGCTCAACGAGGAACTGCACAAGCACAACTGAACCCGCCCCGGTCCCCGGAGCACGACTTCGGGGACAGTCCGGCCTTGTCTCCTTGATTTGCCCTTGACCCGGATCAATGTCCACGCTTTGCTTAGGGGTGCGCTCAAGCGCACCCGTTTGTTTGCCGGCCCGGGGGACCCCGATGAATATCACCCGTTCGTCACACAGCCTGCCGCGACTGGCGAGCCTGCTCCTGTTGCTGATCACACCCGGGTTTGCCGGTGCCCAGAAAACCCTGACCGTGGAACCACGGACCGTGACCGAAAGCATCCGGGTGGACGGCACCGTCGAAGCCATCAACCAGGCCACGCTGACGGCCCAGACCTCGGGCCGGGTCAAGGCGGTCCATTATGATGTGGATGATTACGTGACCGCCGGCAGCGTGGTGATCGAACTGGAAAACGCGGAACAGCGTGCACGCCTGGAACAGGCCCGCGCCCGCAAGCAGGAAGCCCAGGCGGCCGTGGACGAGGCCCGCAAGAATTTCGAGCGCGCGGAACAGCTGCTTGAGCAGGGCAACCTCTCCCAGTCCGACTTCGACCAGACGCAATCCGCGTTCGAGCGCGCCCGGGCCCGGCTCGAAGAAGCCAATGCCGCCGTCGACCAGGCCGAACAACAACTGTCCTATACCCTGATCAAAGCCCCCTACACCGGCATTGTCACGGAACGTTTCATCGAGGAAGGGGAACTGGCGCAACCCGGACGCAAGCTTATTGCGGGTCTGTCGCTGGAAGACATCCGGGTGACCGCCACCGTGCCCCAGCAATATGTGGATCAGGTACGCCAGCAGAAAACGCTTACGGTTTTGCTGCCCGGCGACACCCGGATCACCACGGAAGAGGTAACCGTCTACCCCTATGCGGACGAGCAAAGCCACAGCTTCCGCATCCGCGCGCGCATCGACCCGGAGGTGACCGGCCTCTATCCCGGCATGTTCGTCAAGGTGCGGGTGGTGACGGGCGAGCGCGAAACCCTGGTGATTCCGGAATCGGCGCTACTGCGCCAGGGCGAACTCCACGCCGTTTATGTGCTCGGCGACAGCGAAGTGCCCCAATTGCGCCAGGTACGCACCGGTGAACGCCATGACGACGGCATCGAGATTCTGGCCGGCCTGCAAGCGGGCGAAACCATTGCCCGTGACGCGCGTGGGGCCATGAAGGCGGCCGGGAGTGAGCAATGACCGACAGGAAGGAAGGCACTTCCGGACGTATTGCTCGTCAGTTCCAGGATTCGCAGCTCACGCCGCTGCTGGCGCTGGCCGGCCTGCTGCTGGGTCTTTTCGCCATCATCATCACGCCCAAGGAAGAAGAACCCCAGATCGATGTCACCTTCGCCAACGTCTTCGTCCCCTTCCCGGGCGCCAGCGCGGAGGAAGTCGAGTCCCTGGTGTCCACGCCGGCGGAGCAGATCTTCGCGGAACTGGCCGATGTGGACCATGTGTACTCGGTGTCGCGGCCCGGCATGGCCATGCTCACGGTGCAGTTCAAGGTGGGTGTGCCCCGGCGCGAGGCCATCGTCGACCTCTACAACCAGGTCTTTTCCAACCAGGACTGGCTACCCCGTGATCTCGGCACCGGCCAGCCGCTGATCAAGCCCAAGGGCATCGATGACGTGCCCATCGTCAGCCTCACCCTCTGGGGCGACGAAGGTGAGGTGAGTGCCAGCAAACTGGCCGATGTAGCCCACAGCCTGGAAGTGGATATCAAGCGTGTGGACGGCACCCGCGACGTCTATACCCTGGGCGCGCCGGACGACGTGGTGAAGGTGGAACTGGACCCGGCGGCCATGAGCGCCTACGGCGTCGACTATCAGCAGCTCGCGCGCAGCATTCGCGCCGGCAACCGCACTTCCGCACCCACCAATGTGGTCCGCGACAACCAGGTCATCCGCGTGCGCGCGGGCGACTTTCTCAGCTCCGCCGACGAAGTAGCCCGGCTGGTGGTGGGCGTACAGGGTGGCGAGCCCGTATTCCTGGAAGATATTGCCCGCGTGGAGCGCAAACCCGATGTGGCCGAACAGGCCGTGCGCATGGGTTTCGGCCCGGCCGCGCAAAGCGAGCGCGAGGGCCTCGCGCCCGCGGTTACCATGGCCGTGGCCAAACAGGCAGGCACCAATGCGGTGGATATCGCCGACGCGGTCATCCGCAAGGTGAACCACCTGGACAACATCTCCATCCCGGACAACGTCAACGTCGATGTTACCCGCAACTACGGCCAGACGGCGGCGGACAAGGCATCCAAGCTGATTCAGAAGCTGCTCTTCGCCACCATCGCGGTGATCGCGCTGGTGCTGCTCACCCTGGGCTGGCGCGAGGCAACGATCGTGGGCGCGGCCATTATCGTCACCCTGCTCATCACGCTATTCGCCTCCTGGGCCTGGGGGTTCACCCTGAACCGGGTGTCGCTGTTCGCGCTCATCTTTTCCATCGGTATTCTGGTGGATGACGCCATCGTGGTGGTGGAAAACATCCATCGCCATATCGCCCTGGGCGACACCAATCTCAAGAACGTGATTCCGCGCGCGGTGGACGAAGTGGGCGGGCCCACCATTCTGGCCACCCTCACCGTGATCGCCGCGCTCATGCCCATGGCCTTCGTCACCGGGCTGATGGGGCCCTACATGAGCCCCATCCCCATCAACGCCAGTACCGGCATGCTGATCTCGTTGCTGGTGGCGTTCATTTTCAGTCCCTGGCTGGCCCGGCACTTTCTGCGTCCGGACAAGGTGGCCGGCCACGGCGAACACCAGCGTGAGGACCGCATCAGCGCCACCGTGCGCAAGGTAATCACCCCCTTCATGGATCCCGAGGCGGGCCGCAAGCGTCGGCGCTGGCTCTATATCGGCACCCTGGCGCTGATTCTGGTCACCACCGCCCTGCCCGTGTTCAAGGTGGTGATCCTCAAGATGCTGCCCTTCGACAACAAATCCGAAATCCAGGTCGTGGTGGACATGCCCGAGGGCACGCCCATGGAAAAGACCCTGCACACACTGAACGCGCTGGCCGGGCATGTGGAGGATGTCCCCGAGGTGCATGATTACCAGCTCTATGCCGGCACCTCCGCGCCCATCAACTTCAACGGCCTGGTGCGCCAGTATTTTCTGCGCAGCGAACCCCATCAGGGCGATCTCCAGATCAATCTGGTGGACAAGCATCACCGCGAGCGTCAGAGCCATGACATCGCACGGGCGTTGCGCGAACCCTTGAAAAAGATCGGGGATGAATTCGATGCCAATGTGAAGATCGTGGAGGTGCCGCCCGGGCCACCGGTGCGTGCGCCCATCGTCGCCGAGGTCTATGGCCCGGACCAGCAGGCGCGCATGGAGACCGCCGAGAAGATGAAGAAGCTCTTCGGCGAGACGAAGGATATCGTCGATATCGACACCAGCATGACGGAGCCGGCACCGGAGTGGCATCTGCATGTGGACCGCCAGCGCGCCGCCCGGCTGGGGCTGGATTACGGCCTGATCGTGCAAACGCTGGGCGCGGCGCTGTCCGGCGAGGACGTGAGCTATATCCACCAGGACGGCCAGAAATATGCCGTGCCCATCCGCGTCGAGCTGCCCGAAGCCGACAAGAGTCATCTCGACAGTCTGCTGGCCATGCGCCTGACCACGCGTTCGGGCGAGCGCATTGCGCTTTCGCAGGTGGTTTCCGTGGAAAAAACCACGCGCGAGCAGGTCATCCAGCACAAAGACCTGCAACCGGCGGTCTTCGTGACCGGCAACATGGCCGGCCCGACCGACAGCCCGCTCTACGGCATGTTCGACATGGTGGGCAGCCTGAATGACGGCCAACCCGCCGGCATCGAGCAGCACTTCATCGATCAGCCGGAGATCGTCACCGGTACCTCGGTGAAATGGGACGGCGAATGGCAGATTACCTATGAAACCTTCCGCGACATGGGCATCGCCTATGCCGTGGGCATGATCCTGATCTATCTGCTGGTGGTGGCCCAGTTCGGCTCCTATCTGGTGCCGCTGATCATCATGGCCCCCATTCCGTTGACCATTATCGGCGTCATGCCCGGCCATGCCCTGCTGGATGAGCAGTTCACGGCCACCTCCATGATCGGCATGATCGCGCTCGCCGGCATCATCGTGCGCAACTCCATACTGCTGGTGGATTTCATTAACGAGCAGTTGCGCCACGGCACCGCGTTCCGCGACGCGGTGATTCATGCCGCAGCGGTGCGCGCCAAGCCCATTCTGCTCACCGCCCTGGCCGCGATCATCGGCGCCACCTTCATCCTGGATGACCCCATCTTCAGCGGCCTGGCGGTATCACTCATCTTCGGCATCCTGGTGTCGTCGCTGCTCACCCTGGTGGTGATCCCGCTGCTCTACTACACCGCCTATAGCGGCCGGGAAGACAGGTTGCCCTCATAGGACAAGTCGCATTTGCTAGACTGGCGCCTTTTCCAAACGGAAGAGGCGCCATGACCGCCCGCACCCTCGACTACGCACAGGAACTGATTCGCCGAGCCTCTGTTACGCCCGACGACGCCGGCTGTCAGGACTGGATGGCGGACAAGCTCCGCGCGCTCGGCTTTGCCTGCGAATCCCTGCCGTTCGAAGAGGTCGACAACCTCTGGGCACGCCGCGGCGATGCGGCACCGCTGCTGGTATTCGCCGGCCATACGGATGTGGTGCCGCCGGGCGACGAAACGGACTGGTCCCAGCCGCCGTTCGAGCCGCGCATCCATGACAACGGCATGCTGCTGGGCCGGGGCGCGGCCGATATGAAGGGTTCGCTGGCCGCCATGCTCGCCGCCGTGGAAGCCTTTGTCGAAGCACATCCGGAACACGCCGGCAGTATCGGTTTCCTGATCACCTCCGACGAGGAAGGCCCCTCGGTGAATGGCACCGGGAAGGTGGTCGAGACCCTGCAGGCGCGCAACGAGACCATCGACTACTGCCTGGTGGGCGAGCCCTCCAGCACGGATGCGGTGGGCGATGTCATCAAGAACGGCCGCCGGGGTTCGCTGGGCGCGCGCCTGGTGGTCAATGGCGTCCAGGGCCATGTGGCCTATCCCCACAAGGCGGACAATCCGGTCCACCGCGCCGCGCCGGCCCTGGCCGAGCTGGTAGCGACCGAATGGGATCGGGGCAACGACTTCTTCCCGCCCACCAGTTTCCAGATCTCGAATATCCACGCGGGCGATGGCACCACCAACGTGATCCCGGGCCGCTGCGAGGTGCTGTTCAACTTCCGTTTCTCCACCGAAGTGACCGAGGCGGAGCTGCGCGAACGGACCGAGGCTATCCTCGACCGCCATGGTCTGGACTACAGCATCGAGTGGAAGCTCTCGGGCCAGCCCTTCCTCACGGACCGGGGCCAGCTGGTGGAGGCCACCCGGGCGGCCGTGCAGTCGGTCACCGGCCGCACGCCCGAGCTGCTCACCACCGGCGGCACCTCGGACGGTCGCTTTATCGCCCCCACCGGCGCCCAGGTGGTGGAACTGGGCCCGCTCAACGCCACCATCCACAAGGTGAACGAACAGGTGGCGGCGGCGGATCTGGAGACCCTGGCGGAGATTTATTACGGGGTGCTGGAGCGGCTGTTGATGGACGACAGCAAATCCTGAAATAACCGCGGAGGTCACAGAACCACAGAGATTGGTCTTTCCTTTCTCTGTGCCCTCTGTGATCTCTGTGGTTCCATTCAATAGCCCGGGAAGGCCGCCGGATTTCGGAATGAACCACCGAAGGGAGAAGCCGAAATCGGATCCTGGTATTCGCCGTGCTCGCCGGGATCTCTGTGGTACCGATCAGCCGACAGGGCCGCCTCCAAAACCCGGAATAAACCACAGAGGGCACAGAGAGCACAGAGAACGGAAGACCCAACTCTGTGGTGAAAATCCGGGCAGGGGTGGTTCACGGCACGGAATCGACCCCTCTGACTCCCCTTCCCAGGGGAGGGCCTTGCGCACCTCGCCCCTCGTTACCGGCGTTCCGTCTTGTACGGCATGAGCCCGCTGGCGCATACTAGGCGCCCCTCGGGCACCCCGACACCTTGCGTCTATGACGGAATACGTTCTGATCCTGATCAGCGCGGTCCTGGTCAACAACTTCGTGCTGGTCCAATTCCTGGGCCTGTGCCCCTTCATGGGCGTATCCAACAAGGTGGAAACGGCCATGGGCATGTCGCTGGCCACCACCTTTGTGCTGACGTTGTCGTCGGTGCTGAGTTATCTGGTCTATGCCTGGTTGCTGGAACCGCTGGCGCTGGAGTATCTGCGCACCATTGCCTTTATCCTGGTGATTGCCGTGGCTGTGCAACTCACCGAGATGTTCGTGCGCAAGGCCAGTCCCCTGTTGCATCGGGTGCTGGGGGTCTTTCTGCCGCTCATCACCTCCAATTGCGCCGTACTGGGCGTGGCCCTGTTGAATATTCGCCAGACGGAACCCAGCTTCATGAGTTCGCTGACCTACGGCTTGGGCGCGGCGCTGGGGTTCTCGCTGGTGCTGGTGCTGTTCGCGGCCATGCGCGAGCGCATCGCCGCCGCCGATGTGCCCGTGGCCTTTCGCGGACCCGCCATCGGCCTGATCACTGCCGGCCTGATGTCGCTGGCGTTCATGGGCTTTAGCGGATTGGTGCGGATATGACCATCCTTACGGCCATCATTGCATTGCTGGCGCTGGCCGCCGTCTTCGGCGCGCTGCTGGGCTATGCCTCCGAGAAGCTCAAGGTCGAAGGCGATCCGGTGGTGGATCAGATTGATGCCATTTTGCCCCAGACCCAGTGCGGCCAGTGCGGGCATCCCGGCTGCCGGCCCTATGCCGAGGCCATTGCCGCCGGCGAGGAGCACAACAAGTGTCCGCCGGGCGGTGAACAGACCATCCAGGAACTGTCGGACCTGCTGGGCCGGGACTTTCTGCCGCTGGACGAGGAACACGGCGAGGAGGACGTCAAGCGCGTCGCCTATATTCGCGAGGACGAATGCATTGGCTGCACCAAGTGCATCCAGGCCTGTCCGGTGGACGCCATCATCGGCGCGGCGCAGAAGATGCACACCGTGATCGAGGATGAATGCACCGGCTGTGATCTCTGTGTCGAACCCTGTCCGGTGGACTGCATCGACATGGTGCCGGTGGAAGAAACGCTGGAATCCTGGCACCGGGAGCGGCCGCCGGGCGTGGGCGGCCGTCCGGAAACCTACATTCCCGTGGAGAACCTGGCCTGATGCTCTCCCTGCTGCGTGGCAAACGAGAGCCCATCCACGACTTCCCCGGCGGCATCCACCCGCCGGAGAACAAGGCCCGGTCCACGGCCGCGCCCATCCGGCCGGGGCCGCTGCCGCACGAGCTGGTACTGCCGCTAAACATGCATGTCGGTGCCCCGGCCCGGCCCGTGGTGGCCCTGGACGAGACCGTGCTCAAGGGCCAGTTGATTGCCGAAAGTCAGGGCCGGATCAGCGCGCCCGTCCATGCCCCCACGTCGGGCCGGATCACGGCCATCGAGGACCGTCCCGTGCAGCATCCGTCGGGTATGACCGCGACCTGCATCGTACTGGAACCGGACGGCCGCGAGGCCTGGGCCGAACTTGAGTACCGGCCCGACTGGGCGGCCACCGACCCGGCGGCGTTGCTGGAGCAGGTACGCCACAGCGGCCTGGCCGGACTGGGCGGCGCCGGCTTTCCCACGGCGGTCAAGGCCGACCCGGGCGAAGATACCCGGATCGAACAACTGATCATCAACGCCGCCGAGTGCGAACCCTATATCACCGCCGATGATCGGCTCATGCGCGAACGCTCTCCCGGCATTATCCGGGGCATCCGGATGCTCGCTCATTTGCTTCGCCCCGACGAGATTCTGGTGGGCATCGAGGACAACAAGCCCGAAGCCATCCAGGCGCTGCGTTCGGCCGCCGAGGGCACGGATATCGAGATCCGCGTGGTCCCGACCCGTTATCCGTCGGGCGGCGAAAAACAACTGATCCAGCTGCTCACCGGCAAGGAGGTTCCCGCCGGCGACCTGCCAGCCCGGGTGGGCGTAATCTGCCAGAACGTGGCCACCGCCTACGGCATCTATCGCTATCTGGAACACGGCGAGCCTCTCCTGTCGCGCATTACCACGGTCACGGGTGATGCCGTGTCCCACCCCGGCAACTATGAGGTGCTGGTGGGCACGCCGGTGAAGGATCTGCTGGCATGCGCCGGGCTGGATGCGGACCGGCTGGGCAAGCTGGTCACCGGCGGGCCCATGATGGGCTTTACGCTGCCCGAACCGGCCGCGCCCGTGGTGAAAACCTCCACCTGTCTGATCGCCTCGACTCCGGAGGAGCTGCCCGAACCGCCGCCGGAACAGCCCTGCATCCGCTGCGGCGCCTGCGCCGAGGTTTGTCCGGCCAACCTGCTTCCCCAGCAGCTGTACTGGTACGCCAAGAACGATGAATTCGAACGCGCGCAGCAGCACAACCTCATGGACTGTATCGAGTGCGGCGCCTGTGCCTATGTCTGCCCCAGCCATATTCCGCTGGTGCAGTATTACCAGTACGCCAAGGGCGAGATCCGCAACCAGGAGGCGGAAACCGCGAAAGCGGACCGGGCACGGCAGCGTTTCGAAGCGCGCCAGGAACGCATCGAACGCCAAAAAGCCGAGAAGGAGGCGCGCCGGCGCGAGCGCCGGGAAGCCCAGCGTCGCAAACAAGAGGCGGCGCCTTCGGGCGATGACGGGACCCGGAGCGACGCCGCCGTCCAGGCTTCCGCAACGTCGGCCGGTGGCGGTTCCGCGGCATCCGGCGGCAGCGACGGCAGCGGCAGCGGCAATGGCGATGATGAAAGCCGCGCCGACGAACGCGCCCGCCGCATGAAACAGCTCAAGGTCACCTACAACAAGGCCAACAAACAGTGGAAACAGGCGCAGGCCGCCTTCAACAAGGCCCAGCGCGACGGCGCGGACAACCTGGATCAACTCAGCGCCAATGTGGACAAGCTGCGCACCCGGGCCGATGAAGCGCGCGCCGAGCTCGATGCCCTGGTGCAGGAAGCCAAAACGGATGTGGAAGCGGCCACGGGGCGGGATCTCAAGACCCTGAAAAAGGAAGCCACGGACGCGGAACTGGCTGCCCGGCGCAAGGCGAAGGAAGTCCAGGCCGCCCGCGAGGCCGGCGCAACCGAGCAGGCGCAGAGCCTCGAACGCGAGCACGAGCAGCTGCGCCAGGACGCCGATGACAAGGCCGCCTGGCTCAAGCGTGTCATGGAGGAACAGGGCATGAAGGAAGACGAATGAGCCTGATCCTGGGCCCTGCGCCGCACACCATGCAACAGGGCGATACCGGCGCCTTTATGCGCCAGGTGGTTTACGCCACCGGTCCCGGCCTGGCGGTGCTCACCTGGATCTTCGGCTGGGGCACACTGATCAATGTCCTCTGGGCCGTGATCGTGGCGGTGGCGGTGGAAGCCCTGGTGCTGACCATGCGCGGCCGCGATGTCCGCTTCTTCCTGAGCGACTGGAGCGTTGTGGTCACGGGCCTGTTGCTGGGGCTGTCCCTGCCCCCCACGTCGCCCTGGTGGCTCACCCTGGTGGGCGTGGCCTTTGCTGTCATCGTGGCCAAGCATCTGTACGGCGGCCTGGGCATGAACCCCTTCAATCCCGCCATGGTCGGGTACGCGCTCCTGCTGGTGTCTTTCCCCGTGGCCATGACCGCCTGGATCGCACCCTTCGACGTCCCCACCTTCAGCGAATCGGTCGCGCTTTTTCTCGGCCAGGCATCACCGGATGCCTTCAGCGGCGCTACGCCCCTCGATACTTTCCGCACCTGGGCGGGTGATGCGCAGGCGCTTGCCGGCCACGACATTCTGCACGGCCGGATCGCGGGCCGAGGCTGGGAATGGGTGAATGCCGCCTTTCTGCTGGGCGGTCTCTATCTGCTCGCGCGCCGAATCATCAACTGGCACATCCCCGCCGGTTTCCTGGCCGGGCTGGCCCTGCCCGCCCTGGCCTTCTGGTTGGTCGACGATGTTCGGTACGCCGATCCGCTTTTTCATCTGTTCGGCGGCGGCACCATGCTGGGTGCCTTCTTTATCGCCACGGACCCGGTCAGCGCCGCCACCAGCAACCAGGGGCGGCTGATCTATGGCGCCCTGATCGGTGTGCTGATCTGGGTGATCCGTTCCTTCGGCGGCTATCCGGATGCCGTAGCCTTTGCGGTGCTGCTGATGAACCTGGCCGCGCCCACCCTGGACTACTATACCCGCCCGCGCACCTACGGCCATGACAAGCCGGACCGGGGGATCGGATGATCAGCGAAGCGGTTCGCCGCAACACGGCCATACTGAGCCTGTTCGCCGTGACCACGGCGGGCGTATTGGCCTTCACCCATGAGGGCACCCGCTCGCGAATCGCATGCAACCGCCAGCAGGCGCTGCAGACGTCCTTGCGCGAAGTCATGCCGGCCGAGCACCACGACAATGTGCTGCGCCGGGATTCTATTCGCGTCAACGACGCCCGGCTGGGGGGCGAAAAACAGCGTATCTACCGCGCCCGGAAAAATGGCGAACCCGCCGGTGCGGTCATGGAAGTCACAGCCCCGGACGGCTATGGTGGCCCCATTGATCTTCTGGTGGGCGTGGACCAAGCCGGTACCATCACAGGCGTGCGTGTGGTTCCGCCCCATAACGAAACCCCGGGGCTGGGCGACCAGATCGAGACCGACAAATCGGACTGGATTCATGGTTTCGAGGGCAAGAGCCTGAACAGCCCGGACAAGGCCGGTTGGGCGGTCAAGAAGGACGGCGGTACCTTCGACAGCTTCACGGGCGCGACCATTACGCCGCGCGCCGTGGTGAACGCGGTCCACCAGGCCCTGCGTTTCTACGACCAGCGCCCGTCCGAACTCTATGCCCGGCCGGCAACGACCGGCGAAGAATCGGAGCCCTGCGATGAGTGAAATCGACTACGGACGCATCACCCGCGACGGTCTATGGAGCAACAACCCGGCCACGGTCCAGATCCTGGGCCTGTGCCCGCTGCTCGCGGTCACCGGCACCGTCGTCAACGGCATGGGGCTGGGCCTGGCCACCCTGGGCGTGCTCACCGCCTCCAATCTTCTGGTCTCGCTCATCCGCAATACCATTACCGAAACCGTGCGCCTGCCCGTCTTCGTCATGATCATTGCGGCGCTGGTCACCCTCACGGAAATGATCATGCAGGCCTATACATTCGAGCTCTACCAGATCCTGGGCATCTTCATTCCCCTGATCGTGACCAACTGCACCATCCTCGGCCGCGCCGAATCCTTTGCCGCACGCAATCCGGTGCTACCCGCACTGGTGGACGGTTTCATGATGGGCACGGGGTTTCTGGTAGTGCTGGTGCTGCTGGGCGGCATGCGTGAACTCATCGGCCAGGGCACCCTCTTCGCCGACATGGACCTGCTCTTCGGCCCGGTCGCCGCGGACTGGCAGATCAAGGTAGTCGAGAACTACCGCGGCTTTCTGTTTGCCGTGCTGCCGCCGGGCGCCTTTATCGGCCTGGGCCTGATCATTGCCGGCAAGAACCTGATCGACGGCCGTATTGAAGCGGCCCGCCAGCGCCACCGAGCACCGGTGGAGCAAGGTACCAAACGTGTACGCACCACCGGCAAGGTGGGCTGAACCACTGACCCCGAGCCCCGGAGACAAGCTTTTATGAAAACCGTTCTGCTGCTTGCGCTGATCACCTTCTCCGAAGCCACCATCGGCGTCTTCGTCAAACTCACCGATGGACGCATCCCGATTCAGACATTGAACTTTTATGCGCTCACCTTTGCGGCGATTTTCCTGCTGATCGCTCTGCCGCTGGCAACCGGGCAACGGCAAACTTTTCCCCGGGACAATCTCGTGGACACCGGCTTTATCGGGCTGCTGATCGCGCTCCAGATCAGTGTTTTCAACTTCGCCATGACCGTGGCGCCCATCGCCAATGTGGTGATCTTCTGGTCCATTGCACCCTTTTTCACCTTTCTCTTTTCCTGGCTCTTTCTGGGCGAGACAGCCAGACGAAGCTACATCTTCATTTTCGCGCTGGCCATCACGGGCATTGTCCTGGCCAAACCGCTCCAGGGGGGGCACATGTTGGGCAACCTGGTCGCCCTGGCCGACGGCGCCGTCTACGCGGCCATGGTCACCTATATGCGCTACGAAGGGAAAACCGAAACGGGTAATGACATTGCCTGGTCCATGCTGGCCGGCGCCATTATTCTGTCGCCTTTCCTGTTGATTTCCGGTCCGGGTGATGTCACAGGCACCATTCCCTACGACGCACTGGGCATGGACCTGCCGGTCATGCTCTGGGCCTTCTGCCTGGGCGTCGTGTCCACCGGCTTTGCCTACTTCGGCATCTCCATCGTGCTGAAAACACTCAACGCCAACACCTATGCCCTGGTGGACATCATTGTTTCACCGGTGGTCGCCGCGACCCTGGGCTTTCTGATCTTCGGGGAAGTGCCCCATCCGGGCATGATCTATGGCGGGGCGCTGTTGCTGGGTTCCGGTTTCTGGCTTACGCGGGAAATGGCGCAAGCGGATGACCGGCGGAATGTCCACCCCGAGCAGTGCGCTCGGGGGTGATCACCAGAGGACCTGGCCTTAGAGATCGCGAAGCATACCCGCGTCGCGGGCCGTTCGCATGGTTTCATGCTCTTCCAGCGAGCACAGGTTTTCCAGCAGCTCCCGAGTGGAACGCCGGTCCGCCCTTCCCGCGAGCTCGCGATAGACCGCAATAATCTCCTCATGCACCTGAAGCACATCGGTCAGCAATTGATCCGCGTCCTTGCTGTGGAAATCAAATTCATCATGGTGTTTGACCGCGACGTTGCGGAAGAACTCGTAAACCCAGGTATTAAGCACCGACTTCTGCGCGTCTTCTTCAGCCTGCTCCAGTACGCGCGTGAGTCTGCGCTCATGTTCGCTCAGATAATCAGCCAGCATGTGCAGGCGCTCATCGCCCGAATCGACCACGCCCTGGTCAATGGCCTCGGCCAGTTTCTTGTGCACTGACCGGGTCCATTCCATAACGTCGGCCAGGGTTTCGACACGCATCAGCAGCTCCTGTTTCGGTTTCTCTCTTTTGCGGATTAACGCACACCGCCCCGCTCAAAAGAAGACAGTCTACCTCACGGGCGCGACGCAGGTCTTGATATGCGTCAATGAGCAGGGGTGGAGAAGCTCGACCCTCTGTGATCCCCCCTTTGGAGAAGGTGTCGCAAAAGCCTCTAAATTTTGCATCCTGAACTATCGAACAAGCTGTAGCGTGCGCCGTGCGCACCTTCCAGGCCCAGTGGTGCGCACGGCTCACCCTACCCTTTGCCTTTTGCGACACCCTCCTGGAAGGGGGAGATCACAAAGGGGGTTCCTTGCTCCTTGCCTCTTGCGCCTTGCTCCTTATAAGTCGTCGAGCGGATTATCCGGCGCCGGCGAAACAAAAAAGTTGTCGATATAGCCCTCGGGTACTTCATAGACATGGCGGAAGCGGAATTGGGGCTGACCGTCCTTGTCCACCAGCAGAGCACGCACACCCTCGCGGAAATCGGCGTGCATGGCGCACTGAGTGGAGATACACCATTCCATGCGGAAGCATTCCGCCAGCGAGGAATACCGGGCCCGTTCCAGCTGTTCCCACACCAGCCAGGCCGTCTGCGCACAGCCGCGTTCGAGACTGGACACCGCCCGGTGCATGAAGTCGCTGTCGTTCTTGTGGTGTTCCATGGCCTCGACCACATCCTCCAGCGTAGCCCGGTCACAGACATCGTTGATGCCATCCAGGTGCTGCTGGATAGGGGAGTCCGGCTTTTCTGCCGGCGCTTCCTCGCGCAGCAGCCGGTGAATCAGGACATGGTCGGTGTGCTCGTGCGCGGTCAGCGACAGACCCTTGAGTCCATCCAGCACCTCGTCCTTGCGCCCGGCATGAATATAGACATCCGCCAGACCCATGAAAAGCGCATCCCCGGCGTTGAGATGCACACCGGTCAAGCCGGCGAACAGGCCCGTCTTGCCGGGCGTGCGGTTGAGAAACCAGGAGCCGCCCACATCCGGATAGAGGCCGATGGTGATCTCGGGCATGGCCAGCTTCGATTTTTCGGTGACGATGCGGTGATCGGCGCCCTGCATCAGGCCCATGCCGCCGCCCATGACCACGCCATGGCCCCAGACAATCACGGGTTTTTCATAGACGTGGATCAGATAGTCCAGCCGGTATTCCGAGGCGAAGTACTCTTCGGTGAAGGGGTTGCGCTCACCCAATGGCGTCATGGAGTTGTACATTTCCACGATGTCGCCGCCGGCACAGAACGCCTTTTCGCCGGCGCCTTCCAGCCAGATGCAGGCAATACTGTCGTCGTCTTCCCAGTCCAGCAGCTGCTGATGGGTCCGCTGGATCATGCTCAGCGCCAGCGAGTTCAGGGCTTTGGGGGCGTTGAGCGTGATCCGGCCGATCTTCTTGCCGGATTCACAGGGAATTTCCTCGAACAGAACCTGATCGTCTTCGGTCATGGTGTGTCTCTCGATTCGCGGTGTTCAGAGGCGCAAGCCTGTCGGCCAGACCTGCCCCCGTCAAGCCATGAACCTGGCGGCCTACCTCGCCCGGCTCGACCGGGTTCTACCCCTTGTTTCCAAGCTGCGCGGAGCACACCTTGCTGTAATTCTTCCAACTTTCGTCTTTCGACTTTCCTCTCGTTCCTGTCCTGGTGAAGGCTCTTCACCCGTAATCCGCAAGGCGCCCGGGCCGCCCCTGAGCAAATGGCTTACATGTTGCGCCGGTACTCGCCCCCGACCTCGTAGAGCGCGTGGCTGATCTGACCCAGCGAATAATATTTCACGGCGTCCATCAGCGCGGCGAACGTATTTTCGCGCTCCCGGGCCATGCGCTTGAGTTCCTCGATGGCCTGCGGTCCCAGTTCGTTCCTCGCCTGCTGGAAACGGCGCAGGTGCTCGATCTGCGCGTTCTTCTGGGTTTCGGTGGAGCGGACCAGTTCTGTTTCCGGCCCTTCCTCTTCTTCACCCTTTTCGGGCTTGAAGGTGTTCACCCCGATGATGGGCAAACTGCCGTCGTGCTTGCGGCTCTCGTAGTACAGCGATTCGTCCTGGATCTTGCCACGCTGGTACATGGAGTCCATGGCACCGAGCACACCGCCGCGTTCGGACAGGGCCTCGAATTCCTGGTATACCGCTTCCTCCACCTGATCGGTAAGACGCTCGATAATGAAACTGCCCTGCCAGGGGTTTTCACAGTAATTGATGCCCAGTTCCTCCGCGATAATCAGCTGGATGGCCACGGCCCGGCGCACCGATTCCTCGGTGGGTGTGGTGATGGCTTCATCATAGGCGTTGGTGTGGAGACTGTTGCAGTTGTCCAGCAGCGCGTACAACGCCTGCAGCGTGGTTCGAATATCGTTGAACTGGATTTCCTGGGCGTGGAGGCTGCGCCCCGAGGTCTGAATGTGGTACTTGAGCATCTGGCTTCGGGCGTTGCCGCCGTAGCGCTCACGCATGGCGCGCGCCCAGATGCGTCGGGCCACTCGTCCGATGACCGCGTACTCCGGGTCCATGCCGTTGGAAAAGAAAAACGATAGATTGGGCGCGAAGTCATCGATATCCATGCCCCGCGCCAGGTAGTACTCCACAATGGTGAAGCCATTGGCCAGGGTGAACGCCAGCTGGGTCACCGGATTCGCGCCCGCCTCGGCAATGTGATACCCGGAGATGGACACCGAATAGAAGTTGCGCACATGGTGGTCGATAAAGTATTGCTGAATATCGCCCATCATGTGCAGCGCGAATTCGGTGGAGAAGATGCAGGTGTTCTGCGCCTGATCCTCCTTGAGGATATCCGCCTGGACGGTGCCGCGCACCGTGTTGAGCACACGGGCCCTGATCTCGTTGTAGGTGTCTTGATCCAGCACCTCGTCGCCGGTAATACCGAGCATCTTGAGGCCCAGTCCGTTGTTGCCCTCGGGCAGCTCACCTTCGTATTCCGGCGCTTCGGCGTTGCTGAAGCGTTTCTTCCTGAGCTGATCGATCTCGTCCAGGCGGCCGTTATCCACCAGGTATTGTTCCACCTGCTGATCAATGGCCGTGTTCATGAACATGGCCATGATCATGGGCGCCGGGCCATTGATGGTCATGGACACGGACGTAGTCGGGGCACACAGATCAAAGCCCGAGTAGAGCTTTTTCATGTCGTCCAGGGTGGCAATGGACACCCCGGAGTTGCCCACCTTACCGTAGATGTCCGGCCGTTCGTCCGGGTCCTCGCCGTACAAGGTCACCGAATCAAAGGCGGTGGACAGCCGCGCCACGCCCTGCCCATGCGCGAGGTAGTGAAAGCGCCGGTTGGTCTGCTCAGGGGTGCCCTCGCCGGCGAACATGCGTGTGGGCTGCTCGCCGGAGCGCCGGTAGGGGAAGACACCACCCGTGTAGGGGTAATACCCGGGCAGATTCTCGCGGCCCAGGTACTTCAGCAGATCGCCCCAGTCGCGGTAATCGGCGGCGGCAATCTTGGGAATCCGGTTGCCGGACAGAGACTCGCTATAGTTGTTACCCGTGATTTCCTTGCCGCGCACGGTGTAGCTGAACTGCTCGGCCTGAATGCCTTCGCGTTTTTGCGGCCAGCCGCGCAGCAGTTCCAGGCTTTCGGCGTCGAGTTGATCGAGTTTTTCGTTATAGGTCTGGCGCAGGCGCGGGATGGCGGGCGCCATTTCCTCGGCCAGGTTGCTGGTGTCATCCGGCTGGCCGTACGGCTGGACGGGCTCGGGCAGCGCCGGATCCTCGAGTTCCTTCAAGGCGTTATAAAGACTCTGGGCGGCGCTGGCGATTTCGCCCTGGGTGTCGATGCGTTCATTGATCGCCCGGCCCTGTTCGCTGATTTCCGCGAGATACCGCTGGCGGTGACCGGGAATCAGGGCCGCGGAACGCGGCTCCTCGGCGTGCGCTTCCACCGGCGGCGTCCAGGCGTCTTCGGGCAGTTCCAGCTGCTCGCGCAAAAGCCGGCAGAGATTCACGAAGGTCCAGGTCACACCCGGATCATTGAACTGGCTGGCGATGGTGGGATACACGGGCACCTGATCGTTTTCCAGCTGGAACGCCAGGCGGTTGCGCTTCCACTGCTTGCGCACGTCCCGCAGGGCATCCTCGGCGCCGCGCTTTTCATACTTGTTGAGCACGACCATCTCGGCATAGTCGAGCATGTCGATCTTTTCCAGCTGGCTGGCCGCGCCATAGTCGGAGGTCATCACATAGACCGGAAAGTCCACCAGATCGACAATCTCGGTATCGCCCTGACCAATGCCGGCGGTCTCCACCACCACCAGGCCATAACCGGCGCCGCGCAAAAACTCGATGCAGTGCTCCAGCACGCCGGCCGTGGCCAGGTGCTCGCGCCGGGTGGCCATGGAGCGCATGAAGAGCCGCTCCGAGCGCAGCGAGTTGACCCGGATGCGGTCCCCCAGCAGCGCACCGCCGGTGCGCCGGCGCGTGGGATCCACCGCAAGTATTGCGATCTTCATCTCGGGGAAATTCCGCAGAAAGCGGTTGATTAGCTCATCGGTGACCGAGGACTTGCCCGCGCCCCCGGTCCCCGTGAGCCCGACCACGGGCACGTTCTTGCCCTTCTGGCTCCATTCGCGCTCCTTGAGCTTCACTTCGGACTCGCCCAGCAGGCCGCATTCCAGGGCGGTGAGCATGGCGGCGACCGAGCCCGGGTCGCCGGCATCGGCGGTTTCGGGAATAGAGCGCTCCGCACGCGCCTTTTGGGTCCGCTCCACCAGGTCTTCGATCATGGCCTTGAGGCCCATCTCCATGCCGTCGTCGGGGGCATAGATGCGCTCGACGCCATAGTCGTGGAGCTGCTCGATCTCGTCGCGCGTAATGGTGCCGCCCCCGCCGCCGAAAACCCGGATGTGGCCGGCGCCACGCTCGGCGAGCATATCGACCATGTAGCGGAAGAACTCGTTGTGCCCGCCCTGATAGGAGCTGATGGCGATGCCATCGGCGTCCTCCTGAATGGCGGCATCGACGATATCCCGGACGGCGCGGTTGTGGCCCAGATGCACCACCTCGCAGCCCTCGCCCTGAATCAGCCGGCGCATGATATTGATGGCGGCATCATGGCCGTCGAACAGCGAGGCCGCCGTAATAAAGCGCAGCGGCGCCCCGGTGTCGGCCTGCGACGATGCCTGGAGATCGGATGCGGTGCGGCTCATGGGATGTCCTCGGCGGCCGGGGTAAACACCCATTCTAGCCGTACGAAGGTGCCAGGGGCGAGGGGGACGGGAAGGGGCGAGGGGTGAGGAGCGAGGAGCGAGGAGCGAGGGGCGAGGCAACCCCTCCTTGATCCTCCCCCTGATAAGGGGAGGAAAAGCATGAAGCAGCCGCCGTGCATGAATACGGGCTTCTCACCCTTCTCGAGGGGGAGATCACAGAGGGGGTTCGCTCGCGCCTCGTCCCTCGCGCCTCGCGCCTGACTGGTCTGCTCTAAAGAGCAGACCAGTCGATAGGCTCTTTGCCTTGTTCGATCAGGTACTCATTCGCCCGGGCGAAATGCCCGCAGCCGAAGAAGCCGCGGTGCGCGGACAGCGGCGAGGGATGGGGGGCTTCCAGCACCAGATGCCGGTTGCGGTCGATAATCTTGCCTTTCTTCTGCGCCGAGCTGCCCCAGAGAAAGAACACCAGGCCGTCGCGCTGCCGGTTGAGCCGGTCGATGGCGGCGTGGGTGAACTTTTCCCAGCCCTTGTTCTGGTGGGAGCCGGCCTGGCCCGCTTGGACCGTAAGCGTAGCGTTCAGCAGCAGCACACCCTGATCGGCCCAGCCTTCCAGATTGCCGTGCTCGGGCATGGAAACATCCAGTTCCTGCTCGATCTCCTTGTAGATATTCACCAGAGACGGCGGAATCTTCACGCCCTTGCGCACGGAAAAACAGAGTCCGTGGGCCTGATTGGGGCCGTGATAGGGGTCCTGCCCGAGAATCACCGCCTTCACCTGATCAAAGGGCGCGTGATTGAACGCGTTGAAAATCTCGGAACCGGGCGGGTAGACCGTCTTGCCCTGCTCCTTTTCCCGCTTGAGAAAATCGCGCAGCTGCTGCATGTACTCGCTTTCGAACTCGGACGCCAGCACCTGCTTCCAGCCGGGCTCCATCTGGACACGCTCGGCCGACTCAGCCATCGCTGGCGCCGCCTCCCACCAGCAAGCTCAGCACATGCCGGACCTTGCCCCGCAGCGCATCCTCGTCCAGGGATTCCGGATAGGCCAGCAATTGCGACTCGATATAGTAGAACGTGGCCATGACCAGTTCCGCATCATGTTCGGGATCGGGCGTATGCAGTTGCTCGCACGCCTGACGCAGCACCTGGAGCTGTTTGTCCTGATAGGTACGGGCCAGCTCCTTGAGCCGTTCGTCCAGCACCGCCTCATGGAGAAAGGCCTGCTCGGCAATGAGATGATCGCGTTCGTCCGTCACCTCGTTGTTGATAAACGAAACCGTCATTTCGGTCAGCATGTCGATCAGCTGCTGGCGGCTGGCCGGATCCTTCAGCATGTCCGCGTCGAACTGTTGCAGAGCCGCGAAAGCCTGTTCACTGAAGGGATCGATTACCTCCGTCATGGCCCGTTCGGCGAAGAGCGTGAAAGTATCGGCAATCAGATCCTGGATATCCTTGAAGTAATAGGTGGTGGCGGACAGCGGCACCTCGGCTTCATTGGCCACGGCTCGGTGGCGCACATTGCGGATGCCGTCGCGCACGATAATGCGCAGCGCCGCCTCGAGGATGTTCTGGCGCCGCTGCTCACTGCCCGCCCGGCGGGCCTTGCGGCCCTGGTACTGAATCGCCGATGTCATGCTGGCACTCCTTTTCTTGTTCTCGCCCGGCGGCGTTGCTCCATGATACAGAAGCGCACGGTTACGGCCATCAGTCGTGCCGCGGCCGCATATGCGGAAAGAGAATCACATCACGGATCGAGGGCGAATCCGTAAACAGCATGACCAGCCGATCAATGCCGATCCCCTCACCGGCCGCCGGCGGCATGCCGTGTTCCAGCGCCACGATATAGTCCTCGTCGTAATGCATCGCCTCGTCGTCGCCGGCGGCCTTGTCCGCCACCTGCTGCTTGAACCGCTCCGCCTGCTCCTCCGGGTCGTTGAGCTCGGAGAAACCATTGGCGATCTCGCGCCCGCCCACGAAGAGCTCGAAGCGCTCGGTGACGAAGGGATTGGCGTCACTGGGCCGCGCCAGCGGCGAGACTTCCGCCGGATACTCGGTAATGAAGGTGGGCTGGACCAGCTTCGGCTCCGCCGTTTCCTCGAACAGCTCGGTCTGGAGCTTGCCCAGGCCCCAGGAATCCTTCACCTCGATGCCGCGCTTTTCCGCGTGCGCCCGCAGCGCGTCATGGTCGTCCAGCTGTTCATCGGTGAGATCGTCGTTGTACTGCAGGATGGCCTCGCGCACCGTCATGCGCGCGAAGGGCCGGCCGAAGTCGTAGCGCTCGCCCTGGTATTCCACCTCGGTGGAGCCCAGCACCGTATGTGCCAGATGCCGCAGCAGGTGTTCGGTCAGGTTCATCAGGTCCTCGTAATCGGCATAGGCCTGATAGAACTCCAGCATGGTGAATTCCGGGTTGTGCCGCGGCGAAAGCCCCTCGTTGCGGAAATTGCGGTTGATCTCGAACACCCGCTCGAAGCCGCCCACCAGCAGCCGCTTGAGATAGAGCTCCGGCGCGATGCGCAGGAACATCTCCATGTCCAGGCTGTTGTGGTAGGTGACAAAGGGTCGCGCGGTGGCGCCGCCGGGAATGGTCTGGAGCATGGGCGTTTCCGCCTCGAAGAAGTCCTGATCCACCAGATAGCGGCGCAGGGCATCGACAATGCGCGAACGGATCTTGAACGACTCGCGCGTGGCCTGGCTCATGATCAGATCCACATAGCGCTGCCGGTACTTCAGCTCCGTGTCCGTCAACCCGTGGTGCTTTTCCGGCAGCGGCCGCAGCGACTTGGTGAGCAGCTGATAGTCATCCATGACCACATAGAGATCCCCCTTGCCCGATTTGGACAAAGTCCCTCGCACGCCCACGATATCGCCGATGTCCCAGTCCTTGGTGGCCTTCTGGACCTGCTTCGAGGCCCAGATCTGGATGCGCCCGGACTGATCCTGGATTTCCTTGAACATCTTCCGGTCGAGCATGATGCGCCCGGCCACGGATACCTCGATGGCAAGTTCTTGCAACTCTTCCTTGCTCTTGTCGCCGTACTGCGCCTGCAGATCCGCCGCCAGACTGTCGCGCCGGAAAGCATTGGGAAACGCCTGCCCGTCCTCGCGCAGCCCGGACAGCTTCTCGCGGCGCTCCGCGATCAGCTTGTTCTCGTCCCGGCCTTCGGTTTCTTCGTTCGATTCGTCGGTCATGGAGTTATCCTGTCACCATTCACTGCGCCGCGCTGACCCCCTCACGATCTCCCCCTTACCGAGGGTGTCGCTAAAGCCTCTGTATTTTGCATCTCGTTTGTCGAACAAGCTGTAGGGTGCACCCATAGGGCATAAACGCCATGCGCACCTTTGAGTCCGATGGTGCGCGCGGCGTTTATGCCCTATGGGTGCACCCTACGGTGTGCCTTTTGCGACACCCTCTTACCAGGGGGAGAGGGAACCCCCTCTGTCTCTCCCCCTTTCCAAGGGGGAGAAGCATGTACAAGCCCGGGTGGCTCATCCAGGCCCTTCCTCCCCTTCTCAAGGGGAGGACCGAGGAGGGGTTCCCTTGCTCCTTGCCTCTTGCCCCTTGCGACCCTTTCCCAAGGGGAGTAAACACCAACGAGGGGTCCATTCCAGAGCCTCCGCTTGACCCCCTCTCGGTCTCCTCCTTCCCAGGGGGAGAAGCGGTTTTTCTTGCCCCTTGCTACTTGCCCCTTGCCACTTCGTTAAAGCCCCGCCTTTAACGACGCTTCAATAAACTGATCGAGGTTGCCGTCCAGCACCTTCTCGGTGCTGAAGCTCTCGACGTTCGTGCGCAGATCCTTGATGCGGCCGTCATCGAGCACATAGGAGCGGATCTGGCTGCCCCAGCCGATATCCGACTTGTTCTCTTCCATGCGCTGCTTTTCCGCGTTCTGCTTCTGCAGCTCCATCTCATAGACCTTGGCCTGCAGCATCTGCATGGCCTTGTCCTTGTTCTGGTGCTGCGAGCGCCCGGCCTGGCACTGGGTCACAAAGGTATGCTCTTCGCCCGTATCCGGATCCGTGAAGTTGTACGTCAGCCGCACGGCCGAATCCGTCCGGTTCACGTGCTGGCCACCGGCGCCGGACGCACGATAGGTATCGACCCGGATCTTGTTGTGATCCAGCTCCACCTCGATCGACTCGTCCACCTCGGGCGAAACGAACACGGAGGCGAAGGACGTATGCCGGCGCCCGCCGGAATCGAAGGGCGATTTGCGCACCAGCCGGTGCACACCGGTTTCCGTGCGCAGCCAGCCGTAGGCGTGATCGCCCTTCACATGCACCGTCACGCTCTTGAGCCCGGCCACATCCCCCTCGGAAGCCTCGATGATCTCGGTTTCGAAGCCGCGCGCTTCACACCAGCGCAGATACATGCGCAGCAGCATTTCCGCCCAGTCCTGGGCCTCGGTCCCCCCGGAGCCGGCCTGGATATCCAGGTAGGCGTTGCGGTCATCCATTTCGCCGGAAAACATGCGGCGGAATTCCAGATTCTTGACGATCTTCTCCAGCCGGTCCGCGTCCGCTTCCACCTCGGCCACGGTATCGGCGTCGTCTTCCGCTTCCGCCAATTCCAGCATTTCAGCGGCGTCATCCAGACCGCCGGACGCGTCATCAATGCTCCGGATCAGCTCCGCAAGCTGGACGCGCTCCTTGTTCAGCGCCTGGGCGTGGTCGGGATCATTCCAGGTTTCACCCTGCTCCAGCTCCCGCTCGATTTCCTCCAACCTTTCTTTCCGGTTGGCATAGTCAAAGATACCCCCTAAGCGCTTCCGTACGCGCTTTCAGATCCTGGAGACGGCTTCGCAGCGGATTGGTTTCCATGACGTCGTACACCTGTTGTTGCAACTGCGTTCGAGGGCGCGGATTCTAGCGCCTAACCCCCGGCTCTGGCTAATGATCAAGAGGATGCACGCGGGCACACCCTGATGCCAGGAGACCCGTAGGGTGCGCCGTGCGCCCCCTGGCCCGAAGGTGCGCGCGGCGCACCCTACTCCACTGAAAAATGCCGGGCCTAGTCATTCAATTCGTAGACGTGATACGCCTCGGGCTTGAGGTGATTGATGGTGGAACCGACGAAAACGGCGTGGTCGGGAATGCCGTCGCCCGTGTGGAAGACCTTGAACTGGCGGACCCCGGTTTTCTCGTCGATCACGGTATCCGCGTCCACTTCCACCCAGACCATTACGGCCCGGTCCTGCAGGGTATAGTCAACGCTGCGGACCACCGCTTCGTCCGGCAACCGCAGCTCCTGCACCTCACTGATCAGATCCAGCCGGTGCTTGTGAATCGTTCGCATGGCCCCTCCTAAGGGTTCTGGCAAGGCGGCGGGCCGGTGAGCCCGCCGCGATCCGGGGAGACACAACGGCCTTTTGGGCCCGCCTCCGCGTCGGGGGACAATCCTAGCAAAGAACAGTGTGGCCGCGCAGGCTTGACCCACTCTAACTCCCCCCCTTGCCAGGGGGAGCGCCGCCTTTCCTCCCCTGGCAAGGGGAGGAAAAAGAAA